>NZ_JBFBJZ010000024.1:0-119454 GCF_040686255.1 Kitasatospora sp. NPDC085879 | reverse complement strand
GATCAACAAGGACCCCGAGGCCCCGATCTTCGAACTCGTGGACTACGGCGTCGTCGGCGACCTCTTCACCGTCCTGCCCCAGCTCACCGCCGAGGTGAAGGCCCGCAAGGGCTGAGCCCCGCACGGCGCACGAGGGCGCGGCACCCGGGAGACCGGGGGCCGCGCCCTTCGCCGTCCGCCCCGCCGCGCGTTCCACCCGGCGGTCCGACCGGTGGGACGGTCCCGGGTGCCCGGCGGCCCCGGCGCGTAGAGTCCGGACCATGGGACTGCTGACGGCACTTGAGGGCGGACACGGGGACCGGCGCGACGCGGTGGTGGTCGACGGCCGGGCGATGTCGTGGGAGGAACTGCTCGGCGCCGCCGGCGCGGTGGCCGAGCGGGTCGCGGGGGCACCGGCCCTCGCGGTGCTGGCCCGGCCCACCGCGGAGACCGTGGTCGCGGTGGTCGGCGGGCTGCTCGCCGGCGTGCCGGTGGTACCGCTGCCGCCGGACTCCGGGCCGAAGGAGCGCGAGCACATCCTGCGGGACTCCAGCGCCGCGCTGCTGGCCGTCCCGGCCGGGGAAGAGCCGGCGGACGCCGAGGCGGTGCCGGTCGACCTCGGCGCGCGCTCCGGCGCCACCTTCGCCGAGCCCGCGCCGGAGCACCCGGCCTTCGTCCTGTACACCTCGGGCACCACCGGCGCGCCCAAGGGCGCGGTGATCCCCCGTTCCGCGGTCGCCGCGGGCCTGGACGGCCTCGCCGACGCCTGGCGGTGGACCGCCGACGACACCCTGGTGCACGGGCTGCCGCTCTTCCACGTGCACGGCCTGGTGCTCGGTTTGCTCGGCGCGCTGCGCACCGGCAGCCGCCTGGTGCACACCGGCCGGCCCACGCCCGGCGCGTACGCCGGCGCGCGCGGCAGCCTGTACTTCGGCGTGCCCACCGTCTGGTCCCGGGTGACGGCGGACGGCACCGCCGCCCGGGAGCTGGCCGGCGCCCGGCTGCTGGTCTCCGGCAGCGCGCCGCTGCCGGTGCCCGTCTTCGAGCGGCTCGCCGAACTCACCGGACACGAGCCGATCGAGCGCTACGGCATGACCGAGTCGCTGATCACCGTCTCCACCCGCGCCGACGGCGAGCGCCGCCCCGGCAGCGTCGGCCTGCCGCTGGACGGGGTGCGCACCCGGCTGGTCGGCGAGGACGGTGCCGAGGTCGCCGCCGACGGCGAGACCGTCGGCGAGCTGCAGGTCGCCGGACCGACGCTGTTCGCCGGCTACCTCAATCGCGCGGACGCCGACGCCGAGGCCTGGACGTCCGACGGCTGGTTCCGGACCGGCGACGTCGCCGTGATCGGCCCCGACGGCTTCCACCGGATCGTCGGCCGCGCCTCCGTCGACCTGATCAAGAGCGGCGGCTACAGGATCGGCGCCGGCGAGGTCGAGGCCGCGCTTCGCGACCACCCCGAGGTGGCGGACGCGGCCGTGGTCGGCGTCCCCGACGACGACCTCGGCCAGGCCGTGGTCGCCTACGTCATCCCTGACGGCCCGGTCACCGGGGAGCGGCTCACCGACTTCGTCGCCCAGCGGCTCTCCGTCCACAAGCGCCCCCGGCGGGTCGTGCTGGTGGACGAACTGCCCCGCAACGCCATGGGCAAGGTGCTCAAGAAGCAGCTGCTCGACCTCGGCTGACCGATCCGCCCGGCATGTGCCCGGTGGCCGGAGGCCGACGCCGCCGGGCACCGCGAGGCATGGGACGGCCGCCCGTACGGGTACCACCGGTGTGGCGCGGGGGCCGCGGTAGGGTCTCCGCCGCCCGGTGCGTGGGGCACCGGGGTGGGCCGAGGGCAGGGGATGCTCTGTGATCGTCTGGGTCAATGGCACGTTCGGCGCGGGGAAGACCACCGCGTGCCGGGAACTGGTGGAGCTCCTGCCCGGGAGCCTCCTCTTCGACCCCGAGCTGGTCGGCGCAGGACTCTGCCGGCTGTTGCCCGCCGACCGGCTGGCGCCGGTCGGCGACTTCCAGGACCTGCCCTCCTGGCGGCGCCTGGTTCCCGAGGTCGCCGCGGCCCTGCTCGCCGAGGTTCCCGGGCCGCTGGTCGTCCCGATGACCCTGCTGCGGGAGGACTACCGCGACGAGATATTCGGCGCGCTCGCCTCCCGCGGGCTCGCCGTCCACCACTTCGTCCTGGACCCTGACGAAACGATCCTGCAGGAGCGCATCGCCGCCCGGGACGAGTACCCCGGCGACCCCGAGCGCTCCGAGCACGTCCGCCGCTGGTGCCTCGACCACCTGCCCGCCTACCGCTCCGCCAGACGGTGGCTCGGCCGCGACGCCCAGCTCGTCGACACCACCGGCCTCACCCCGGCGCAGACCGCCCGGCGCCTGGCGGGATTCGTCGCCGACGGCACCGCCCGCTGCCCGATCGTGCAGAGTGCCGACCCCACCGGCGACACCGTCGCCGCCGCCGTCCTGCTCTTCGACGAACAGGACCGCGTGCTCCTCGTCGACCCCGTCTACAAGCCCGCCTGGGAGTTCCCCGGCGGCGTCGTCGAACGCGGCGAGGCCCCGACCGACGCCGCCCTGCGCGAGACCGCCGAGGAGCTCGGCCTGCACCTCGACGCGCCCGCCCTGCGCCTGCTCGCCGTCGACTGGGAACCCAGGACCGGACCCCGCCGCGGCGGCCTGCGGCTCGTCTACGACGGCGGCCGGCTCGGCGCCGAGGCCCAGCAGCAGCTGCGGCTGCAGCAGGACGAACTGCGCAGCTGGCGCTTCGTCACCCTCGACGAGGCCGCCGGACTGCTGCCCGCCACCCGGCTGCGGCGGCTCGCTGCGGCGCTCGACGCCCGCGAGCGCGGGGAACTGCGCTACCTGGAGGCGGGGCTGCCCGCGGCGGTGGGGGCGGCCACGGCCGGCTGACCGCGGGCCGCCACGGGCCGGGGTGCCGTACGGGGGCGCCGGCCGGTCGCGTGCGGGCGGGTGCGGGTGGCGCGCCGGTGCCGTCACAGCGGGCACCAGCCGCTACCGACGTACCAGTGCCCGCCCGCCCGCAGGTGGTCGGCCAGCGCCCGCTGCAGCGCGGTCTCCCGGGGCAGCCGCTCCGGCGGCAGCTCCGGATCCGTGAAGACGAAGCCCAGCGGCTCGGCGTCCGAGGGGCCGCGGTCCGGCCGCAGCGGCCGGAAGCGGCGCTGGAAGCGGACGATGTTCGCCTCCGCGGGGAGGCGGTCGGCCAGCTGCCCGTCCAGCAGCCAGGAGAAGATGCAGGCCGTCCGGTACGGCGCGGCGGGGAAGTGCCGGGCGAAGAACGCCCGGGCCCGGTCGAGCGAGGCGTCGCAGGCCCGCGGGGTGAGCGGCCCGCAGAAGTCCGGGACGTGCAGCACCAGGCACCAGGTGCCCGCCGGCGGGGCCGCGGCGTCGACCGCCTCCTGCGGGCGCAGCCGGTGGCGCTGGAACTGCAGCCGGCCGAGCTGGAACAGCTCGCCGCGCAGGTGCAGGGTGAGCCAGTTCGCCGAGCCCAGGCCGGGGGTGCCGTGCCGGCGCCGGTGCACGGTCAGCTGCCGCCCGAGATCGGCCAGGGTGGCGCGGGACACCTCGGGAGGGACACCGCGGGACCGGTGCCAGGCGCGGGCCTGCGGCGCCAGCGCGGTGAACAGCAGCGCGGGCAGCAGCCGGCCGACCTCGCCCGGGGCGTCCGGCCACTGCGGGGGCAGGCCCGCCGGGCGGCCGACCGTGCCGACGGCGGCGGACTGATCCCCGGCGGCGCGGGCGAAGACACGGCGCAGACCGGGATCGCGCGCCAGCCGGGTGCGGGCGGCCACCAGGGGGTTGATGTCGATGTGCGGGACACCGAGGTCCAGGAGTGCCCGGGGGAGATCGTCGGCGGACGGCAGGTCGGCGGGGGCAGGCAGGTCGGGGTCCGTCACACCGGCCTCCTTGTCTGCGGGCGCCTGGTCCTGGACGCCGTCGTTTCATCATGGCGGGCCGTCGGGGGCGGGAGGGTGGTGCGTTGCGGGCGTGCGGGGGTGCGGCCGGGGCGGGCGGATCGGGAGCGGGCGGATCAGGGGCGGGCGCGATCGTGAGGGCCCGACGCGCCCTGACGGGATTCCCGCCCCACCGGTGGAGGATGGACGGGTGCCGTTCACGTTGAGCCATGTTGCGGCGGTGGTGCCGCTGCTGGGCAGGGGGGCCGAGGGGTGCTGGGTGGCGTCGGGGCTGGTGGCCGGCTCCATGGCGCCCGACGTGCCGTACTTCGCGGACTCGCTGCTGCCGGGGGTCTACCGGTTCGGGGCGCTGACGCACCGCTGGTGGGCCGTACCGACGGTGGACGCGGCGATCGCGGCGGGAGGCGTCGTGCTCTGGCACGGTCTGCTGCGCGACCCGCTCACCGGACTGCTGCCCGAGGGACTGCCGGTGGCCGTGGAGGCGCCGCTGCCGCGCGGGGCCGCCGGGGTCGGGGCGTTCGTGCTGTCGGCCGCGGTCGGGGCGGCCAGCCACGTGCTCTGGGACGCGTTCACCCACCCTGGCCGGGCCGGGGTACGGGCCGTTCCGGTGCTGGGCCGGCCGGTGGCCGGAGACGTCCCGCTGTGCACGGTGCTGCAGTACGGGACCTCGCTGCTGGGCCTCGCCGTCCTGGGGGAGCGGGTGCGGCGGGCGGCGCGGACACCTCACGCCGGGCCGGGGCCGCGCCGGCCGCGCCGGGCGGTGCGCCGCGCCGCGGTGGCGGGGCTGGCGGTGTCGGCCGCGCTCGGCGCGGCGCACCGGCTGGCCCGCCGGGAGCGCGGGGTCGTTTCGGAGTTCTGCTTCGGCGCGGGCGCGGGCCTCGCGGTGGGGGCGACGGTCTTCGCGGCGCTGTCGGCGGCGCGGGCCCGGGTGCCGTCCGCGGGGACGACACCCGGGGCGGGGCGGCGGTCGGTCAGGCCGAGCGCAGCCGGGCGTAGGTGCGCAGGAAGAGCGCCTCGGTGAGGGCCATCCGCTCCAGCTCCTGCGGGTCGACGCTCTCGTTGACGGCGTGGATCTGGGTGGTCGGCTCCTCGACGCCGATCAGGACGATCTCCGCCTGCGGGTAGAGCCTGCGCAGGGTGTTGCAGAGAGGGATGGAGCCGCCCTCGCCGGAGGCGACCATCTCGCGGCCGAACGCCTCCCGCATCGCCTCGCCCATCGCCTCGTAGGCGGGCCCGGTGATGTCCGCGCTGAACGCCTCGCCGCCGCTGAGCACGGTGATCTCGGCCTGCGCGCCCCACGGCACCGCCGCCTCCAGGTGGGCGGTGAGGGCCTGCTGGGCGGCCTTCAGCTCCATGCCCGGCGGGATGCGCAGACTGACCAGCGCCCTGGCGCTCGCCTGGACGGAGGAGGTGGCGCCGATCACCGGAGGGGCGTCGATGCCGAGGACGGTGACGGAGGGACGGGCCCACAGCCGGTCGGCGACGGTGCCGGTACCGGTCAGCGCGACGCCGTCGAGCACCTTGGCGTCCTCGCGGAACTGCGGCTCGTCGTACTGGACGCCCGGCCAGACCTGGTCGGCCGTCAGGCCGGCCACGGCGACGTCGCCGTGCTCGTCGTGCAGGGTCGCGAGCAGCCTGACCATGGCCTGCAGCGCGTCCGGGGCGGCGCCGCCGAAGGCGCCGGAGTGCAGGTTCCCGGCCAGTGTGGTGAGGGCGACCTCGACCACCGTCATGCCGCGCAGGCTGGCGGTGACGGTGGGCAGGCCGGCCGCGAAGTTGCCGGTGTCGCCGATGACGATCGCGTCGGCGGTGAGCAGCTCCGGGTGGGCCTCGGCGTAGCGCTCCAGGCCGCCGGTGCCCTGCTCCTCGGAGCCCTCGACGATCACCTTCAGACCGACCGGCAGGCCGCCGTCCACCTCGCGCAGGGCCCGCAGCGCGGTGAGGTGCATGAGGATGTTGCCCTTGCAGTCGGCGGCGCCCCGGCCGTACCAGCGGCCGTCACGCTCCGTCAGTTCGAAGGGCGGGCTGAGCCAGGCGTTCTCGTCGAGCGGCGGCTGGACGTCGTAGTGGGAGTACAGCAGCACGGTCGGGGCGCCGGCCGGGCCGGGGAGCTCGGCGTACACGGACTGGGTGTCGTCGGGCGTGTCCAGCAGTCGCACGCCCGTCAGGCCCTCGGCGGTGAGCGCGTCGGCGACCCAGCGGGCGGCCTTCTCGCACTCCTCCACCGGGAACTGCCGGGGGTCGGCGACGGACGGGAAGGCGACCAGCTCGGCCAGGTCGGCCTTGGCGCGCGGCATCAGGGATCGGACGGCCGCCGCCAGGTGCTGCTGGGTCATCAGGTGTCTCCTGTTGACGAGGTGCGGGTGATTTGTCCGATCATAGGTCGGTGCCGTGTCGTGACCCGCGTCATCCCTGGTCGCGGGGGTGGCCGACGGGTCTAGGATGCGATCGTGACTGACACCGGTAGCTCCCTCGACCCGAACTCCGACGAGCACGAGGCCGTCGGACACGAGGCCGTTCCCGCGGCCCCCGACCAGACCGCCGCGGACCCGGCGGCCACCGGGCCCGACCCCCTCGGCGGGGTCTGGGACGTGGTCGTGGTCGGCGCCGGCCCGGCCGGCTCCTCCGCCGCGTACGCCGCCGCGGCCCAGGGCCGCCGGGTGCTGCTGCTGGACAAGGCCGAGCACCCCCGCTACAAGACCTGCGGCGGCGGCATCATCGGCCCGTCCCGGGACACCCTGCCGCCGGACTTCAAGCTGCCGCTGCAGGACCGCATCCACGCCGTCACCTTCGCCCTCGGCGGCCGCTTCACCCGCACCCGCCGCTCCAAGCGGATGCTCTTCGGCCTGGTCAACCGGGACGAGTTCGACCTGCGCCTGGTGCAGTCCGCCGAGCAGGCCGGCGCGGTGCTGGTCACCGGTGTCACCGCGACCGGCGTCGAGCAGCAGGACGGCGACGGCCGCACCGCCTTCGTCACCACGGCGGACGGCCGCCGCATCGAAGCCCGCGCCGTCGTCGGCGCGGACGGCTCGGCCAGCCGGATCGGCCGCCACGTCGGCGTCTCCTTCGACCAGATCGACCTCGGCCTGGAGGCGGAGATCCCGGTGCCGGAGGAGGTCTCCCGGGCCTGGGCCGGCCGGATCCACCTCGACTGGGGCCCGCTGCCCGGCTCGTACGGCTGGGTCTTCCCCAAGACCGACTCGGGCACCCTGACGGTCGGCGTCATCTCCGCGCGCGGCGACGGCGAGCGCACCAAGCAGTACCTGGCCGACTACATCCGGCAGTTGGGCCTCTCCGGCTTCAAGCCGAGCATCGAGTCCGGCCATCTGACGCGCTGCCGCGCCGAGGACTCGCCGCTCTCCCGCGGGCGGGTGCTGGTGGCCGGCGACGCGGCCGGCCTGCTGGAGCCGTGGACCCGCGAGGGCATCTCGTACGCCCTGCGGTCGGGCCGGCTGGCCGGCGAGTGGGCGGTGAAGGTCGCCGAGGCCGACGGCTCGGCGGACGTGCGGCGGCAGGCGCTCAACTACGCCTTCGCGATCAAGGCCGGGCTGGGCGTGGAGATGCGGGCCGGCAAGGTCATGCTCGGGGCCTTCGAGCGCCGTCCGCACCTGTTCCACGCCGCGGTCTGCCTGGTCACCCCCGCGTGGCGGGCCTTCGCCCGGACCACGCAGGGGCACACGACCTTCGCACAGGTCATGCGGGAGCACCGGGCCGCGCGGAAGCTGGCGTCGGTCGCGGGGCGGTAGTCCCCGGCGGGAGACGCGCCCCTATCGGATTCCCACGAATCGAAGGCTCACTGCTTGAGGCCGGTGTCGAGGGCGGTGATCAGGGTGCCGGACGGGGTGTCGCCGGACATTTCCCAGATCATCGCTCCGAGCAGGCCCTTGGACTTCAGCCAGGCGGTCTTCTTCCCGATCGACCAGGGGTCGTCGAAGGTCCACCACTGGCCGCCGGGGCCGGTGTAGCCGTAGGTGGAGACCGACTGTTCGTCGTGCCGGACGGTCAGGTTGGGCACACCGGTGAGCAGGTTGTCGTACCCGCGGGTGCCGGCCTCCTCGGCGAACTGGCCGGGGGCCGCACCGCCCGCGGCCTGCCATTCGCCGTTGACCCCGCCGTCGGTGACGTTCTGCCAGCCGCGGCCGTAGAACGGCAGGCCGATGGTCAGCTTGCGCGGGTTGACGCCGGCGTCCAGGTAGGTCTGCACGGCCGACTCCACCGAGAAGTGGAAGCCGTACGGGTCCTGGGCGTCGGTGGAGAGGTTTGCCTGGTGGCCGGTGCGGGCGGGCTCCCAGGAGTTGTCGCTGCCGGCGCCGTGGAAGTCGTAGCCCTGCACGTTGGCGATGTCGAGGTACCGGAAGATCTTCGACAGGTCCCAGCCCTGGGCGATCTTGGCGGGGTCGGCCGGGGTGAAGGCGGTGAGCAGCCGGTGCGGGCCGCCGAGGGCGTCCAGCTGGGTGCGGAACTCGGCGAGCAGCGCTGTCAGGTTCGCCCTGTCGTTCGCCGACCAGTGGTTGCCGGGGTGGCCGTCGGGGGAGCCGGGCCACTCCCAGTCGAGGTCGATGCCGTCGAAGATGCCGGCCGCGGTGCCGGGGCCGCCGGCGCCGTTGTAGAGCGGCAGGTTGCCCTTGATCCAGACGTCGATGCAGGAGGAGACGAGCTTCTTGCGGGAGGCGTCGGTGGCGGCCGCGTCGGAGAAGTACTTGGAGTAGGTCCAGCCGCCGAGCGAGACCACGATCTTCAGGTCGGGGTACTTGGCCTTGAGCTTCTTCAGCTGGTTGAGGTTGCCGCGCAGCGGGGCCCAGCCGTCGTCGGCGACCCCGTCGACGGACTGCGCGGCGCTGAACGGCCGGGAGTAGTCGGCGTCGGCGTCGCCCGCGCCGGTGCCCTGGTCGGGGTCCTGCGGGTTCGCGGTGGTGCCCTTGGTGACCCCGGCCAGGCAGGTCAGGTTGACCGGGTCGATGTTCTCGAAGGCGTAGTTGATCACGTCGAGCTTGGCGGCGCTGCCCGAGGTGTCGAGGTTCCTCACGAAGTACTGCCGGCCGTAGATGCCCCACTGGGTGAAGTAGCCGACCCGGGCGTACTTTCCGGGGCCGACCAGGTCGGCGGTGGTGACGGTGAGCGCGGGGGTGGCCGGTGAGGCGTTGTCGGCGGCGTCCCGGGCGCGGACGGTGAAGGCGTAGGCGGTGGCGGGGGAGAGGCCGGCGACGGTGGCGGTGGTGCCGGTGACGGTCTGCGCGAGGGCGCCGTCGCGGTAGACGTCGTAGGCGGCGACCCGCTGGTTGTCGGTGGCGGCCGTCCAGGCGAGCGTGACGCTTGCGGCGGTGACGGCGGTGCTGTGCAGGGCGGTCGGGGCGGCGGGCGGCACGGTGTCGCTCGCCGGGTCGACCGTCCGGGCGGTCACCGCGGGGCTGAGCGGGCCGGTGTTGCCGCGGCTGTCCTTGGCGCGCACCGTCAGGGTGTACGCGGTCGCCGGGGTGAGCCCGGTCAGGGTGGCCGCGGTGGTGGTCGCGGTGCCGAGGACGGTCGAGCCGTTCAGCACTTCGTAGGAGGCGACCGGGAAGTCACCCGCGGCGGCCGCGGGCCAGCTCAGCGCGACGGTGTGCGCGGTGGTGTCGGTGACCTGCGGGGTGCCGGGTGCGCCGGGCGGCACGTCGGCGGTGCCGTCGCACTTGTCGCCGTTGATCCGGCAGCCGGTCGGGGTGTCGATCGGGCCGTTGGCGACGAACCAGAAGCTGTACGGCTCGGTGCTGGCGTGCGGCTGCACGGTGGCGTTGTAGTAGGCGTTGACGGCGGTGACGTGCCGGCCGGTGACGGTGGCCTGGCCGTTGTAGCTGCTGGCGATCGTCACCCCGGCGGGCAGGTCGAACTCGAGGGTCCAGCCGGTGACGGCGGTGGCGTTGTCGTTGCGGACGACGAAGGTGCCCTTCCACCAGGAGCCGTTGTCGGCGCTGGTGAAGGCGGCGGTGAGGCGGCCGGCGGCGTGCGCCGGCGCGGCGGCGAGCAGGGCGAGCGGCAGTGCGAGCACGGCGAGCAGGGCGGTGATCCTGGCCCTGGCGCGCCGTGGCGGCCGGACGTGCATGGTGGTCTCCCTGTCTGGTGTGGGGGTGCCGTACAGGGGTGCCGGGAAGCCGTCGACGACTGTAGGTGGTATGGACCAATCGGGTCAACAGGGCGGTGCCGCATCGGAGTTGACGATCTATCGGAGCAGCTCGTCGGCGAGCGGGCTGCGCGCGTACAGCACCACCCGGCCGTGCCGTGCCCGGCTCACCAGGCGGGTCTCGGCGAGCACCGCCAGGTGCTGGCTCACCGCGCCCGGGGTGACGCCCAGGCGCCGGGCCAGTTCGGTGGTGCTGGTCGGCTCGTCCAGCATCGTCAGCAGCCGTGCCTTGGGCGCCCCGACCAGCTGCTCCAGTGCCCGCCGGGTGGGCGGCGGCGTGGCCGGGCCGGCCATGGTGCCCTGGCCGCGCGCCGGGTAGTTGATCACCGGCGGGTGCTCGTCACTGATGTTCGTGATGGCGCCGCGGGCGAAGAAGGTCGGGGTGAAGACCAGGCCGCGGCCGCCCACCGTGATGTCGGCGTCGCCGTCGCCCCAGTCCCGGCGGATCGTCAGGACGCCGTCCCGCCACAGGACCCGCGGGTCCAGATCCTCGAAGAGCGCCGCCGCGCCGCGCTCCGCGAGCACCCGCGAGCGGTGCACGATGTCGGCGTGCAGCACCGACCGGGCGCGCGGCCACCACTCCGGGGCCAGGCAGCGCGTCCAGTACGCCTCCAGGGCGTCGGTGATCTCCGCGAGCAGCCCGGCCGGGTCGGCCAGCCCGTCGGCCAGCAGCGGCGGCAGCCGCCGGTCGTGCGGCAGGAAGGTGCGCTCCAGCTCTCCGCGCAGCCGGTGCGGCGCGACCGCGCGGACGACGGCGAGTTCGGCCGACAGTTCGGGGAAGGGCGTGCTCGGACGCGGGGTCAGGAAGTCCGGCACGTAGCGGTTGGTGGCGACCAGTGAGCGGAGCAGCGGTGCGCAGGGCAGCCGCTCGAACTCCGGCCGGATCCGCTCGAAGACCGGCGTCTGGTGGACGTACTTCCCGGGGTGGGTCCACATCCGCAGGCTCAGGACCGTCTCCTGCAGCGGTGAACAGGCGAAGGACGCCGCGGCGAGGTCCTCCAGGCCGAGCCGGAAACGGTGCACGTGATCCCCCATTCGTCAGCCCCGGCCTAAATCAGTTCCGGGGACTGATCCGCATGCGGTGCGATGATGCCATGACCACCACCTCCACGGGGGCGCCGACGGCGGCCCGTCCTTCGTCACGCCTGCTGCACCCCGATCAGACGGTCCGCAGACTCGCCGCCATCACCCTGGTGAACACCCTCGGCAACGGCCTCTTCATGACCCTCGGCGCGCTGTACTTCACCCGCGTCCTCGGCCTCGCCGCCGCCCAGGTCGGCATCGGCCTCACCGCCGCCGGACTGTGCGGCGTGCTCATCGGCGTCCCGGCCGGGCGCGCCGCCGACCGCTGGGGCACGAAGCCCGTCCTGCTCGCCCTGGTCGGCGCGGAGGCCGTCGGCACCGCCTGCTACCCGCTGGTCTCCGGCTTCCTGCCCTTCGTCCTGCTGGCCTGCGCCGTCACCGCCGCGGACCGTGGCACCGCGACCGTCCGCAACGCCCTCTACGCGGAGGTGCTGCCCGCCGACCGCCGGGTCGCGGGCCGCGCCTACCTGCGGGTCGTCACCAACGTCGGCATCGGTGTCGGCACCGGCATCGCCTCGCTCGTCCTCGTCGCGGACACCCGTGGCGCCTACACCGCGGCCATCCTCGCCGATGTCGCCACCTTCGCCGTCGTCCTCGCCATGTACGCCCTGCTGCCGACCCCGCAGACCGCGCCGAACGGCCCCGCGGCGGAGTCCGGACCGCGGACCGGCTCGGCCCTGCGCAACGTCCCCTACCTGGTGGTCGCCGGGCTCAGCGGCGTACTCGGCCTGCAGTTCGCCATGATCGAGGTCGGCGTGCCGCTGTGGATCGTCAACCACACCGAGGCCCCCCGGGTGCTGGTCGCCTGCACCCTCGTCGTCAACACGATCCTGGTCGTCGCCCTGCAGGTGCGGGCCACCCGCGGTACCGAGGAACCGACCGCCGCCGCCCGGATCTTCCGCCGCGGCGGACTGTTCGTCGCCCTCTCCTGCGCCGCCTTCGCCCTCGCCGGCGGGCTGCCCGCCTGGGCGGCCGTCCTCGTCCTGCTCGCCGGCGCCGCCCTTCAGGCCCTCGGCGAGGTGCTCGGCCAGGCCGCCGGCTGGGCGCTCGGCTACGACCTCGCCGAGGAGGGCGCCCACGGCGAGTACCAGGGCGTCTTCAACACCGGTTTCTCCGCGGCGATGATGCTCGGACCGGTGCTCATCACCACCGCCGTGATCGGCCACGGCACCCTCGGCTGGGCCGCGCTCGCCGTGCTGTTCGCGGTGGCCGCCGCCGCGATGGTCCCGGCCGTGCGCTGGGCCCTCGGCCGCCGGGCGACCGGCTGAGGCCGGCCGCCGGGAACGCGGCACCGAACGCGGCCGGTACGCCGGCCGGGTGCGTCAACGGGGCGCTGCGGCCGGCGGGTTCGGGACGGGCCCGTCGGCGGGCCGCCCGAGGATCCGCCGGAGCCAGCGGGTGCGGGCCTCGCGCGCGTCCTGGCTGAGGGCCGCCCGCGGGGCGAGGGTGTCGAAGCCGTGGAAGGCGCCGGACCACACGTGCAGCTCGGCCTCGCCGCCCGCCCGCCAGATCGCGTCGGCGTAGGCCACGGCCTCGTCCCGGAAGGTTTCGGCCGACCCGACCTCGACGTAGGCCGGCGGCAGCCCGGACAGGTCGGCGGCGCGGGCCGGGGCCGCGTAGGGCGGCAGGTCGGCGGCGCCGTACCGGTCACCCAGCAGGGCCTGCCACGCGGTCGCGTTGGACGTCCGGTCCCAGGTGTCCCGGCCGGCCATCTGGTGGCCGGAGAAGGTGTCGTTGCGGTCGTCGAGCATCGGGCTCAGCAGCAGCTGACCGATCGGCGCAGGCCCGCCCCGGTCCCGGGTCAGCAGGGCGAGCGCCGCGGCCAGCCCGCCGCCGGCGCTCTTCCCGCCGACGACGATCCGCTCCGGGTCGGCGCCCAGCGCGGCCGCCCGCTCGGCCGCCCCGACGAGCCCGGCCCAGCAGTCCTCGACGGGCCCGGGGTAGCGCGCGTGCGGCGCCAGCCGGTACTCCACCGCGACGACGGCGAGCCCCAGCGGCAGGGCCCACTCACGCAGCAGCCGCGGCAGGACGGACCAGGCGCTGCCCATCACCATTCCCCCGCCGTGCAGGTAGTACAGCAGCGGCAGCGGGCCGGCGACGTCGGCGGGCCGGGCGCCGACCAGCGTGACCTCCCCGCCGTCCCGGCCCGCCGGAACCCGCAGCTCCTCGACCTCGAACCGGCCGTCCGCCCGGAGTTCCCGGAGCGTCGGCCCGGTCCTGGTCGCGGCGTCCCGCGCCTGCCGGTCCGCGAGGTTCTCCGGGGTGAGCGGCTCCCGCCACCCGTCGCCCGCGGCCGCCAAGGCGGCTGCCAACTCCCGGTCGAACGGTGGAGCATGACGATCCGTCGACACCGGACCGCGCTCCGGCGGCGTGCCACCGACACCCACCACGGGACCTCCCCCCGACCGCGGCGCCCGGCGGCACCCGACCGGGGACAGCCTGCCACCCCACCCTGCCGAGCCGGACCGGGGAGCCCCGGCCCGCTAGCGGACGACCTCGGGGACGGCGCGGCTGAAGCGGCGGTCGGTGGGGGAGAGGGCGTCGGCCGGGCCGGCGGCGCGGAGGACGACGTCGAGGACGTGGTCGGGGTCGCAGGCGTAACCGCCGCTGGCCCAGGCCGGGTTGGCCTCGACCACCGCCCAGGTGCCGTCGGTGAGGCGGCCGACGTCGACCACGGCGGCGCTCGGCAGGCCGCCGACGGCGAGGACGTCGGCGGCGAAGGCGAGCACCTCGGGGCCGGCCTCCGGGGAGACCGCGAGGTCGCCGTCCACCGCGTACCGGCTCGCCGTCCGCACCACGCCGTCCAGGACGAAGAGCCGGTACTCGGAGGCGAACGCCACCACGTCGCTGACCTGCACCACGGTGTCGTCGTCGAGGGCGTCCGGGCCGGGCAGCCCGCTGCCGTCCGGGTAGACCCGGGCCGGGAAGAGCTTGTCGGTCGGCGGTTTCAGGAACGCCGGGCGGCGCAGCCGGCGGGCCTGCGCCAGCGTGGTGCACTCCACCCGGCGGCCCAGCAGCTCCGCGGGCAGTGTGGCGAGCCAGTCGGCGGGCGGCTCCAGGGCGGCGACGCCCAGCGCCCCGGCGGCCGCGTCGGCGAACAGCGGCCCGCCGTACAGGTGGGCCGGACGCAGGCCGGCGAGCTCCGCCGGGACCTCCCAGCGGGTGGCGGTGTGCGCCCGCAGCCCGCGCCGCCGGGCGCAGGTGAGCAGTTGCAGACCGGTCTCGTTGATCCGGGGTGCGAGCAGGAGGAGCGTCATGGGGCCTCATGCTGACCCAGCCGCACCCGCCCCGGCCAGCGGATTTCCCGGGTCGTACTGGCCGACCGGACGGTCGGCGTGCCAGAGTCCTCCCGAGCGCGTCCGACCCACCCTCAGCCGGAAAGCAGGCCATCCGCGATGACCAGCGAGAGCCCTCTCGTCCGCATCACCACCGCCGATGCGGTCACGACCCTCGAACTCGACTCCCCGCACAACCGCAACGCCCTGTCCACCCGCCTGATGGCGGAGCTGGCCAAGGGCCTGACCGAGGCCGCGGCCGACCCGGCGGTGCGGGCGGTGGTGCTCGGCCACACCGGCAAGGTGTTCTGCGCGGGTGCGGACCTCTCGGAGGCCACCGGCAGCGACCCGACGGTCGGGCCGCGCGGACTGGTGGACATCCAGCGTGCGATCGTCGACTGCCCGAAGCCGGTGATCGCCGCGATCGACGGCCACGCCCGGGCGGGCGGTCTCGGTCTGCTCGGTGCCGCCGACATCGCGATCGCCGGGCCGGCGTCGACCTTCGCCTTCACCGAGGTCCGCCTGGGTCTCGCGCCGGCGGTGATCTCGCTGCCGCTGCGTCCCAAGCTGGAGCCGCGGGCGGCGTCCCGCTACTACCTGACGGGCGAGACCTTCGGCCCGGCGGAGGCCGCCCGGATCGGCCTGATCACCGAGGCCGCCGAGGACGTCGCGACCGCGCTGAAGGTCCTGCTGGACGCCGTCCGGCAGGGCTCGCCGCAGGGCCTCGCCGAGTCCAAGCGGCTGGCGACCGCCGGGGTGGTGGACTCCTTCGAGCGGGACGCCGACGAGCGGGTCGCCCAGTCGGCCCGGCTGTTCGGCTCGGAGGAGGCGCAGCAGGGCATGCGGGCCTTCCTGGAGCGCCGCCCGGCCCCCTGGGCGGAGTAGCGCAGGGGGCCGGGTGCCCGTCAGCTCCAGGTGATGCCGGCGGTCGTCCGCCAGAGCTCCAGCAGGGAGCGGTCGCCGTCGACGGCGACCGCGTCCGCGCCGAGGCGGTTCCACAGCAGCAGGTAGAGGTCGTGCGCGGGGCCGCTGACGGTGCAGTCGGCCGGTCCGGCGCCCGGGCGCACCTGCGGCTGTTCCCGGCCCACCGTCACCAGCCAGCTCTCCGCGCGGTCGGTGGGCCGGACGGCGAGGGTGCGCGGGGTGTCGCTGCGCAGCCTGGTCCTCGGTCGGGGCACGAAACCGGTCAGCAGTTCCGCGAGGCCGTCGGCGGCGACGGCCGGGGCGACCGGGGTCGGTGCGGTGCCGGCCGCGGCCTCGGCGTCCACCCGGTGCACGGTGGTCTCGTGGAGCTGGCGGCGGGCCCAGAAGGCGAGCGGGGACGGCGCCGGCAGGAAGCTCCAGCAGGCCAGGTCGGCCGGTGCGGCCGCCAGCACGGCGACCAGGTCGGCGTGACCGGTGCGGAACCACTCCACCAGGTCGGCGTCGGCGGGCGCCGGGCCCCAGGCGGCCTCCTGGCCGGCCTCGTCCAGCGGCCGGGCCAGGCCGCCCTTGACGTGGGCCGCGGCCCAGCGGTGCACCTGCCCGGTGTGCAGCAGCAGGTCGCGCAGCCGCCAGTCCGGGCAGGTCGGCACGGGGGCGTCCAGCGGCGTCCCGGCGGCGGTGTCGGCCAGCAGCGCGCCCTCGTGGCGCAGAACGTCGACGAGCTCGGGAATCTCCATGCGGCGAGTCTGCCAGCCGTCGGTGTGATGTTGATCGCCCGGTACCTCGCCGACGGCGCCCGGCCGATACGGTGAGCGCATGCCGACCGCCCGTTCGATCCTCGCCGCCGCCCGCCTCCGGGGCCGGCGCGCCGCCGGCCACGTCGTGCACCGGGCGTGGAAGTGGGTGCAGGAGTCCGGGGCGGTCACCAACCGCACCCCCGGTCCGTACCGGTTCGGCGAGCTCGGCGACGGCACCAAGCTGGCCTTCCCGCTCGGCGCGGTCTTCAACGAGCAGTGGATCACCATCGGCCCGTTCTCGATCATCGGCGAGCGGGTCACCATCTCGGCCGGCTTCCTGCCGGGCCTGGACCTCGGCCCGGAGCCGATCGTGCGGATCGGCGGCGGCTGCGTCATCGGCCGCGGCAGCCACATCGTCGGCCACCAGTCGATCGTCCTCGGCGACGACGTGTGGACCGGCCCCAACGTCTACATCACCGACCAGGCCCACGAGTACCGCGACACCGACCTGCCGATCGGCAAGCAGTGGCCGCGCAACGAGCCCGTCGAGATCGGCGCCGGCTCGTGGATCGGCACCGGCGCGGTGATCCTCCCGGGCGCCCGGATCGGCCGCAACGTGGTGGTCGCCGCCGGCGCGGTGGTCCGCGGCGACATCCCCGACCACAGCGTGGTCGCCGGCGCGCCCGCCAAGGTCGTCCGCAGCTGGAACGCGGACGAGGGCTGGCAGCCGCCGCTGCGCCACGACGCCCCGCAGCCGATCCCGGACGGCGTCACCGCCGAGCAGCTGCGCGCCCTGGTCGGCTGGGACCTCCGGATACCGGGCCAGGCCGGCCGGGCCGACAGCGACACCGCCGACCTGACGGACTGACGGACCGGCGGACCCGCGCGCACCGGGTGACCGGCAGCCACGGCCGGCAGGTGGTCACGGGCTGACGGCGAGGACGAGGTACGCCGCCAGCACCGCCAGGTGCACCGCCCCCTGCAGCGGCGTCGCCCGGCGCGGGATCACGGTGAGCGTGCCGATCGCGACGGTCAGCGCCAGCAGCACCATGTGCGAGGCGCCGAGACCCAGCACCAGCGGCCCGCTGAGCCAGATCGAGGCGATCGCCACCGCGGGCACCGTCAGCCCGATGCTGGCCAGCGAGGAGCCCAGCGCCAGGTTGAGGCTGGTCTGCACCCGGTTGCCCGCCGCGGCGCGCAGTGCGGCGATCGTCTCCGGCAGCAGCACCAGCAGCGCGATCACCACACCCACCACCGAGGCCGGCAGTCCCGCATCGGCGACCGCCGACTCGATGGTGGGGGAGACGCCCTTGGCCAGCCCGACCACCGCGATCAGTGCCACGGCGAGCAGCGCCAGGCTGGTGAGGGCGGCGCGGGTGCTGGGCAGCTCGTCGTGCTCGTCCTCGTCCAGCGGCTCGCCCTCCGGGCCGACCGGAAGGAAGTACTCGCGGTGGCGCAGCGTCTGGGTGGTGACGAACAGCCCGTACAGGCCCAGCGAGGCGATCCCGGCGAAGGTCAGCTGCGCGGTGTTGAACTGCGGGCCGGGCGTGCTGGTGGTGAAGGTCGGCAGCACCAGGCTCAGGGTGGCGAGCGTCGCGATGGTGGCGAAGGCGGCGCCGGTGCCCTCCGCGTTGAACACCGCGACCCGGTGCTTCAGCGCCGTCATCAGGATCGACAGGCCGAGCACCCCGTTGCAGGTGATCATCACGGCGGCGAACACGGTGTCCCGCGCAAGGGTGGTGTTCTTGACCGGGGCGTCGACCATCAGCGTCACGATCAGCGCCACCTCGATGACGGTCACCGCGACCGCCAGCACCAGCGACCCGAACGGCTCGCCGACCCGGTGCGCGATCACCTCCGCGTGGTGGACGGCGGCCAGCACCGCCCCGGCCAGGAACAGCGCGACCACGCCGACCACCGGTCCGGGCAGCGACCGCCCCCAGGTCAGGATCAGCGCCACCAGCGCCAGCACCGGCACCATGACGGTCCATCGGGTGAGGACCCTGCGGATGCGGTCGATCATCCGTCGAGCTTCCCATCCCGGCCGCGCCCCGCCCGGGCAGCGCCGCCGGGGTGTCGGGAGTTCGCGTCGACGGCGCAGACTCAGCCCCGCGGCCCGGCCGCCGCCCAGGCGTCCAGCACCAGCCGGTCCAGCGCGGAGCGCTCCGGCCGCCAGCCGAGCTCCAGCCGGATCCGGGTGCAGTCCGCCACCAGCCGCGGCGCCTCCGGCAGCGCCGGCCGCCGCACCACCGGCACCGGACGGCCCGTCAGCCGCTCCACCGCCGCGACGATCTCCCGCATGCTCGCCGGCGTCGCCCCCACGTTGTAGACCCGGAACCCGCCGTGCGCCGCGAGGACCTCCTCCGCGCCGAGCGCCCGCAGGTACGCCTCGGCGACGTCGTCCACGTGCACGAAGTCCCGCACCACACCGCCGTCCCCGTTCAGCTCCAGGGACGGGTGCCGGCCGGCGGCCACCGCCAGCGCCCGCGGCAGGATCCGCGCCTCGTCCACGTCGCCCGCGCCGGCCGCGTTGAAGCAGCGCAGCACCACCGCCGAGATCTCGCCCGCCGCCGCCCGCTCGGCCAGCTCCCGCTCCGCCGCCAGCTTCGACTCGCCGTACGGATTGCCCGGCGCCGGCACGGCCGACTCGTCGATCGGCTGCCGCTCCGGCGCGCCGTACACCGCCGCCGTCGACCCGAACACCACCAGCGGACGGCCGCCCTCGGGCCGTGCGCGCAGCGCGTCCAGCAGCGCCGCCGTGCCGCCCAGGTTCACCTCGCGGTGGGCCTGCGGGCGCACCACCGACTCCCGGCCGCGGGTGAGCGCCGCCAGGTGGCAGACCGCGTCCACCCCGGCGACCGCGGGCGCCAGCGCCGCCGCGTCCCGCACGTCCGCCCGGAACACCCCGGCCACCGGCAGCCCGCCGGCCCCGGTACGGCTGCTGCTCAGCGCCCGCACCTCGTGCCCGGCCGCCGCGAGCCGCCGCACCACCGCCTGCCCGACGAAGCCGAACGCCCCCGTCACCAGGACTCGCACACACGCCTCCCGGAGCGGACGAAAACCGATTGCACCCTCGCCGCCATGCTGTCACGCTCACCGCCATGATCATTCGAAAGGCCGGCATCGCGCAGTCCCGGTGACCGCGATGACCGAACTCCTCCCCCCGCAGCTCGACCGCCTGCCCAGCCCCGCACGCGAAGCCGCACTGGCACGCCACGGCCGGGCCCTGACCGCCGACCGCTACCTGCGGCTGCACACCGAACTGGACGCCGGCGACACCCACGACCGGCACGACGCGCTCTTCCTCGCCGTCGTCCGCCGCGACCTCGACCGGGTCACCGCGGCCCTGACCGACCCGGAGCTCGCCCGCCGCGCCCTCGCCGCCGCCGGACGCCTGCCCGTCCCCGACGAGGCCCTCGCCGAACTCGCCCGCACCGCACCCCGCGACCTCCGGTACGACCTGTACCGGCTGCTGCGCCGCACCCGCCGGCACGCCCTCGCCGAGCGGCTGCTCCCGGAGGTCCGCGACCGCTACGACGCCCGCGAGGCCGCCCGGCTGCTGCCCGCCTGCACCCCCTCCGGCGCCGACCACTGGCTGCCACGACTCCCGGCGTCCGACGCCGTGCTGCAGTCCCTCGCCCGCACCGCACCGCGGGCGGTCGCCCGGCTGCTCGGCGCCATGGCCGGCCAACCCGACGCCCGGCTCCCGCACCGGCTGCGCGCACGCCTCGCCGGGGTCGCCGCCCGCGACCGGGCCGCCGCCGAACACCTGCTCACCACCACGCCCGACACGCTGCCGCCCGAGGCCGCCGTCCGGCTGCTCCACCGGCCCGCGACGGTGCTCGCCGCCGTCCGCTCCGGAGCCGTCACCCGGCTCCGGGTGCCCGCCGGCCCGCTCCCCGCGGCCGCCGAACGGGCCGCCCGCGCCCTGCCGCCCGAGGACCTGCGCACCCTCGCCGAGGTCTGCCGCCCCCGGCCCGCCCGGATGCTGTTCCACCGGGACGCCTGGGGCCCCGAGCCCTACCTGCGGCTGCTCGACCCCGACACCCGCTCCCGCCTCGTCCGCGAACGCCTCGCCGCCCGGCCGAACACCCGCCGCCCCGACGTCACCGGCCTGCTCAGCCTCGACCCGCCCGAGCGGGCCGGGCTGCTCGCGCCCTACCTGGCCCGCACCGCCGACGAGCCGTACCTGCAGTCCAGCCTGCTCGCGCTGCTGCCGCTCGGCGAAGCCGAGGACGGGCTCACCGCCCTGGCCGGCCACCACAGGCACACCACCCGGATGATGGGCCGCGTCGGCCTGCTGCGCGCCGCCGCGGGCGAGGACGCGCAGACCTGGGCCCACGTCCTGCTCGCCGCCGAACGCG
The DNA here is from genome assembly GCF_040686255.1 of Kitasatospora sp. NPDC085879. Classification (NCBI taxonomy): domain Bacteria; kingdom Bacillati; phylum Actinomycetota; class Actinomycetes; order Kitasatosporales; family Streptomycetaceae; genus Kitasatospora; species Kitasatospora sp. NPDC085879. Next base: position 99,000 of record NZ_JBFBJZ010000024.1, on the reverse strand, counting down.
CCTGGCACGACCACCCCGAGGCCCGCCAACAGGTGCTCGCCGAGGCCGCCCGCACCCCGGACCACCTGCTCTCCGCAACCCCGGAACAGGTGCTGCGGGACGCCGTCCTCACCACCGCCCAGGCCCGCGACACCACCGCCGGCTGCCTGAGCGCCGCCGACACCTGGCTGCGGCGCACCGTGCGCCGGGCCGACGCCGACGGCGACACCGACCGGGTCACCGCACTCACCGCACTCGCCGTCCACCTGCGCGAACACCCCCGCTGGACGGCACCCGCCCGGCCGCTCGGCCTCTCCCGGCCACAGGCCGGCGCCGTCTGGGCCCGGCTGCGCCGCACCCCCGGCTTCGAACGGCCCGAACGCCGGCTCGCCGTCGCCGAACTCCTCCCGCCGCTGCCCGTCGTCGACGCCTGGCTGGAACACTTCCTGACCGGCGGTCACCCGCCCGACCTGCTCGCCCGCGCCGCCCGCCGCTGGCTGCAGGACCCAGGCGCCCGTGAGCAGCGGTGCGCCACCCTGGTGGCGGCCGACCCCGGCCTGGCCCGGGTGCCCGAGGTCTTCGCCGTCCTCGCCCGGCGCCGCACCGACCTGCTGCCCGCCCTCCTCGCCGCCGGCACCGCATCCGCGGGCACCCCCTGGCTGCCCGCCCTGCCCGCCGGCGCCGACCGGCGGACCACGGCCGCACACACCGCCCTGGTCGGACCGGTCGCCGCCGACGAGGGCGAACCGCTCGCCGTCCGGGCCGCCGCGGCCGCCGTCCTCACCGACCCCGCCCGGCTCGCCGACCTCGCCGCCGAGGCCCCGCCGCCGGTCGCGGCCGCCGCGCTGCTGCGCCTCGCCGCCTGCGGCGAGCCCCCGGCCGTGCTGCCCGTCCTGCTCGGTCACCTCGGCGCCGGCAGCCGCGGCCGGGCGGCCGTCCAAGGCGTGCGGCGCCTCCTCGGCAGGCTCCCCGAGGCCGAGGCCGCCCGGCTGCTCGCCGACCGGCTCACCCGGCCCGGGCTCGCCGTCGGCGTCGGCAAGGAACTCGCCCGCGCCGCCGCCGAACTCCCCGACCGGCACGCCGCCGGCCTCGCCCTGCACGTCTGGGACGACCCGGCCCTGCACCGCGACGTCCGGGCCGTCCTGGCCGCCGGCCTGACCCGCCACCTGGACCGTCCCGGCGTCGCGCCGCGGCTCGCCGCCCACCTCGACGAGGACGCGGTACGCGAAGCCGTCCTCGGGGTGCGCCACCTGCGGCTGCCGCCGGCCTGCCAGGCGCCGTTCGACTCACTGCTGCTCACCCTGATGCGGGACGGCGGCCCGGCCGCGGCCGCGCACGCCTTCACCCTCCGCGGGACCCGCGGGCCGCTGGACGAGGACACCGCCCGGGCCGTCGTCGAGCGACTGTCCTGCCCGGACGAGCCGGAATCCGTCCGCCGCTGCGCGCTCGCCCTGTTCGTGGAACGGCCGGCCGACCCGGCCGTCGCCACCTGGTGGCCCCACCTGGTCCGACGGCTCGCCGCCGACGCCCGCACCGACCCCTGGGTGCGCCACCGGCTGGCCGACCTGGTCGGCCACCGCTCCGGCATCGGAGTACCCCCGGACCTGCTCGACCCGCTGGTGCCCGCCCTGCTGGCCGCCGGCCTGCCCGCCCGGGCCGCGGCCGCCGCCCTAGGAGCCGCCCTCGGCGCCCTCGTCGCCGGCGACCCCGCACCGCACCGCTGGGACACCGTCCTCGACCTCACCCGCGACCGCCCCACCCGGCTGCCGACACCGGCCTTCCCCGGCTCCCGCCGACCGGACGCGGCACTGCTGCACGGCGTCACCGAACGGCTGCGGGCCGACGGCGGCACCGCGGCCGGACTGCTCGGCGTGCGACTGCTGACCGCCTACCACCACTGGACGAACGCCGGCGGCCTGCAGGCCGACCTCGCCCCCTGGCACGACCACCCCGATCCGGACGTCGCCGAGGAGGCCCTGCTCGCCGCCGACTGACGCCGGGCGTGGGCCGGCTCGCGGTACGGCCCCCGCCGGGTGTGCGGTGGTGCGCGAAGGGCCGGCCGTCCCGGGTGGGAGGGCCGGCCCTGCGGGGTGCCGTGCGGGTGGGTCAGGCGGTGCGGGCGGGGCGGCCGACGACGAGGGCGAGGGCGCCGGCCAGGGCGGCCGCGGCGGCGACGCTGGTCAGGGCCAGCGGCAGGCCGACCGCGTCCGCGAGGAAGCCGATGACCGGCGGGCCGATCAGCATGCCCGCGTAGCCGAGGGCGGAGGCGGTGGCCACGCCCTGCGGGCCGCCGGTGGCGCCGGCCCGGCCGATCGCCAGCGGGAAGATGTTCGCCAGGCCGAGGCCGACCAGGACGAAGCCGCCGAGCGCGGCCGGCACGGAGGGGGCGAGCGCCGCGAGCAGCATGCCCGTGGCCGCGGTGAGGCCGCCGAACACCATCACCCGGGTGGGGCCGAGCCGGATGGACAGCCAGGTGCCGCTGACCCGCCCGGCGGTCATCGCGAAGGCGAAGGCGGCGTAACCGGCGGCGGCCAGCCCGGCGCTCGCGTGCACGTCGTCGGTGAGGTGCAGGGTGGCCCAGTCCGCGAGCGCGCCCTCGCCGTAGGCGGTGAACAGGGCGGTCAGGCCGAGCAGGACGACCAGCAGGCGCGCGTGCCGGGGCGCCGCGGCGGCCGTCCGGGTGGCGGTACCCGCCGGGGACGCGGCGGGAGCGGGCCCGTCGCCGTCCGGGTCGCGCAGCAGGACCGCACCGGCCGCCGCGGTGACCAGCAGGCCGAGCACCCCGCCGAGGGCGAGCGCCCAGGCGGCGCTGAGCGTGCCCGCGAGCAGGCCGCCGACCGCCGCGCCGAGCAGGCCGCCGAGGCTGTACCCGGCGTGGAAGCTCGGCATGACGGGGCGTCGCAGCCGGGCGACCAGGTCGACGGCGGCGCTGTTCATGCTGACGTTGGCCGCGCCGTAGCCGGCGCCGAAGAGCAGCAGGACGGCGCCGAGCGCGGCCACCGAGTGGGTGTGGGCCGGCAGCGGCACGGCCAGGCTGAGCAGGGCGAGCGAGCCGACCGTCACCCGGCGGCTGCCGTACCGCAGGCAGAGCCGGCCGACGAGGGCCATGGTGGCGACCGCGCCCGCGGAGATGCAGAGCAGGGCGAGGCCGAGCGCGCTGTGCGAGGCGTGCACCTGGGCGCGCACGTCGGGGATGCGCACCACCCAGGCGGCGAACAGGAAGCCGTCGATCGCGAAGAAGGCGGTGAGGGCGAGACGGGCGGCGGACCAGGCGCGCGGGGCGCGGACCGCGGCGGCAGAGTCGGCGGAGTCGGTGGCGGAGGATCGGGCTTCTGTTTTGTTCAGTAGCGGCACAAAGTCAGAATAGAGGAGTGCCGACCTCATCTACAAGTGCCCAGCCGCCGGCGGAGCCGCAGCGGCGCCCCGCCGCGGACGCCGTCGGCGGAGCCCGCATCCCGGCCGCCGCCGAGCACCGCCGCCCGGCGCCGGACCGCGGCCGCAGCCTGCTGGGCCCGGCCCTCGAACTCGTCCACACCGGCCGGGCGCCGACCCGCTCCGCGCTGACCACCGCCCTCGACGTCACCCGGGCCACCGCCGGCGCCGTCACCGGCGAACTGGAGGCGCTCGGGCTGATCACCGTCGACTCCCGGCCCGCCGGCGGCGGCCGCGGCCGCCCCTCGCACCGGCTCGCCGTCAACCCGGCCGGCCCGGTCGTCGTCGCCGCGCAGATCCACGCGGACAGCCTGAGCGTCGCCCTCGCCGGCCTCGGCGGCCGGCTGGAGGAGGCCCGCTACCTGCCGCTGCCCGGGGCGACCGACCCGGTGCGGATGCTGCGGGCCATCACGGAGGCCGGCGCCGACCTCGCCCGCGCCACCACCCGCCGCTGCCTGGGCGTCGGCCTCGCCCTGCCGAACCCGGTCACCGAACCGGACGGCACCGCCCTCGCCGCCCTGCACTTCGCCTGGCCCAGCGGCACCCCGGTGGCCGACCTGTTCGCCCAGGAGGTGCGGCGCGCCGACTTCGGCCCGCGCGCCCGCACCCCGCTGCCGAGCGCCGTCGCCAACGACGCCAACCTGGCCGCGCTCGCCGAGCACCGCCACGGTGCCGGCCGGGACGCCCGCCACCTGCTGCTGGTCACCTCCGGCCACCGCGGCGTCGGCGGCGCCCTGGTGATCGACGGACGGCTGCACACCGGCAGCGCCGGACTCGCCCTGGAGGTCGGCCACCTGACGGTCGACCCGCAGGGGCGCCGCTGCGTCTGCGGCAACCGTGGCTGCCTCAACGCCGAGACCGACCCCGAGGCGCTGTTCGTCGCCGCCGACCGCACACCCGACCCCGGCACGCCACTGCTCGACCAGGCCCGCCGGCTGGCCCGCTCCGCGGCCGACGACCCCGGCGCCGCCGCGGCCGTCGCCCACGTGGTCGACCGGCTGGGCCTCGGCCTCGCGGGCCTGGTCAACATCCTCAACCCGGACCGGATCGTGCTCAGCGGCCTCCACCTCGACCTGCTCGCCGCCGCCCCCGAACGGCTCGCCGCCGTGGTCGCCGACCGCTGCCTCTGGGGCCGCAGCGGACGCGTCCCGATCGTGCCCGCCCAGGTCGACCACGCCGGCCTCGCCGGCGCCGCCGAACTCGCCTGGCAGCCCTACCTCCAGGACCCGCAGGCGGTCTACGCGGGCCGCGGCTGACGGGCCGCCGGCCCCGGGCGCGGCACGGCGGACGAGAGCGGGAGCCCGTCACCCGCCGCGGCCGAACGGCGGCCGAACGGCCGCCGGACCGCGGCGGGCGGTGCCACCATGGGGGCGAACCGGACGGGCCGGGGAGCGAAGGGGTGACGGCCGATGCCGTACGAACTGGACCATGTGGTGCTGTGGGTGGCCGATCCGGTGCGCTCGGCCGCGTTCTACCGCGACGTGGTGGGGCTGGAGCCGGTCCGGCTGGCCGAGTTCGAGGCGGGCGAGGCGCCGTTCGTCAGCATGCGGGTCACCGAGCGGACGCTGATCGACCTGGTGCCGCTGACCGTCGCTCCGCAGCTCAACGCCGCGCCCGGCGCCGAGGGCAGCGCGGGCAACCGGCTCAACCACGTCTGCCTGACCACCTCGGCGGAGGAGTTCGCGGCACTGCGGGCCCGGCTGGAAGCGGGCGGTCACCCGGTGACCCCGTACGCGCAGAACTCCTTCGGCGCGCGCGGCACCGCCCCGCGGACGTACTACTTCGCCGACCCGGACGGGAACGTCCTGGAGGCGCGGTACTACGCCTGACCCGCACCCCCCGGCGGCCCGCCGGCCCGTGCGGCGAGGGCGCGGGCCTCGGCGGCGAAGCGGGCGACCAGCGGGCTGCGGTCCTCCCGCCGCCGCACGAGGCCCACGCCGGTGCGCGCGGTGTCGGGCGTGATCGTCCGGTAGGCCACCCCGCGCATCCGCAGCCGGCGCACGCCCGCCGGAGCGAGGGACACCCCCAGCCCCGCCCCGACCAGCGCCGCGACCGTCTGCCACTCCACCGCCCGCTGCGCCACCCGCGGCTCGAACCCGGCCTCCCGGCACACCCCGACGATCCGGTCGTGCACCGTCGGCCCGCACGCGCGCGGCAGCAGCACGAACGACTCGCCCGCCAGCTCCGCCACCGGGACGGCCCGCCGCCCCGCCAGCCGGTGCCCGACCGGCAGCACCGCGACGAAGCCCTCCGACCAGAGCGCCTCCACCACCAACTCCGGGTCCTGCGGCGGCTCGCGCATCAGCCCCACGTCGATCGCGTGCTCGCGCAGCGCCGCCACCTGCGGCGCGGTGGTCAGCTCGCGGAGCTCCAGCTCCACCCCCGGACGGCCCGCGCGGAATGACCGCAGCAGCTCCGGCAGCACCGTCGGCGCCAACGAGGCGGCGAAGCCGATCCGCAGCCGGCCCGCCTCGCCCGCCGCGACCCGGCGGGCCGCCGCCAACCCCGCCGCGACCTCGTCCAGCGCCCGACGGGCCGCCGGCAGCAGCTCCTCGCCCGCCGCCGTCAGCGCCACCCGCCCCGGCCCGCGGACGAACAGCCGGTGGCCGACCCGCTCCTCCAACCGGCGGATCTGCTGGCTCAACGGCGGCTGCGCCACACCCAGCCGCTCCGCGGCCCGGCCGAAGTGCAGCTCCTCGGCGAGCACGGCGAAGGCGTGCAACTGGTTCAGGGCCAGCTCGGGGCGATCCATATCCCCTGGGATATCACAGCGGCAGGTCAGGAGTATTGGACGTATCGGCGCACCGCCGCCTACCGTCCTGGTCATGGGACAGCGCCGCACGATCCTCAGCGGATCGCTCTTCGAGGAACAGATCGGCTACGCCCGGGCGGTGGTGGACGGCGACCGGGTGCACGTCTCCGGCACCACCGGCTTCGACTACACCGCCATGACCATCGCCGAGGACGTCGTCGCCCAGGCCGAGCAGTGCCTGCGGAACATCACCGCCGTGCTCGCCGAGGCCGGCTGCACCCTCGCCGACGTGGTCCGGGTGCGCTACCTGCTGCCCGACCGGGAGGACTTCGAACCCTGCTGGCCGGTGCTGCGCCGCGCGTTCGGCGAGGTCCGGCCGGCCGCCACCATGATGGTCTGCGGCCTCGCCGACCCGCGGATGCGGATCGAGATCGAGGTGGACGCACGGCGGCCCGCCACCGGATGACCGGTGACGGGCCGCCGGGAGATCCTGCGGCGTCCGCGCGGGGCGCCCCGCCGCCGAACGGGCCGCCCGCTCACACCGAGTAGCCGAGGCGGCCGGCGGTGCGGCGGCGCAGCAGCCGCAGCAGCGGGGCCGGCCGATCGGCGGGCGGTTCACCGCCGCCCCGGGCCATGCTGGCGAGCCGGTCGGCCTCGTGGCCGCGCAGCGCGACGGGCGCGCCGATCCCGCGGTCGCGCTCGCCGGAGAGCTCGACGAGTGCTGCAACGAGTACGGAGTAGTCGCTCATTCTGAGTTCCTTTCGGCTGATTACCTCTGACCTCAAGGATGACGTCCCGTCATGACGGCAGGTTTGCAGGATGGTCTCGCTCTGATGGCGGATCGGGGAGCGGAGGTTACGTCGCGGTGACCGTCAACCGGGGGGTGTGACGGCGGGCCGAACGCCCTTGGCCGGTCCGGTGCGCGGCCGCCGCGGGCGGGTGCCCGCGCGGCGGGAATCACCGGAGCCCCCGGCATGTTCTGCCCGGCATGACGCTTCCATTCGGTACCGAGGTCCTGCGCTACGCCGCCTTCACCGCCGACCCGGCCGGGGGCAACCCCGCCGGTGTCGTGCTCGACGCCGCGGGGCTCGACGACGACACCCAGCTCGCCGTCGCCGCCGCCCTCGGATACTCGGAGACGGCCTTCCTCACCGCCCGCGGCGCACGCACCTTCGCCGTCCGGTACTTCAGCCCGCTCGCCGAGGTCCCGTTCTGCGGCCACGCCACCGTCGCCGCGGCGGCCGCCCTCGCCGAGCGCATCGGCCCCGGACAGCTGCTGTTCGAGACCAAGGCCGGACCGGTTCCGGTCGAGGCGGCCCTCGACGCCGAGGGGAGGCCGGTCGCCACCCTGACCAGCGTCGAGCCCGCCGTCGAGCCGGTCTCCGAGGCGGACGTGGCCGAGGCACTGGCCGCCCTCGACTGGAGCGCCGACGACCTGGACGAGACCCTGCCGCCGCGGATCGCCTACGCCGGCGCCCGCCACCTGGTGCTGGCCGCCGCCACCCGCAAGCGGCTCTCCGAACTCGCCTACGACTTCGACCGGCTCGCCCGGCTGATGACCCGGCTCGACCTGACCACCCTGCAGCTGGTCCACCGGGTCTCCGACACCGTCTTCCACGTCCGGGACCCCTTCCCGGTCGGCGGCGTCGTCGAGGACCCGGCCACCGGCGCCGCCGCGGCCGCCTTCGGCGCCTACCTGAGCGAGCTGGAGGGCCTCGGCCAGGCCGTCCTCACCCTGCACCAGGGCGAGGACATGGGCCGTCCGGGCGTGCTCCGGGTGGAACTGCGGGAGGGCGACCGGCGGGTGCGGGTGAGCGGCGCCGCCGTCCGCATCCCCGACCCGGCGGTGTGACCCGGCCAGGGTGTGCCGTCGTCCGCATCCCCGACCCGGCGGTGTGACCGGCCCGGGTGTGCGGTGGCCCGGAGCAGGGCGGCGTACTCCCGGGGGAGTAGGCGCGGCCACGCCGGTGGGCTGACGACCCGGCGCCCGGCCGGCGGCTAGCCTTCCCGGCATGACCGACGAACCGCCGCCCTGGCAGCCGCCGTGGGTCCGCGCCGCGAAGGCCGGCTGGCCGGTCGCGTCCTCGGTGCTGGTCGCGGTCGCACAGCTGGCCGGGACGGGCGCGGCCGCCCGGCACCAGGGCGGCCGCCTGCCGCTGGACGCCCTCGGCTACCTGCTGCTCCTGCTCGGCCCCGCGATCCTGCTGTTCCGGCGGCGCAGGCCGGTCGCCGCGGTGGTCGGCACGACCGCCGTCACGGTGGCGTACCTGGTGGCCGGGTACCCGTACGGGCCGGTCTTCCTCAGCCTGGTGGTGGCCTTCTGCACCGCGGTGCAGCTGGGCCACCGCCGGGCCGCCTGGGCGTGCGCGGGCGCCTTCTACGCCGCCCACCTGCTGATCTCCTTCGCGGTGCCGCAGGACTGGCTGCGCGGCCCGGCCGCGCAACCCAACGGCTGGCAGGAACTCGGCATCGCCGCCTGGCTGCTGCTGGTGATGGCCGTCGCCGAGATCCTGCGCTTCCGCAGCGAGCGGATGGAGGCCGTCCGGGCCGCCGCCCGGCAGGCCCAACAGCGCAGGGTCGACGAGGAGCGACTGCGGATGGCCCGCGAACTGCACGACATCCTCGCCCACAGCATCTCGCTGATCCACGTACAGGCAGGTGTCGCCCTGGAACTCCTCGACACCCGGCCCGAACAGGCCAGGACGGCCCTGACCACCATCAAGGCCGCCAGCAAGGAGGCGCTCGGCGAGGTCCGGCAGGTCCTCGGCACGCTGCGCGGACCGGACGCCGCCGCCCCGCGCAGCCCCGCCCCCGGCCTCGACCGGCTGGACGAACTCGCCGAGCAGGCCCGCCAGGCCGGCCTCGACGTCGCCGTGCGGCACCGCGGCCCGGCCCCGGCCCTGCCGCCCGGGCTGGACCTCACCGCCTTCCGGATCGTCCAGGAGGCGCTGACCAACGTCATCCGCCACTCGGCGGCGCGCAGCGCCGAGGTCCTGCTCGACCGGTCCGCGGACGGACTGGCGGTGCAGATCGACGACCCGGGGCCGGCCGGGGCGGGCGAGCCGGCCGGCTCCGGCAGCGGCCTGCTCGGGATGCGGGAGCGGGTCGCCGCGGCCGGCGGCACCCTGGAGGCCGGGCCGCGGGCCGACGGCGGATTCCGGGTCCGGGCCTGGCTGCCGACCGGCGGCAGCGGGCCGCAGGACCCGACGGGAGGCGGTCCGAGGTGATCAGGGTGCTGCTCGCGGACGACCAGGTGCTCGTCCGCGCGGGCTTCCGCGCACTGCTCGACGCCCAGGCCGACATCGAGGTGGTCGGCGAGGCCGACGACGGCGAGCAGGCCGTCGCCCTCGCCGCCGAACTCCGGCCCGACGTGGTGCTGATGGACATCCGGATGCCCCGGCTGGACGGCCTCGCCGCCACCCGCAGGATCGGCGAGGACGCGACGCTCGACGGCGTCCGCGTGGTCGTCCTGACCACCTTCGAACTCGACGAGTACGTCTTCGAGGCGCTGCGGGCCGGTGCCGCGGGCTTCCTGGTCAAGGACACCGAACCGGCCGAACTGCTGCGCGCCGTCCGGGTCGCGGCCGCGGGCGACGCCCTGCTCTCGCCCGGGGTGACCCGCCGGCTGATCGGCGAGTTCGCCGCCCGGTCCAAGGCCCCTGCGACGGGCGGCTCCGCGGTCCTCGCGGCACTCACCGACCGCGAGCGGGAGGTGCTCGCCCTGGTCGGCCTGGGCCTCTCCAACGAGGACATCGCCCGCCGGCTGGTCGTCAGCCCGCTCACCGCCAAGACCCACGTCAGCCGGGCGATGGTCAAGCTCGGCGCCCGCGACCGCGCCCAACTGGTCGTCCTCGCCTACGAGTCGGGCCTCGTCCGGCCCGGCTGGCTGGGGTAGCCGCGGCGCGGGAGCCCGCCCCGGCCCCGCCCCGCCCACTGCTTCGGGTGGTGCTGGGTCCACCACCGGTGCTGGTGCACGGTCGAGTTCGAAGAGTGGTGCCTGCGGGATGGTGGCCGGGTCGACGGCCGACAAGACTTCACCGCATGCGAACCCTCCCGCCCGAAGCCCTCGCCGTGACCGCCCTCGCTTTCGCTGCCGCCGGCCTGCCGCTCCGCTCCCTGGCCCGCTCCCAGGCCCGTCCTGCGGGTCCTGCGGGCTCCCCGCCCGGCCGCGCTACTACGCAGGGAGTACCGCAGCTGCCGCTCGCCGGACGACGCGCGGCAGGGTGCCCGGGGGAGAGGCTCGGTGCAGTCCCGGCAACAGCCCTGCACCGAGGAGATGGACACCATGGACACCCTGCTCGCCCACGCGGACGGCCACTGGCCCGGCCCGTGGATCCTGCTGATCCCCTTCTTCTGGGCAGCCGTGATCCTCCTCGTCGTGTGGATCCTGCGGCGCACCGCCTGGCGGCACGGCCACGGCCCCGGTGGCCGGCACCACGGCGGCCCGCTGGCCACGCTCGGCGACCGCTACGCCCGCGGCGAGATCGACGAGGACGAGTACCGCGCCAAGCGCGCCGTGCTCACCGAGCGGACCGACCGGCCCGGCGGTGCGAAATGACCGTCGTCCAGCTGCACCCCGCCGCCGCGGTCACGGACGCGGTCAAGGTGTACGGCGTCGGCGCGACCCGGGTCCGGGCGCTCGACCACGTCACGGTCGAGTTCCCGGCCGGGCGGTTCACCGCGATCATGGGCCCGTCCGGCTCGGGCAAGTCGACGCTGATGCACTGCGCCGCCGGCCTGGACACCCTCACCGCCGGCAGCGCCCACATCGGCGGCACCGAGCTCGGCACGCTGAACGACCGCCGGCTCACCGAACTCCGCCGCGAACGCATCGGATTCGTCTTCCAGTCCTTCAACCTGGTGCCCACCCTCACCGTCCGGGAGAACATCACCCTCCCGCTCGACCTCGCCGGGCAGGCACCCGACCGTGGCTGGGTGGACGCCCTCGTCGACGTGGTCGGCCTCGGTGACCGGCTGCACCACCGGCCCGCCGAGCTGTCCGGCGGCCAGCAGCAGCGGGTGGCCGTGGCCCGCGCCCTCGCCGGCCGTCCGCAGGTCGTCTTCGCCGACGAGCCCACCGGCAACCTGGACTCCCGCTCCGGCGCCGAGGTCCTCGGCCTGCTCCGGCAGGCGGTCGACACCATGGGCCAGGCGGTGGTGATGGTCACCCACGACCCCACCGCCGCCGGCTACGCCGACCGGGCCCTGTTCCTGGCCGACGGCCGGCTGGTGGACAGCATGGACGCGCCCACCGCCGACCTCGTCCTCGACCGGATGAAGGCCTTCGACGCCCCGGCCGCGGCCACCGGCGCACGGGAGGGTGACCGACGATGAACGCCGCCCTGCGGATCGGCCTCCGATCCGCCCGCGCGCACCGCCGCCGACTGGCCGGCACCGTCCTCGCGGTCCTGCTCGGCGTGGCGTTCCTGACCGGCACGATGGTGCTCGGCGACACCCTGCGGGCCAACTTCGACACCCTGTTCGCCGACGCGAACGCGGGCACCGGCGCCGTCGTCCGCAGCGCCGACGTCCTGCCCGCCCAGAACGTCCCGGGCGGGGTCCGGGCACCGGTCGACGCCGCGCTCGCCGACCGGCTGCGCACCGTTCCCGGGGTCAGCGCGGCCGAGCCGTCGGTCCAGGGCGCCGGCCAGCTGGTCGGCCGGAACGGCGAGCCGGTCGGCGGCAAGGGCCCGCCCACCCTCGCCGGCAACTGGCTCACCGACAGCACCCTCAACCCCTACCGGCTGGCCGAGGGCCGGGCACCCGCCGCCCCCGGCGAGGCGGTCGTCAACCGCGGCGCCGCCAAGGCCGGCGACCTGCACATCGGCGACACCACCGTGCTGCGAACCCCGGACCCGGTGCGGATCACCGTCGTCGGCATCGCCACCTTCGGCGCCGACGCCGACGGCATGGGTCCCTCCACCTTCACCGGCCTGACCCTCGGCGACGCCGAGCGCCACCTCACCCCCAAGGGCGAGGGCCAGGCGAGCGCGATCCGGCTGCGCTCCGACACCCTGACGCAGCAGCAGCTCGTGGACCGGGTCGAGCCGCTGCTGCCGTCCGGTGTGGAGGCACTCACCGGGCAGGCCGCGACAGCCGAGTCCACCGCGGACGTCTCCGGCCGCTTCCTGACGATGTTCACCACGCTGCTGCTGGTCTTCGCCGGGATCGCCCTGCTCGTCGCGACCTTCACCATCCACAACACCTTCGCCATCGTGGTCGCCCAGCGCACCCGGGAGAACGCGCTGCTGCGCGCGCTCGGCGCGCACCGCCGACAGGTCCTCGGCGCCACCCTCGCGGAGGCCGCCGCGGTGGCCGTGCTGGCCTCGGCGGCCGGTCTGGCCGGCGGCATCGGGGTGGCGGCCGGGCTGAGCGCGCTCTTCGCCGCGCTGGGCTTCTCGCTGCCCACCGGCGGGATGGTCGTCGCGACGGCCTCGGTCGTCCTGCCGCTCGCCGTGGGCATCCTGGTCACCCTGGGCTCCGCACTGCTGCCCGCCGTCCGGGCCGGCCGCACCGCCCCGCTCGCGGCGCTGCGCGACAGCGCGGTGGACGACGCTGCGAGCGGGCGCACCGGCCGGGTCCGGGCCGTGCTCGGCGCCGCCCTGCTGGCCGGCGGCGTGCCCCTGACGGTGCTCGGTGCGACGAGCGGGCCCTCGGTGGCCCTCACCACCGCCGGCGCGCTGGCGGCGCTGGCCGGCACCGTGGTCCTCGGCCCGGTCGCCGCGGCACTGGCCGTCCGCGTGCTCGGCGCCCCGCTGCCGCGGCTGCGCGGTGTCAGCGGCGCGCTGGCCCGCCGCAACGCGGCCCGCAACCCGTCCCGGACGGCGGCGACCGCCACCGCCCTGATGGTCGGCGTCGCGGTGGTGACGCTGTTCACCGTGTTCGCCGCCTCGATCCGGGCCACCCTGGACGACACCGTCGACCGCTCCTTCGCCGGTGACCTGGCCGTCACCGCGCCCGCGTTCGGCGCCGGCGGCAGCGGGGTCAGTCCGGAACTCGCCGAGGCCGTGCGCCGGTTGCCCGAGGTGGAGCAGGTGGTCGGGCTCGGCCGCGGGGCCGCCCGGATCGACGGCCACGGCCGGGAGCTGGACATCACCGACCCGGCCCGGCTGCCCGGCGTGGTCGACCTGGGCCGGGTGGACGGCAGCCTCGCCGCCCTCGGCACCGACGGCCTCGCCGTCTCCCGCAGCGAGGCCGCCGAGCGCGGCTGGCAGCTGGGCTCCACGGTCTCCGTCGCGTTCACCGACGGCACCGCGCGGTTCACCGTCCGGGCGCTGTACGAGGGCGGTGGCGTGGCGGGCGACTACCTGATGACCCGCCAGGCGTGGGCGCCGCACCGGGTCCAGGACAGCGACACCATGGTCGCGGTCGCCCTGCGGCCCGGCGTGTCGCTCGCCGAGGGCAAAGCCGCCGTCCAGCACGTCGCGGACGGCTACGGCAACCCGCAGGTGCAGGACCGCGACGAGTACGCGGCCAGTGCCGCCGGCGGCGTGGACACCATGCTGTCCGTGGTCTACGCCCTGCTGGCGCTGGCCGTGCTGATCGCCCTGCTCGGCATCGCCAACACGCTGACGCTGGCCGTGCACGAGCGCACCCGTGAGCTCGGCCTGCTGCGGGCGGTCGGGCAGACCAGGGGGCAGCTGCGGTCGATGGTCCGCTGGGAGTCGGTGCTGGTCGCCGCGTTCGGCACGGTCGGCGGCCTGGGGCTCGGCGCCTTCCTCGGGTGGGCGCTGGTCCGGGCCTCCGACAGCGCCGGCACCGGCTCCTTCGCCCTGCCGGCCGGACGCCTCGCCGTGGTGCTGCTCGCGGGTCTGGTCGCGGGCGCCGTCGCCGGGCTCCGGCCGGCCGGGCGGGCCGCGCGGCTGGACGTCCTCCGGGCGATCGCCGCGGACTGAGCGCCCGCCCGGGACGGGCGGCGGGGCCCGGCGCCCCGCCGCCCTCCGCCACGGCCCTTCACCGCCGCCGTCGGCCGCCGCCCTGTGCCGCCGTTCTCACCGCTGTGCCGCCCGATAAGGGTTCGCTGGAGATCCCGTAACAGTCACTTATCGTAGTTGCCTGTTACGCTTGGTGGAGGTGATGTCGTCAGGACAAGGAGGCCCGCGATGGCTCTGCACACGGTGGACGTGGATCGCTCCGACCTGGAGTACCGGGCCTGGCTGAAGGAGGCGGTGCGGAAGGTCCAGGCGGACGCCAACCGGTCCGCAGACACGCACCTGCTGCGCTTCCCGCTCCCCGAGGAGTGGGGCATCGACCTCTACCTGAAGGACGAGTCCACCCACCCGACCGGCAGCCTCAAGCACCGGCTCGCCCGCTCGCTCTTCCTCTACGGCCTCTGCAACGGCTGGATCAGACCCGGCAAGCCGGTCATCGAGGCGTCCAGCGGCTCCACGGCCGTCTCGGAGGCGTACTTCGCCAAGCTGATCGGCGTCCCGTTCATCGCGGTGATGGCCCGGACGACCAGCCGGGCCAAGATCGAGCTCATCGAGTTCCACGGCGGCCGATGTCACCTCGTCGACAACCCCTGCGAGGTCTACGACGCCTCCACCCGGCTCGCCGAGGAGACCGGCGGCCACTACATGGACCAGTTCACCTACGCCGAGCGCGCCACCGACTGGCGGGGCAACAACAACATCGCCGAGTCCGTGTTCGCCCAGCTCCGGCTGGAGCCGCACCCCGAACCGGCCTGGATCGTCGCCACCGCCGGCACCGGCGGCACCTCCGCGACCATCGCCCGCTACGTGCACTACATGCAGTTCGACACCCGGATCTGCGTCGCGGACCCGGAGAACTCCTGCTTCTTCGAGGGCTGGGTCAACCACGACCCCGAGGCCACCTGCCCCACCGGCTCCCGGATCGAGGGCATCGGCCGCCCCCGGATGGAACCCAGCTTCGTGCCCGGCGCCGTCGACCGGATGATGAAGGTCCCCGACGCCGCGTCGATAGCGGCCGTCCGGGTCCTCGAGGACGCGCTCGGCAAGAAGGCCGGCGCCTCCACCGGCACCGGGCTGTGGAGCGCCCTGCGGATCGTCGCCGAGATGCGCGCCGCCGGGCAGGTCGGCAGCGTCGTCACGCTCATCTGCGACCCGGGCGACCGCTACCTCGACAAGTACTACTCCGACGCCTGGCTCGCCGAGCAGGGCATCGACATCACCGCCTACGTCGCCGAGCTGGAGGACTTCCTCGCCGGGACGTCCATCGGCCTGGGCTGAGCCACCGTCGCCGGACGGCCTCCGCCCGGCGACGCGACCACCACGACAGCCCGGGGAGTGCGCCACGTACTCCCCGGGCCGTCGTGTGCGGTGACCCTCGTCCCGCAATCGCGCCACGGCCACTCCCACACCGGACCGCGGCACCCACCGGCCGGAGCTCTCTCGCGACCCGCCGGGCGGCAGAATCGTAAGGCAGAGCGAGATTTTCGGCCAGTCCCTCGCGTGAATCCGACCGCCAGGGATGACCGGCCGGTCCCGGCATGGCCCTGAGTCGACGTCAATCCAGCCGAAAAGCTTGGTGCACGGGGATTGACCACGCAAAAATCGGGCCGTTAGCGTTCCTGAAACTTGCGTAGCCAATTGCGAAAAGTTTCGAAGAGCTCAAGGCCACCCAGCCCTACGATCCCGCCGAGAGGGACCTCCCGTGATCAGAGCGACCCGCACCGCACTCGTGGCGGCCACCGCCGCAGCCCTGGCCGTCTCCGCGCTCGTCCTCCCCACCGCCACCGCCACCGCATCCCCGTCCGCCGGCAACACGGCCGACACCGCCTCTGCGGCCGTGCACCCGCAGGCCCCGGCCGCCCGCACCCTGGGCGAGCTCGGCCGCCGCGCCGGCGTGCGCATCGGAACGGCGGTGGACATGTCCGCCCTGGCCGCCGACACCCCGTACCGGGAGAAGACCGCCACCGAGTTCAGCTCCGTCACCCCGGAGAACGCGATGAAGTGGGAGTCGGTCGAGGCCGTCCGCGGCAGCTACAGCTGGGGCCCCGCCGACGACCTCGTCGACTTCGCCCACGACAACCACCAGCTCGTCCGCGGCCACACCCTCGTCTGGCACAGCCAGCTGCCCGGCTGGCTCACTTCCGGCAGCTTCACCCCGGACCAGCTGCGCGACATCCTGCACCGTCACATCACCGACGAGGTCACCCACTTCAAGGGCCGGATCTGGCAGTGGGACGTCGTCAACGAGGCCTTCAACGAGGACGGCACCCTGCGCGACTCCGTCTGGCTGCACAACCTCGGCCCGGGCTACATCGCCGACGCCTTCCGCTGGGCCCACGAGGCCGACCCCAGGGCCGCGCTGTACATCAACGACTACAACATCGAGGGCGTCAACCCCAAGAGCACCGCCCTGCTCGCCCTGGTCACCGAGCTGAGGAAGCAGCACGTGCCGATCGACGGCGTCGGCGTCCAGGGCCACCTCGCCGTCCAGTACCCGGCCCCGCACGACATCGCCGACAACCTGAAGCGCTTCGACGACCTCGGACTGGACACCGCGATCACCGAGGCCGACGTCCGGATGGTGCTGCCCGCCGACGCCACCAAGACCGAGGCCCAGGCCGAGGGCTACAGCGTGCTGCTGCAGGGCTGCCTGCTCACCGAACACTGCACCGACTTCACCGTCTGGGGCTTCACCGACAGGTACTCCTGGGTCCCCACCACCTTCGCCGGCCAGGGCTCGGCCAACATCCTCACCGAGGACTACCGCGCCAAGCCCGCCTACACCGCGCTCCGCCAGGACCTCGCGCTCGCCGGCGGCCACTGAGCAACCGGCGGCGCGGCGCGCCGCCCGGCACCGGACCCCCGCGGGGGCGAGGCTGGCTGCACGGCCCGAGCCAGCCCGCCCCCGGAGGAGCCACCGATGCCCGACGGCCCGCTGTTCTTCCCGGTGACCCCCTTCGGCCCGGACGGCGAGATCGCCACCGGCGTGTACACCGAACACCTGGAGACCGGGATCGCCGCAGGCCCCGGAGCGGTCTTCGCGGCCTGCGGCACCGGCGAGTTCCACGCACTGGACCCGGACGAGCACCTCCGGCTGGTCCGCACCGCCGTCCGGGCCGCCGCCGGCCGGCTGCCGGTGTACGCCGGGACCGGCGGCCCGCTGCCCACCGCCCGCGCCCTCGCCCGGGCCGCCGCCGAGGCCGGCGCCGACGGCCTGCTGCTGATGCCGCCCCCGCTCGTACAACCGCCACAGGCCGGCCTGGTGGCCTATACCCGGCAGGTCGCCGAGGCGGGCGGCCTGCCGCTGATCGCCTACCACCGCGGCACCGGACGGCTCGACGTCGGCACCGCCGTCGAACTCGCCCTGCTGCCCCACGTCGCCGGCATCAAGGACGGCTGCGGCGACCTCGAACTGCTCGCCCGCATGATCACGGCCGTCGACGAGGCCCTGCGCCCCTCCGGCAAGCCGTTCCGGTTCTTCAACGGCCTGCCCACCGCCGAGGCGACCGCGCCCGCCTACCGCGGCCTCGGCGTACGGCACTACTCCTCCGCCTCGTTCGCCTTCGTCCCCGAGATCGCCCTCGCCTTCCACCGCGCCCTGGCAGCCGGGGACGAGACCCGGATCGGCCGCCTGCTGGCCGCCTTCTACCTCCCGCTCGCCGAACTGCGCACCGAAGTGCCCGGCTACGCCGTCTCCCTGGTCAAGGCCGGGGTCCGGCAGCGCGGCCTCGCGGTGGGCGGCGTCCGGCCCCCGCTCACCGACCCCACGCCCGAACACCTCGACCGGCTGCGGGCGATCACCGCGGCCGGCCTGGCCGCCCTCGCGGAAGGCCCCGACCGGTGAGTGCCGCGGCGCCCCTGCCGATCACCGCGGTCACCGTCACACCGGTCGCCTTCCGCGAACCGCCGCTGCTCAACGCCGTGGGCGTGCACGAGCCGTACGCGCTGCGGGCGGTCGTCGAGATCGCCACCGGCGACGGCCCGACCGGCCTCGGCGAGACCTTCGGCGACGAAGGCCACCTGCGCCTGCTGCGGCTGGCCGCCGACGCGGTGACCGGCCTGCCGGTGCACGCGCTCGGCCCGATGCGCGCCCGGATCGCCGCCGCCCTCGGCGGGCGGTCCGGCTCCGACCGGCACGGCCTGACCGGGCCGATCACCGCCGCCTCCACCGTCGACCGCGTCCTCGCACCCCTCGAAGTGGCCTGCCTGGACGTCCAGGGCCGTGCCGCCGGACGGCCCGTCAGCGACCTGCTCGGCGGCCGGGTCCGCGACACCGTCCCCTACAGCGCCTACCTCTTCCACAAGTGGGCCGGCCACCCCGGGCAGCCGCCCGACGACTGGGGCGAGGCCCTGGACACGGCGGGCATCGTCGCCCAGGCCCGCCGCCTGGTCGACACCCACGGCTTCACCGTGCTCAAGCTCAAGGGCGGGGTCCGCCCGCCCGAGGAGGAGATCGACGCCGTCCTCGCCCTGCGCGAGGCCTTCCCCGGACTGCCGCTGCGACTGGACCCCAACGCCGCCTGGACGGTGGAGACCTCGCTCGCGGTCGCCCGCCGGCTGGAGGGCGTCCTCGAGTACCTGGAGGACCCGACCCCCGGCCTGGACGGCATGGCCCGGGTGGCCGCGCGCACGGAGATCCCGCTCGCCACCAACATGTGCGTCACCGCCTTCGAGCACCTGCCGGCCGCCGTCGCCCGGCACTCCGTGCGGATCGTGCTCGCCGACCACCACTACTGGGGCGGCCTGCACCGCTCCCGGCTGCTCGCCGGCATCTGCGACACCTTCGGCCTCGGGCTGTCCATGCACTCCAACACCCACCTGGGCATCAGCCTCGCCGCCATGACCCACCTGGCCGCCGCCTCGCCCGAACTCACCCACGCCTGCGACACCCACTGGCCCTGGCGGACCGAGGACGTGGTCGAACCCGGCGTGCTCGCCGTCGCGGACGGCGCCGTCCGGGTGCCCACCGGGCCCGGCCTGGGCGTCGAACTCGACCGTGACGCCCTGGCCCGGCTGCACGAGCAGTACCTCGCCTGCGGCCTGCGCACCCGCGACGACACCGGCTACCTGCGCCGCACCGACCCCGCCCACCGGCGACGCATCCCGCGCTGGTGAGCCCGTCAGCAGATGGTCCGCCAGCAGATAGTCCGTCAGCAGAGGTTCGGGCAGCAGAGGTTCAGGCGAGGACGATCTCGTCGATCCATTCGCGGGCCGCCTCGACGGCCTCGGCCGGCAGCCCCGCGTCCGTGACCCAGGTGTCGACGTCGCCCAGCTCCGCGAAGGTGGACAGCCCCACCGTGCCCCACTTGGTGTGGTCGGCCACCAGGACCGTCCGCCGGGCCGAGGCCACCAGCGCCCGGTTGGTCTCCGCCTCCGCCAGGTTCGGCGTGGAGAGCCCGGCCTCCGGTGAGACCCCGTGGGTGCCGAGGAAGAGCAGGTCGTAGCGGAGCGAGCGGATCGCCCGGTCCGCCACCGGCCCGACCAGGGCGTCCGAGGGCGTCCGCACCCCGCCGGTCAGCACCACCGTCGTCGCCGGACCGCCCGCCCGGTGCGCCTGCTCGAAGACGTCCGAGACCCGCACCGAGTTGGTCACCACCGTCAGCCGCTCGATCCCGGTCAGCTCGCGGGCCAGCGCGAAGGTCGTGGTGCCGCCGGAGAGCGCGATCGCCGCGCCGGGGGCGACCAGCCGGGCCGCCGCCCGGGCGATCTGCTCCTTGGCGGACAGCTCCAGCGCGGACTTCGCCTCGAACCCCGGCTCGTGGGTGCGGGCCGACCCGGCCGGCACCGCCCCGCCGTGCACCTTCTCCACCGCACCCGCGCGGGCCAGCGCGTCGAGGTCCCGACGGATCGTCATGTCGGAGACGTTCAACTGGCGGGTCAGCTCGTTGACCCGGACGCCGCCGCGCCGCCGCACCTCGTCCAGGATCAGCGCGCGGCGCTGTTCGGCGAGCAGCTGGGCGTTGTCCATCACGGTTCCCTCCAACGGTCGGCTCCGGCCCCATCCTCACACGTCCCCGGCCCCCCGCGGCCCCCGCTGCGGGCGCGGGCCAGGGGAGTCAGCCGGGCAGGTCGGCGGGCACGAGCAGCTGCAGCTCCTCGGTGGACGGGTCGTCGAGCTGGGCGACCCGCATCGCGTGCCGCTCCACCATCGTCTCGAACACCTGCCGGGCCGCCCGCCCGTTGCCGAAGGCGGGCCCGCGCTCCAGACCGGCGAAGTGCTCCCGCAGCGCCTTCTCGGTCGCCTCGGCGAGCGCGTACTCGTGCTCGGCGCACTGGGCCCGGGCGATCTGCAGCAGCTCCTCGGCGTCGTAGTCGGGGAAGGTCACCGTCCGGGAGAAGCGCGAGGAGATCCCGGGGTTCGCGGCGAGGAAGCGCTCCATCTCGGCGGTGTACCCGGCCACGATCACCACCACCTCGTCCCGGTGGTCCTCCATCAGCTTCACCAGGGTGTCGATCGCCTCCCGGCCGAAGTCCCGGCCGCCGTCCTCCGGCGCCAGCGCGTACGCCTCGTCGATGAACAGCACCCCGCCGCGGGCCCGGTCGAAGGCGGCCGCGGTGCGGATCGCGGTCGAGCCGATGTGCTCGCCGACCAGGTCGACCCGGGCCACCTCGACCAGGTGGCCGCGCTGCAGCACGCCGAGCGCGGCCAGGATCTCGCCGTACAGCCGGGCGACCGTGGTCTTGCCGGTGCCGGGGGCGCCGGTGAAGACCAGGTGGCGGCGGAGCGAGGGCGCCTTCAGCCCGGCCTGCCGGCGCCGCCGGCCCACCGTGATCAGGTCGATCAGGGTGCGCACCTCCTGCTTCACGGTGGCCAGCCCGACCAGGGCGTCGAGGTCGCCCAGCGCCTCGTCGGCCGGGCGGCAGTCCGGGATCGGCGCGATCGCGGATGCCATCGGGGCGGGCCCGGCGCTGGTGAGCCGGGCCGTCGCGGGCAGCAGGGTCGGCCCGCCCGGAGGGGCGAGCGGGCGCGGCGGTGCGGGCAGCAGCAGCGGGGCCGGGGGCAGTGCCGCCCGCGGCGCCGGCAGGGCGGGCGGCGGCGGGGGCACGTCGTCCGACACACAGCCCTCGGTGACCGGGCCGGCCTCGGAGAACTCGAAGCCCGCCCGGCCGTTCTGCTCGGCCCGGCAGCGGGTGAGCACGGTGCGGCAGCCGTCGATGACGTGGAAGCCGAAACCGCGGCCGTGCGAGACCCGGAAGTCCTCGAAGGTGCCGCGGCCCTGCGCCGAGACGTACACCCCGGCGTCGCCCGCGCCGCGCACCGAGCACTCGCGCAGCACCGGGTCGGCGCCCTTGGCGACTATCACCCCGGTGGCGACGTCGGCGATCTCGCAGCCGGTGAGCAGGCCGCCGCTGCCGTGGTCGCGGAACCACAGCCCGGTGCCGGCCTCCTGGATCCGGCAGTCCGCCAGGTCGGCGGTGGCGCCGCCGCTCACCGAGACCGCGGAGGAGCGGATCCGGCTGAACGAGCAGTCGGCGGCGCTCGCCCGGGAGTCGCGGTCCAGCACGAACAGGGCGTCCGGCAGGTCGTGCAGCGAGCAGTCGGTGAGCGACAGGCGGGCGCCGTCGCTGACCCAGAGCGCCGGGTAGTCGCCCTCCGCGGAGTGGATCTCGCTGCCCGCGGCCTCCACCTCGGTGGCGGCGTCCCAGACGGAGAGCGCGCCGCGGCCGAAGCCGTGCAGGGTGCAGCGATCCAGCCGCAGCCGGGCCCCGCCGCGCAGGTCGGCGGCGTTCTCCGGCAGCTCGTGGATGCGGCAGCCGGTCAGCAGCAGCTCGGCCCCGGTGTCCAGGGTGAGCCCGTTGCCGGTGACCCGGTGCACGGTGCAGTCGGTGAGCCGGCCGACCGCGCCGTCCTCGGCCTGCACCCCGCTGCCGCGGATCTCGTAGATCTCGCAGCCGGTCAGTTCGGCGCCGCTGCCGGCGCCGGTGAGCAGCAGCCCGGCGCCGCCGGTGTGGTGCACCCGGCAGCGGTCCAGCACCGCGACGGCCCCGCCGAGCACCGCGATCCCGGCCTGCCCGGCCGCGGAGATCTCGCACTCCTGCAGCCCGGCCCGGGCGCCGGGGCGCAGCCGCACCCCGAGCCCGGCGGGGTTGGCGACGGTGCAGGAGCGGAGCACCGCCGAGGCGCCGTCGGCGAGTTCGACGCCGGCGGCGGCCTGGGTGTCGATCCGGCAGTCGGTGAGCCGGGCGCCGTCCGCGGTGACCAGGACGGCGGGCAGCGAGCGGTCGGAGCCCTCGATCACGAGACCCTGCACCGAGGCGGCGGCCGCGAGTGTCAGCGGCACCCCGGCGGGCGGGCTGATCCGGACGCTGCCGGGGCCTCCGGCGGCGAGGACGGTGACCGGTTTGTCGAGCAGCACCGCCTCGCGGAAGGTGCCGGGCCGCACGGTCACGGTGTCGCCCGGCTCGGCGGCCGCCAGGGCCTCGTGGAGCGTGTCGTACTCGCCGGCGCGGCGCCGCCAGCGGGACCCGCTGTCCTGCGTGACCCGGACCCTCTGCTCTGCCATGCGGTCTGTCATCCCCACCTTCGTCGAAGCCCTGCGATGGTCGGCCGCCCGAGGGGGCGCCCCCGCCGCGGTACGGGGGCCGTCCGCGCACTACAACGAGTGGGCGGCGGCGCG
Source organism: Kitasatospora sp. NPDC085879 (assembly GCF_040686255.1). Classification (NCBI taxonomy): domain Bacteria; kingdom Bacillati; phylum Actinomycetota; class Actinomycetes; order Kitasatosporales; family Streptomycetaceae; genus Kitasatospora; species Kitasatospora sp. NPDC085879. Next base: position 76,288 of record NZ_JBFBJZ010000024.1, on the reverse strand, counting down.
GTGCCGGTCAGCCGCGGGCGTCCGGCCGGGGGCGCGGGGCCTCCTCCAGGACGGTGACCTCGTCGCCGACCCGCAGGGTGCCCAGCAGGTCGCCGGTGACGCCCTCGGGGCGCTCCGGCACGAGGTTCTGACCGAAGACCAGCTGCTTGCCGAACCGGCGGTGCCGGCCGAGCGCGCGTAGCGGCTCGGGGCCGCGGCGCTCGCCGGTCTCCTGGTCGGTGGTGGTCACCACGCAGCGCCCGCAGGGCTTGGCGACCCGGAAGACCACCCCGCCGACCCGGATCCGGCGCCAGCCGTCCTCGGCCCACGGCTCGGTGCCGGAGACCACCAGGTTGGGACGGAAGCGCTCCATCGGCAGCGGCTCGGCCCGCCGGTCGCCCGCCGGGTGGTCCTCGGCGAGGTGCCGGTTGAGCGCGGCCAGCGAGGCGGTGGTGGCGACCAGCAGCGGGTAGCCGTCGGCCATGCTGGTGGTCTCGCCGGGGCTGCTGTGGTCGAGGTCGATCTGCCGGCTGGTCGCCGGGGTGTCGAGGTGCAGCAGCCGGACGTCGCCGAGACGTTCGGCGAACCAGATCTGCACCTCCTTGGCGGCCTCCACGGCGGGGAAGAACGTGCCCCAGACGTCGGCCTGCGCGGCCGGGTCGCCGGCCGCGGCGCTCGGCGCCGGGATCTCGATGCTCGCGCCCGCCGGGTCGGTGACGGTCAGTGAGCCGTCGGGGTGCGGCACGGCGCGGTACTGGCCGACCGACGGGATGTCGCGCTGGGTCACGGCCCGGCCCGTCGGGTCGGCGATCATCCAGCGGCGGTCCCCGGCGAGGCCCCACGGCTCCACCCCGGCACTTGCCGGGCTCAGCCGATAGGTCGACTTGACGGGATAGACGTGGAGGGCGGTCAGCTGCGGCATGCCCCCATCCTGCCAGTCGGCGGCGGTGCTCCGGTGCCGCGGCCGGGAATGCGAGGGGGCCGCCCGGTCCGCCTGGTACGGCGGGCCCGGACGGCCCCGGAGGAGGAAGACCTCGTGCCCTGCTCCGCCCGGCGCCCTCGTTCGCCGGGGTGGTGCGGCTTCGGTCAGCCGGCCTGCGGGTAGTACGCGGCGCCGGGGTACTGCTGCTGGACGGGGCGGACCGGGGCGACCGGGGCCGCCGGGCGCAGCTGGTTGCCGCCGAAGCTCTGGTCGGCGAAGCCCTGCTGCTGGCCCTGGCCGAAGCCCTGCGCGCCGAACTGCTGGCCGGTCATGCCGGTCGGCGCCGAGGCGAAGGAGTTCTGGCCGCCGAAGCTCTGGCCGGCCTGGTAGCCCTGGGGAGAGGGCATGGCCGGCGCCTGCGGGCGCTGAGGGGGGAAGTACGGCTGCGGGCTGCCGTACCCGGGGACGGCCGGCTGCGGGGCCGCCGCGTACATCGACGGCGCGCTCTGCGTCGGGATGTACGAGGTGGCGGGGCCGCTGCTGGGGCCGGGGCCCAGGGCGAGGCGGGCCGGCGGGAGCGCGGGCAGGCTGCTCGCCGGGGTGTCGAACCCGGTGCTGTAGCCGTTGCTGTAGCCGTAGCTCGAGCCGTAGGTGGCCGGAGGCAGGGCCGCCGGCACGTTGATGGGCGCGATCTGCGGGACGCCACGCTCTGCGACAAGGCTGTCGTAGATGGGCGTGCCGGAGGAAAAGGACGGAGAGGGGTAGCCGACTCCGTCGTAGGAGCGGGGCGAGGTCATGGGGCATACCGTAAGCCCACAATGTGCCTGCTGAGGAGAGTGGAAGCGGTGGGATTTCGACCGTTCACACAGTCTTCGCTCGATCGAAACGCTCGAAAGTGTGCATATCCGACATATCGTCGGCCAGTTCAAGCCACCCGACCCCGCTGGCCGCAGGTCGAACGCCGGGCGAACCGCCGACGTCGGTCCGTCGGACCCTGCGCCACCCGAACCGGAGGGCGCGCGGTGCGAACCGCGCGCCGGTGAGCCCGGACCGTCGGGCGGCGAACCGGACCCACCCGGGGAAAACCGCCGGTCAGCCCACGTGTACGCTCTGCGCCGGGAAGCCCGGACGGCCGGCCAGCTCCGAGGTGCAGTGCGCGCAGCGGACGGCCGCGGCCGGGACGGTGCTCAGGCAGTCCGGGCACTCGGTCTTCGCCACCGGCACGTTCCTGCGCGGCTCGAACCGCGTTTGCAGGCGCCCGACCGGCACCACCACGGCGAAGTAGATGACCGCGGCGATCAGCACGAAGCTGATCAGCGCGTTCAGGAACGCCCCGTACGGGAAGACCGTGCCCGCGACGGTGAAGGCCTCCTTGCTGAAGTCGCCGACCGCACCGCTGGCGATACCGATCAGCGGGGTCAGGAACGCCGTCACGAACCCCGTCACCACGGCGGTGAAGGCCGCTCCGATGACGATGCCGACCGCCAGGTCGACGACGTTGCCGCGCAGCAGGAAGCTGCGGAATCCCTTGAACACCGGGTGACTCCTCGAACACGCGTCGGGCCGCGCCCGCCCGGCCCGGCCGGGCCCTTCGGGCCCGCCGGCCATCCTGCCGAGGCCGGGACGCCCCGGTCCAACCGCCGTCACCCGTTCTGCCCAGTCGTCGTACCGCAGCGGGCCCACCGGCCCGCCGCGGCATCCGACCGGTCCTCAGATCCCGGCGGCCCGCAGCCGCTCGGCGTGCGGCTGCACCTTGACCACGGCCCCGGCCACCCGGCGCACCGCCGCCGCGTCCATGTGCGACCAGAGCGGCACGGTCAGCACCGAGTCCGCCAGCCGGTCGGTCAGCGGCAGCGCCTCGGCCTGCCCCAGGTGCGCGTAGGCCCGCTGGCGCTGCACCGGCGGGAAGAAGTACCGCCGGGTGTCGACGCCCTCGGCCTTCAGCGCCCGGCCGAGCTCCGCCGCGGAGAGGCCGGACTCCTCCTCGTCCACGATCAGCGTCAGGTCCTTGAAGGTCGAGGTGTCGCCCGGCTCCGGCAGGGCGAGCCGCAGGCCCGGCAGCCCGGCCACCACCGCGGCGAACGCGGCGACCAGCGCGCCGCGGTGCGCCACCCGCTCCGGCAGGCCGGACAGCGAGGCCAGGCCGACCGCCGCGTGCAGCTCGCTCATCCGCGCGTTCAGGCCCGGGAAGAGCGTGTCGTAGTCGCCCGGGTTGCCGTAGTCGCGGGCGGTGCGCAGGGTCGCGGCGAGCGCGGCGTCCCGGGTGGCGACCAGGCCGCCCTCGCCGGCCACCGCGACCTTGGTCGGGCTCATCGAGAACACCTCGGCGAGACCGAACCCGCCGATCGGCACTCCGCCGCGGGCGCTGCCGAAGCCGTGCGCGGCGTCGTACACCAGCGGCACCCCGGCGGCGTCCGCGACCTGCTGCAGCCGCTCCACCTGGCAGGGCGTGCCGTAGACATGGGTGGCCATCAGCGCGGCCGGCCGGTCGGCGGCCTTGAGCCGGGCCTCGGCGTCCTCCGGGTCCAGGGTGATGTCCTGCTCGCGGGCCTCGGCGAACAGCGGGGTGCCGCCGGCCCAGTGCGCGGCGTGCGCGGTGGCGGAGAAGGTGAAGCCGGGCATGAGCACCGGCCGCCCGCCGCCCACCCCGGCCGCCTGCAGCACCAGCATCAGGCCGGCCGTGCAGTTGGAGACCGCCACCACGTGCGGCACCGCGAGCAGGTCGGCGGCGCGCTCCTCGAGTTCGGCGACCGTCCGGCCGTTGGTGAGCTGCCCGCTCTCCAGCACCGCGGCGATCCGGGCGAGCGCCTCCTCGCTCTGCGGCACCCGGACCCGGGTCAGCGGCAGTCCGTCGGGAAAGGCCGGGGTGCCGCCGAGCGCGGCGGGCGTGTCGAGATCGGTGGTCGTCATGGTCGGGTCGATCCCCCCTGGGTCGAGTCGGTGCCGGGTCTGTGCGCGGTGCCGGATCTGTGCGCGGTGCCGGGCACCGCGGCGGTGCGCGGCCCCCGGCGGTCCGCCGGGTCGTTCGCACGGTGGTCCGGTGCGTGGTGCGCCGGGTGGTCCTGTGGCGTGGTTCCGGGCAGCGCCGCGGTGCCGGGCGGCGGTTCGGGCCGGCCGCCCCACTGCCCGGGCTGGACCCGCCACAGCGGCGGGCGCGAGTGCGTCCGCGCCTTCGGCCGGTCACCGTCGGGCCGCGGCACGGCGAGCAGCACCAGCGCCAGCGGCAGCACCTGCACGCGCTCGCGCGACAGGATGCCCATGTTGTTGATGGTCGAGAAGGCCCAGCAGAACAGCAGGGTGTAGACGATCGCGAAGGCGATGTACGAGCGCCGCAGGAACCACCGCGGCACCCGGCTCAGCCGCGGCCAGCTGCGGATGAACACCACCAGCAGCGCGAAGCACTCCACCGACTGCACCAGGTTCTGGACGTTCGACGCCTCGAAGGGGAACGGCCGGAACAGCACGCTGACCACCGCCACCGGCAGCCCCGCCGGATTCAGGCTGAACTGCGGCGACTCGTCGTCCGCCGCCTGGTTGATCACCGACCCGCCCTGCGAGGTGCGCCGCGAGGTCTCCGACAGCACCTGGTTGACGCTGTCCCCGCCGGTGCCGTTCGTGCCGAAGAACGTCGACACCTGTTGCAGCATCAGCATCACCATCACGCCGAGCACCACCACGGTGAGGATGGTTCGCAGCGGCCCCAGCGCGCTGACCTGCTGCGGCCGGCGGCGCAGCACGTACGCCACCGTCAGGCCCGCGCCGGCCAGCACGGTGACGTGCGGGCGGACCATCGCGGTGCCCAGCGAGCCCAGCGCGATGCAGAGGAACGCGCCGAACCGGCGGTCCAGCAGCCGTGCCACCCCGTAGGTGGTCAGGCCCAGGCAGAACATCATCCAGGCGTCCTTGCCGATGCTGGACGGCCAGAACAGCAGCGAGGGCAGGAAGAACACCAGCTTCGCGTACCGCCGCGAGTCCGCCTCCGGGAAGGCGATCTGCAGGGCCCGCCAGAACAGCAGCAGGCCCCAGAAACCGAGCCAGGAGAACACCAGGAACCCGCCGACCAGCGACGGGCCGGTGATCGCGTAGACCACGCCGGTGACGATGATGATGAAGCCGGTGCCCGCGACCTTCATCCCCAGGTCGTAGTGGAAGGTCCCGGAGAGCGGGCTGTGGGTGTCGAGGAACAGCGCCAGCTCGCTGCCCCGCTGGTGGTACATCTTGGCGTCGGCCGCGCCGCCGTACAGCACGAAGGCCATCAGGTACCGGGGGAAGGCGCACAGCAGCTTCAGTGCCATCGCCAGCATCAGCAGCCGGAAGACGTCCTTCTCCGGGTTGGCGGCGGCCACCCGCGCCAGGATCGGCGTGCCGATCGCCATCAGCGCGGGCAGCACCAGCAGCGCCCCCCAGGTGTCGTACCCGGTGTGCACCATGGCCAGCACGAACAGCGTCACGTAGCCGATCACCAGCGCGGCCGCCACAGTGGACGGCCAGGGCACCCGTCGGGCCAGCGCGGCCACCGCCGGGCGGGCCGCCGCGACCGCCGGAGCGGCCATCAGAAGACCTCCAGGTCGCCCAGGTTGAACCGCCACTCGGCCGGGGTGCTCCCCGCCGCGAGCGGCCCGGACGGGCTCCGGGCGGCCAGCACCATGCCGGTGCGCGGCGCCGTCAGGTAGCCGCCGCGGCGGGCGGCCGCGGCGGCCTCGGTACCCGCCGCGAGATGGCCCGCGACATGGTCGCAGCCCGCCCTCGCGGCCTCCTTGAGCAGCCGGGCGGCGCTGCCCCGGTCGCCCGGTCGGACGATCACGTCGGCGAGCGTGAACTCGGCCAGCGGCCCGCGCCGGCGCGGCCGCCCGAAGGCCACCCCGGCGAGGTCGCCGCCGCGCCGGCAGGTGATCACCCGGTAGTCCAGGCCCGGGGCTTCCCCGTACCGCCAGCGCAGGAACTCCGGGGTGCGGCGGACCGCCAGCCGGGTGTCGGTGACGTCCGCGGCGGCCCGCTCGCGCAGCAGCTCCTCCAGGCCGGTGCGCGGCCCGGCGAACCACTCGGCGGCCGTCGGCAGCGTGCAGCGCGGCGGTCCGGCCGCACCGCCCCCGCGCCGGGCGAGCGCCGCCCGCGCACCGCGGGCGAACGCGGCCGGCCGGGCCACCCGGACGGCGATCGGCACCCGGCCCAGCTCCCGCCAGCCCATCTTCAGATAGCCCGGCAGGCTGTTGCCGTTGGGCGTGTTGAAGACCAGCTCGGCGTCGCCGGCGACCTCCTCCAGCAGCCGCAGCGTCAGATCGCGGAAGATCCCCCGGCCCTGGAACTCCGGATGGGTGGCGGTGTCCACCGGGCGGACGGCGGGCACCGCGCGCCCGCCCGCCTGCCACTGCCAGCGCAGGAACAGCCGCACCCCGGCGAGCCGGCCGCCCGCGCTCTCGGCGACCAGCCCCGGGCTCGCACCGAACGGGTTCCGCCGGTGCTTCCACTCGAAGAACTCGGCACTGCGGGTGCCGGTCGGGCCGCCCGCCAGCGAGGCGGTCAGCAGGTCCAGCACGGCGGGCGTGTCGGCGTCCGTCAGCGGACGGTACGTCAGCCCGGCGCTTGACTCGGTCATCTGGGTCTTCGGCTCCATGTCGTCTCGCTCGCCCGGTCTCCGCCGGCCGCGCCGGTCAGCGGGCCAGCACCCGGGCGTACACCTGCTCGATCGCGCGCTGCGCCCCGGCCGTGTCGAAGCTCCGGGACCGCTCCCGGGCGGCCTTGCCGAGGCGCTCGCGCAGCCCCTCGTCCGCGGTCAGCCGGCCGAGCGCGGCCGCCAGCGCGGCCGGGTCACCGGGCGGCACCAGCAGGCCCTGTTCGCCGTCGTCCAGCACCTCCGGCATGCCGCCGACCCGGGTCACCACCGAGGGCAGTCCGCCGGTCATCGCCTCCATCAGGGCGACCGGCAGGCCCTCCTGGCGGGAGCTCAGGGTGAACACGTCCAGCGCGGGCAGCAGCGCGGGCACGTCCGGCCGGGAACCCGCGAAGACCACGCCCTCGCCCGCCCGGGCGCGCAGCTCGGCCTCCAGCGGCCCGGCGCCGATCAGCACCAGCGCCGCCGACGGGTGCTCGCGGCGCAGCAGGGCGAACGCGTCGAGCAGGGTGGCCTGGTCCTTCTTGGCCGTCAGGTTGCCGACCGTGCCGATGACCGGCGCGTCCTGCGGCAGGCCGAGTTCGGCGCGGGCGGCGGCCCGGGCGGCCGGCCCCTCGGGCGCGCCCGCGAGGTCCGGCCCGTGGTGCACCACGGTGAGCCAGCCCTCCTCCGGACGGCGCCGGGCGACGGTGGCCGCCACCGCGTGCGAGACCGCCACCACCGCGTCGTTGCGCCGGTAGGTCAGCGCGTTCGCCCAGCGGGTGGGCGTCCGGTACCGCTCCCAGACGTTGTGCTCGGTGTGCACCAGCCGCGGCGCCCGCCGGCCGAACGCGACCAGCCGGGCCGCCACCGCGGGGATCGGCATGTGCGAGTGCACCAGGTCGTAGCGGCGCTCGGCGAGCAGCCGGCGCAGCCGCAGCGGCCACAGCACGCCCGGTGCACCGCCCAGGCAGTGCACCCGCACGCCGGCCGCCTCCAGCGCCGGGACGAGCGCGTCCTTGTACGGCAGCACGTACGCGACCTCGATCTCGTACCGCCCGGCGTCGGCGTGCCGGGCGCAGTTCAGCAGCAACTGCTCGGCGCCGCCCCGGCCGAGGCCCTTGGCGAGCCAGAGAACCCGCCGGCGGCCGCTCACCGCTCCTCGATTTCGCGCAGCTGCAGGGTGGTCTCGACGACCGACTCGGAGCCCGGGCGGCGGGCCCAGCTCGGCGCCGCCCGGTGGTGCTCCTCGGCCACCGCGGCCGGCGCCGAGCCGTGCTCCGCGGGCTCCGGCCGGGCGGCCTTCTCGCGGGCCGGCGCGGGGGAGGGCCGGCCCTCCTCGGGCCGCGCGGCGGAGGAGGTGCGGCCGACCAGCAGCGCGCCGGTGCGCAGTCCGTCCCGCTTAAGCCGGCGGCCGGACGGGCCGATCGTGCCGAGCAGCGCGACACCGGCCACCGGGACGCCGGTGCGTGCCAGCAGCTCGGAGACCCGGTCGGCCTGCTCCGGCGTCACATTGCCGGCCAGCGCCGTCACCAGCACCGCGTCGGCGTGCTGCACCAGGTCGTAGGCGTCGTTGGCGTGCAGCAGCGGCGAGGTGTCGATCAGCACCACGTCGGCGTGCTGCCGGGCCCGGCGCAGCACCTCGCCGGCCCGCAGCACCAGCGCCGCCGGGTAGGCGGTGGTGTTGCCGCCGGTGATCAGGCGGACCCCTTCCGTCCCGGTCTCCCGGATCAGGTCGTCCAGCGCGGACAGCCGCTCTCCGCTGAGGAGTTCGGCCATGCCGGGGCCGTCGCCGATGCCGAAGTGCAGGTGGGTCTGCGGGTGCCGGAAGTCGCAGTCGAGTACCAGCACCGTCCGGCCGGTCTCGGCGAGCGCCGCGGCCAGGTTCGCCACCGTGGTGGTGCGGCCGTCGCCGCTGCGCCCGGACATCACCAGGATCACCGGCGCCGGGCCGGTGCGGGCCCGGGCGGCCGGGTCGGTCCGCTCGGGGCCCGTCCGGCCGGAGAGCGACTCGGGACCGGTGAGCAGCAGGGTGGAGCGCAGCGAGCGGAAGGCCTCCGCCGCCGGGTCGGACGGGCGGGCCACCACCAGCGGCTCGCGCAGCCGGCGCAGCCGCCGGCCGAGCTGCGGGATCTCTCCGATCACCGGCAGGTTGAACGCCTCCTCGGTGGTGTTGCGGCTGCGCAGCCGGGTGTCCATCCGGCTGAGCATCACCGCGGCGACGACGCCGAGCGCGAGGCCGAGCGCCACCGCCAGGGTCAGCCGGACACCGCGGCTGGGCGAGCTGAGCAGGCTGCCGCCGGCCTCCTTGGCGTCGATGCTGCCCCACTGCTGGATGGCGTCGGTCTGGCTGTAGTTCTGCAGGGTGCTGATGTCGGTGAGGGTCTTGGTCAGTGCGTTGAGGGCCGCCGTCAGCTGCGGCTGCAGCTTCGGCTGGTCGGCCGCGCCGGCCTTGGTGAAGGCGTGCTGCAGGTTGTTGACCTGCTCCTGCTGGCTGTCGGCCTGCGCCTGGAGGCGCTTGATCGACTCGTCGGCGCTCTTCTTCGACTCCTGGCCGTAGCCGTTGATCGTCGCCTCGGACAGTGCCGCCGCGAGGTCGGTGCAGGACTGCTGGGTGGGGCCGGTGGTGGTGAAGACCAGCATCTGGGTGGAGGCGGCCGCGACGGTGCGCCGGGCGGCGAGCGCGGCCACGTCCGTGACGCGGAGCTTCTTCGCGGCGGTCGTCGTCACGTCGGAGCCCTGCGCGTAGCTGAGCACCTGGTCGGCCCGGACGGACTCGCCGGCGCCGGCCACCGGGGTGATCGCCACCTTGCACTGCCACTTGCCGTCGTCCACGGCGTCGCCCGCCGGCGTCAGCAGGAAGCCGATGATCAGCGCGGCGAGGGTGCAGCCGACGAGCAGCCGCCAGTAACGCCGCAGGACGGTGAAGTGGTTTGCCGGTTCCACCGGTTGGTTCCCCTCGCGATCGTGGTGCGGGCACCGGGCGAACCGGGACGGCCCGCCCACTCGGCGGGACCCGGTGCCGTCGGGTGCGGCAGGGCTGGGTCTGGCGGCCCCGGCTGTGGGCCGGGAGCGGACGCGGTCAGGTGGCGGCCGGTAACGCGGCCGGACGGCGGGCGCCGCCCGGCAGGACGGCGCATCGTGGCACTCGCTGTGACATCAGGCCCCCAGACGGCGTCGCCCACCCGGCCGCCCCGGCCCGGATGCCTCGCACGGATCGCCGTACCCCCCGGCTGCCCGCTTCCCCCTGCGATGCTTGCCCTCCCGGACCTGCGGCGCAAGCGCTTTGGCGATTCTCGGCAGGCGCTTTTCGGCCCTCCCGCGCGGCCTGCACCGGTTCCGGAGGCTTTGTCCGCTTTCCGTGGCATGTCAACTCCGAGGCGCGGCAGGCGGGTTCGCCCAGGACGCGCCCTGACTCACCGGCCGGCCGGCACCCGGCGCAGCGAGCGCTCGTAGAAGCCGACCATCTGCCCGCAGACCTGCACCAGCGTGAAGGACGTCAGGAACCGCGCCCGCGCGGCCTTCACCCGCACCCGGGCCGCCGCCCGGTCGTCCAGCGCCGAGACCAGCGCCGCCGCCAGCTCGGCCGGCCGCTCCGGCGGCACCAGCAGCGCGTAGTCCTGCGAGCCGACGGTCTCCCGCAGCGCCGGCACGTCCGCGCACACCAGCGGCACCCCGACGCCCATCGCCTCCATCGCCGCACTGCCCAGCCCCTCCCAGCGGGAGGGCACCGCGAACGCGTCGGAGGCCGCCATCAGGTCGTACACGTCGCCGCGCGGGCCGAGGAAGCGCACCTGCCCCGCCCGGGCCGCCAGCTCCTCCAGCCGCGCCGTCTCGGCGCCCGGGCTTCCCGCCAGCAGCAGCACCGCCTCCGGCAGCTGCCGGCGCACCCCGGCGAACGCCTCCACCAGCACGTCCAGCCCCTTCTGGTACTGCTGCCGGGCCGCCGCCAGCACCACCGGGGTGTCCTGCGACAGCCCCAGCGCGGCCCGCACCGCGGCCCGCCGCTCCGGCGTCACCGAGCCCAGCAGCTGCGGGTCGCGGCCGCGCGGCACCACGTCGATCCGGTCCGGGGAGATCCGCAGCCGTCGCGCCATCGACGAGGCGACGTGCCGGGTCAGCGCGTGGAACCGCCGGGTGCCCTGGGCGGTCGCCGCGTCCACCGCCTGCGCCGCCCGCACCTTCCACGGCGACAGTCCGCGTGCGTGCACGTGCTCCGGCCCGTACGAGGAGTTGACCAGGCTCGACACCACCGGCGTGCCCGCCGCCAGCGCCGCCGCCCGGCCCAGCACGTCCGACTCGTACAGCGTGGTGTGCACCAGGTCCGGCCGGTGCTCGCGGACCAGCCGGCGCAGCGCGGCCGCCCGCCCGGCCCGGCCCGAGCCGTGCACTCCGAACACCCGCGCGCCCGCCGCCACCAGCTCCGGCTGGAAGCCGTCCGGGGACTCCTTGAGGTACGCGACGTCCAGCCGTACCCCCGACCGCACCAGGTGCGGGGCCATCGCCGCCAGCCCCTGCTCGGCACCGCCGATCCGGTGCAGGCTGTCGATCACATAGAGCACATGCACAGCAGCGACCCCCCGGGAACCCCGGCGCGACCGGTCTCCCGTCCGTTCCGCGCCCTGACTGGCGCTCAGCATCCCAGCCCCGGCCCGGCTCCGCCAGGAATTCCGCCAGGAGGGGCCCGCGGGGCCCGGCCGCGCGCACCCCACCGCGGCGCCCGCCCGATCCCGCCAACCGGCTGCGCACGGCCGCGGCGCTGTGCCAGGGTCGGCACATGCCAGCCGCCGAGCCCGCGCACCCCGCCGTCCTGCACCTGGTCACCGACCCGCGGCGGCGCGGAGCCCAGAACCTCGCCCGCGACCTGCACGCCGAACTCCTCCGCCGCGGCCACCGCTCCGAGCTCCGCTCCCTCCAGCCCCACCCCGACGCCCCCGGTACCGAGGACGCCCGCCCGCTCGGCCCGACCCGCTACCACCCGGCCACCCTGCGGGCCCTGCGCGCCGCCGCCCGCCGCGCCGACGTCGTCGTCGCACACGGCTCCTCCACCCTGCCCGCCTGCGCCGCCGCCCTGCTCGGCAGCCGCACCCCCTTCGTCTACGTCAACATCGGCGACCCCCGGCACTGGACGGCCTCCCCGGCCCGCCGGCTGCGCACCGGCCTGCTGCTGCGCCGCGCCGCCGCCGTCGCCGCCATCTCCGACGGCGCCCGCGATGTCCTGCTCGACCACTACCGGCTGCCCGCCCGCACCGTCCGCACCATCCCCAACGGCCGCTCCGCCGACCGCTACCCGCCCGCCGCCGACGAGGCCGACCGGCAGGCCGCCCGCGCCGCCCTCGGCCTGCCCGCCGACGGCCCGCTGCTCGCCTGGGTCGGCGCCCTCGCCGCCGAGAAGCGCCCCGACCTGGCGATCGACGCGCTCGCCCTGCTGCCCGGCGTCCACCTCGCACTCGCCGGCGACGGCCCGCTGCGCGCCGCCACCGCCGCCCGCGACACCACCGGCCGGGCCCGCTTCCTCGGCACCCTCGCCGACCCCGCCCCGCTCTACCGGGCCGCCGACGCCCTGCTGCTCACCAGCGACAGCGAGGGCGTGCCCGGCGTCCTGGTCGAGGCCGCCCTCGCCGGCCTGCCCGCCGTCGCCACCGACGTCGGCTGGGTCCGCGACATCGTCCTCGACGGCATCACCGGCACCCTCGTCCCGCCCGGCGACGCCACCGCCCTCGCCGGCGCCGTCGACAGACTGCTCGCCGACGCCCACGGCGCACTCGGCGCCGCCGCCCGCCGGCACGCCCTCGACCGGTTCGACCTCGCCGTCGTCACCGACGCCTGGCAGCAACTCCTCGCCGGGACCGCCCGGCGCCGCCTCCGGAACTGACGCACCGCCGGATCCGCCCCCCGGCCTGCGAACCGCCCACCCGTGCGCGCATACTGGCCTGCGCGGCTCGCACCCGCGCGACAGGGCCACCCCGGACCCGGCCCGGCTGCGCCGCGACGGGGGAAGGTGCGCGATGGCAGTACTCGCGATCATCGTCGGACTCGGCCTGCTCTGGCTGCTCACCGGGGTCCGCATCGTCCAGCAGTACGAGCGCGGCGTGGTGTTCCGGCTCGGCCAGGTCCGCGGGCAGGTCCGCGGCCCCGGCCCGACCCTGCTGATCCCGCTGGTCGACCGGATGCGCAAGGTCAACGTCCAGGTCATCACCATGCCGGTGCCCGCCCAGGAGGGCATCACCCGGGACAACGTCTCCGTCCGGGTCGACGCCGTCGTCTACTTCCGGGTGATCGAGCCGATCCGGGCCACCGTCGACGTGCAGAACTACATGTTCGCGATGTCCCAGGTCGCCCAGACCTCGCTGCGCTCGATCATCGGCAAGAGCGAGCTCGACGACCTGCTCTCCGGCCGGGAGAACCTCCACCGCGGCCTCGAACTCCTGCTGGAGAGCCCCGCCGTCGGCTGGGGCGTGCACATCGACCGGGTCGAGATCAAGGACGTCGCGCTGCCCGACTCGATGAAGCGCTCGATGGCCCGCCAGGCCGAGGCCGACCGCGAGCGCCGCGCCCGCATCATCACCGCCGACGGCGAGTTCCAGGCCGCCGCCAAGCTCGCCGAGGCCGCGAGCGTCATGGACGCCACCCCGGCCGCCCTGCAACTGCGCCTGCTGCAGACCGTCGTCGAGGTCGCCGCCGAGAAGAACTCCACCCTGGTGCTGCCCTTCCCGGTCGAGCTGCTGCGCTTCTTCGACGCCGGCGCCGCCAAGGCCGCCGCCGCAACCGCCCCGGCCCCCACCGCAACCGCGCCCGCCCCGGCCGCCGCCGTCGAGGCCCCCGCGGAGGAGCCCGCCGACCCGCCCGTGCTGCCCCGGCCGGCCGCCGCACCCGACCGCGCCGCCCTGACCAAGCCCGAGCACGCCCCCGAGGCCTGACCGGCCGCGTCCGATCGGTCGGCCATGCGGCCGACCGATCGGCCGATCGGGCGAATCCACCCGCACCGGCCCGCCGTCCGCTGGCACCTGACACTCCGTCACTGCCAGGCTGGCGTCCGTGAAGCTGCTGCGCACCGCCACCGCCCTGCTCGCCGCCACCGCCGCGATCGCCCCTGGCACCGCCGGGGCCGCCGCCCCGGACACCCCGCGCGAGGGCGCGCACGCCCTGCACCCCGGCCACCCGCAGCGCACCGCCGCCCAGCGCCAGGAGGCCGTCGAGTTCTTCTGGTACGGCTGCAAGCACTGCGCCCAGTTCGAGCAGCCGCTGGAGAGCTGGGCCGCCCGGCACCGCGACGACGTGGTGCTGCGCCGCGTCCCCGCCGTCTGGCGCGGCGGCCCCGACGAGCAGCGCCAGCTCGGCCACGCCCGGCTCTACTACACGCTGGAGCGGCTCGGCGCCGTCGACCGGCTGCAGGCCGAGGTCTTCCGGGCCGTCCGCGAGCGGCACGCCGACCTCACCACCGAGTCCGGCGCCGCCGCCTGGGCGCTCACCCAGGGTCTCGACACCGCGGCCTTCCGGGCCGCCTGGCGCTCCGCGGAGGTCGACCGGCTGGTCGCCGACGCCCCCGAGCAGATGGCCCGCAACCACATCACCGAGGTCCCCACCGTCCTGGTCGGCACCGGCCGTACCTCGCCCACCGGCGCCGGCGGCGTCGAGCGGATGCCGGACGCCATGGACACCCTCGTCGAACACCGCTGAGCCGTCCCCGCCCTCCCCGCCTCCCGCCGCCCTTCGTCCACCGGCCCACCTTCACCGAACCAGCCCCTGGCGTGCACACCTTGTGCCAGAGTGGGACGCCCGGGCCGCACCTCCTGAGCTGCGGCCCACCGGCAGCCACATGCGAGAGGGCGGGGGCCCGTGGGGGGACACAGCGCGCAGGTCGTCGACGGGCGTGGAACGGAGCCGGCGGCCGAAACCTCCGTGCCCGAAGGACCGCCGCCGGAGCTGCTGTTCAAACGGCGGCTGCGCCCGGCGCAGACCGCCCGCGAACTCTGGGCCGCCCGCGAACTCGTCCGCGCCCTCGCCGAACGCGACCTGCGGGCCCGCTACAAGCAGGCCGTCCTCGGCTTCGCCTGGGCCGTGCTCACCCCGCTCGCGCTCTGCGCCATCTTCACCCTGGTCTTCCACCGCGCCGTGAAGATCGACACCGGCGGGGTGTCCTACCCGCTGTTCGCCTATGTCGGCCTGATCGTCTGGCAGTTCTTCAGCAACACCATGAACCAGGGCGCGCTGAGCCTCGCCAACAACCTCAGCCTGCTCAACAAGGTGTACTGCCCGCGCGAGGTCTTCCCGCTCGCCACCATGCTGGTCGCCTCTGTCGACATGCTGATCGGCATCGGCGTCCTCGGTCTGCTCTTCCTCGCCACCTGGACGGCCCCGGCCGCGACCGCCCTGTGGGTGCTGCCGCTGCTGGCGATCCAGTTCGCCTTCACCTACGGCGTGGCGCTGATCCTCTCCGTCGCCGTGGTCTACCTGCGCGACGTCCGCCACCTGCTGCCGATCATCACGCAGATGGGCGTCTTCGCCACCCCGGTCGCCTACCCGCTGGCCAGGATCCCCGTCCGGCTGCAGGAGATCTACTGCGGCATCAACCCGCTCGGCGCCGTCATCGAGGGCTACCGCCGTGCCCTGCTCCACGGCCAGGCCCCCGACGCCGGCCTCACCGCCATCGCCGCGGTCTCCTCGCTGGTCTTCCTGGTCGGCGGCTACCTGTTCTTCAAGAAGCTGGAAACGGGGATCGCCGATGTCGCGTGAGCTGGAGCTGGGCACCATCCGCACCGAGCACGTGTGGAAGCGCTTCAAGGCCGACCAGCAGCGGATGCTGCTGCGCGACAAGGTCGAGTCCATGGCCCGCCGGCTGCGCGGCGGCCGTGGCGAGGACTGGCGCTGGGCGCTGCGCGACATCAACCTGCACATCGAACCCGGCGAGTCCGTCGGCCTGATCGGCTCCAACGGCTCCGGCAAGTCCACCCTGCTGAAGATGCTGACCCGGGTGATGTACCCGTACGGCGGGATCATCGACGTCCGCGGCCGGATCGGCGCACTGATCGAGATCCGGGCCGGTATCCACCCCGACCTCACCGGCCGGGAGAACGTCTACCTCTTCGGCGCGCTGCTCGGCCTCAAGCGCCGCGAGGTCGCCGGCCGCTTCGACGACATCGTCGAGTTCGCCCGGCTCGGCGGCGCCATCGACCGGCAGGTCAAGTTCTACTCCTCCGGCATGCAGATGCGGCTCGGCTTCGCCGTCGCCGCCTACCTGGAGCCGCACGTCCTGCTGGTCGACGAGGTGCTCGCCGTCGGCGACGCGGTCTTCCAGCAGCGCTGCCTCGACCGGATGCGCGAGGTCGCCGAACAGGGCACCACCATCGTCTTCGTCTCCCACGACCTGCCCGCCGTGCAGTCCATCTGCCGCCGCGGCGTCTGGCTGGAGCAGGGCACCGTCCGGGTCGACGCCGGGATCAAGGACGCCCTGGCCGGCTACCGCGACTCCATCGAGGCCCAGTCCGAGGCCTCCGCCCGCACCGGCGAACCGCTCCAGCTCCTCAAGTACGAGATGACCGGCGAGGACCGGGAGAACCTCACCACCGACGAGCCGATGACGGTCGAACTCACCCTCGGCGGCGACTACCGGGGCGACGCCACTCTGCACCTCGGCGTCAGCGAGGGCACCTCCAGCCCGATCTTCCAGATCAGCCACGAGATCCGGCTCACCGGCGACGACCACCACGTCGCCTGCGTCATCCCCCGCCTCCCGCTGCCCCGCGGCCGCTACACCCTCTGGGCGGGCGTCTACTCCATCGGCAAGACCGACGGCGGCACCCTGATGAGCTGGCACTCCGTCGGACAGTTCGACGTGTTCGGCCCCGTGCTGGACACCCCGCCGCGCGCCGTGGTGCTGGCCGCGCCGGTCTTCGTGCCGCACCACTGGGAGGAGTGACCGCGGTGAGACCCGTCCGGGTGCTCGTGCACCTCAACAACCTGGCCCTCGGCGGGGCACAGCTGAACGCCGTCGACATCGCCCGCACCCTGCGCGACCGCGGCCACGACCCGGTGCTCTTCGCCCAGGGCGTGGCCGGCGACGCACCACTGGTCGACGTCGCCGCCGGCCACGGCCTGGACATCACGGTGGCCGGCGACCCGGACACCCCGCACGGCGAAGTCCGCCGCCGGATGCAGAGACTGGCCCTCGACCACGGCAGCGAACTGATCCACGCCTGGGAGGTCCGGGCCGCCCGCAACGCCTACTTCGGCCCCGGCCGGCTCGGCCGCCTCCCCGTCGTCACCACCTTCTACGGCATCCGGATGCTGCGCGGCCTGCCCCGCCACCAGCCGCTGGTGCTCGGCCTCGGCGCCCTGATGGGCGACGGCCGGGCCTTCGGCCACCGCGACGTCCGGCTCGTCGAACCGCCCGTCAACACCGGGACGGACGCCCCCGGCACGGCCGACGGCACCGCCTGGCGCCGCGGACTCGGCATCGACGACGAGGAACTGCTGCTCGCCATCGTCACCCGCCTGGTCCCCGACCTGGAGAAGGACGCCGGCGCCGAACTCACCGTCGACGCCGTCCGTGCCCTCGACGACCCCCGGATCCGCCTCGCGATCGTCGGCACCGGCCCCAGCCACGAAAGGCTGCGCGCCCGCGCCGCCGAGGCGAACGCCGCCCTCGGCCGCGAAGCCGTCCTCGTCCCCGGCCAGATGGCCGACCCCCGGCCCGCCTACGACGCCGCCGACGTCGTCCTCGGCATGGGCGGCTCCGCCCTGCGCGGCCTCGCCTTCGCCAAGCCCGTCGTCGTCCACGGCGCGGCCGGCTACACCGCCGTCCACGAACCCGGCCCGCTCGTCGAACCGCACGCCTCCCGCTGCATGTACGGCTTCGGCGACGGCAGCCGCGACCCGGGCCCGCTCGCCGAACAGCTCCGCGGCCTGCTGAACGACCCCGGCCGCCGCACCGAACTCGGCCGCTGGGGACGGGACTGGGTGGTCGGCCGGTTCTCCCTGGAGAGCGTCGCCGGCGCCTTCGAGCAGCTCTACCTCGAGGTGCTCGCCGCCCCGCCCGGCCCCGCCCGCTGGCTCCGCGACCTCGAACAGATGACCAGGTACGAGTTCGCCAAGCCCGCCGCCCTGCGCCTGCTCGGGCGCTGAGGGCCGGCCCCGCCCGGTCCGCACGGCAACACTCGGCGGCCGTCCGGTCATTCCCAGTGATCGAACCCGTCGATCGGCGTTGTCGCGGTGTCGCCGCAGCTGCGAGCATCACATCGTCGGGTCGTTCGCGGGCGCAGCGCGCGACGACCGCTCTGCACTCCGTCTATCCAAGGGATCTGACAGCATGTCACGCGAGATCAGCGTCGCCATCGCCTACCACAGCGGCTACGGCCACACCGCCCGGCAGGCCGAGTTCGTCCGCCAGGGCGCGGAGGAGGTCGCCGGCACCACCGTCCACCTGATCGCCGTCGACCAGATCACCGACGAGCAGTGGGCCCAGCTGGACGCCGCCGACGCCATCATCTTCGGCTCGCCGACCTACCTGGGCGACGTCTCCGCCGCCTTCCGCACCTTCGTCGAGAAGACGAGCGGCCGCTGGATGCAGCAGCAGTGGAAGGACAAGCTGGCCGCCGGCTTCGTCAACTCCGGTGCCAAGAGCGGCGACAAGCTGCACGCCCTGCAGTCGCTCTCCATCTTCGCCGCCCAGCACAGCATGATGTGGGTCAACCTCGGCCTGCTGCCCGGCTGGAACAAGTCCACCGCCTCCGAGTTCGACCTCAACCGCCTCGGCGTCTGGCTGGGCGCCGCCGCCCAGTCCAACGGCGACCAGGGCGCCGACGCCATGCACAAGTCCGACCTGGCCACCGCCGAGCACCTCGGCCGCCGCGTCGCCGAGCAGGCCCAGCGCCTCTCCGCCTGACGCACGGGTCACCCCAGGGGCGCGTGGGGCACCTCCCCACGCGCCCCTGTTGGTGCCCCGAATCCCGTCGCTCCTGTTCGTCGTGGCCCCTAGCCGTACGTGCGGCCCTTCCAGGCCGCTCCTCGGCCGCGCCAGTGCTGGACCGCCGAGTCCACCGTCATCAGCAGGTAGAGGCCCGCGGTGAACGGCAGCAGCAGTGCCTCCGGCCACGGCCGCCCGTAGTACCGCTCCATCGGCACGAAGGTCCCCGCCATGACCGCCCAGGCGGCCCCGCCGAGCGCCGTGACCGCCGCCGACCCGCCGGCCAGCCCCGCGGCCACCGCCACCACCGGCACCAGGTAGACCAGGGCCAGCCCCAGGACCGTCCCCGCCAGCAGAACCGGCGAGTACCGCAGCTGCGCGTAGGCGCTGCGCGACACCATCCGCCACAGTTCCGCCAGCCGCGGGTAGGGCCGCACGCTGTCGACCTGCTCAGCGAGCCCGAGCCAGGTGCGCCCGCCGGTCCGTTTGACCGCCCGTGCGAGGTTGACGTCGTCGATGACGGCCCCGCGGATCGCGGCGACGCCGCCGGCCCGTTCCAGTGCCTCCCGCCGCACCAGCGTGCAGCCGCCCGCCGCCGCCGCGGTGCGGGACCCGGGCCGGTTGCTCCACCGGAAGGGGTACAGCTGGGCGAAGAAGTACACGAAGGCCGGGACGATCAGCCGCTCCCAGCGGGTCTCCACCCGCAGCCGGGCCATCTGCGACACCAGGTCCAGGCCGCCCGCCTCGGCGGCCGCGACGAGATCGGCGAGCAGCGTGGGCCCGTGCGCGATGTCGGCGTCGGTGAGCAGCAGGAAGTCGGTGTCCCCGGCGAGTTCGACGCCGTGCCGCAGCGCCCACAGCTTGCCCGTCCAGCCGGCCGGCAGCGGGGGAGGGGAGGTCACCTCCAGCGGCAGCCCGCCGTCCTCGCCGAGGCAGGCGGCGAGCGCCCCGGTGCCGTCCGTGCTGTGGTCGTCGACGAGGATCACCCGGGCGGCGCCGGGGTACTTCTGGGCGAGCAGGCCGGGCAGCGAGTGCGGCAGCACGGCGGCCTCGTCCCGGGCGGGCACGACGACCGCCACCGACGGCCACCGGCGGGGTGCGGGCCGCGGCGGCAGCCGCTGGTCGGTCCGCCAGAACAGGCCGTGGCAGCAGGCCAGCCACACCCAGGTCGCCAGGGACACCGCGGACACCCACAGCAGCACGGTCACCCCGGCAGTCTGCCGCACCGCCGCCCGTCCGCAGCGGTTCCCGTGCGGAGCGGTTCGGTAGAGTCGTGCCCCGTGAAGATCGCACTGGTGGACTCCGGACTCGGACTGCTCGCGGCCGCCGCCGCCCTGCGTACGCTGCGCCCCGACGCGGACCTGGTGCTGTCCTCCGACCCCGACGGCATGCCGTGGGGGCCGCGCACCCCGGAGGACATCGCCGAGCACGCCCTGGCCTGTGCCCGAGCCGCGGCGGCGCTCGAACCGCACGCCCTGATCGTCGCCTGCAACACCGCCTCCGTGCACGGTCTCGCCCGGCTGCGGGCGGAGCTGGAGCCCGGGCTGCCGGTGATCGGCACCGTCCCGGCGATCAAGCCGGCCGCGGCGGCCCGCGGCCGGGTCGCGATCTGGGCCACCCCGGCCACCACCGGCAGCGCCTACCAGCGCGGGCTGATCGCCGAGTTCGGCGGCGGCGCCGACATCACGGAGGTCGCCTGCCCGGGCCTCGCCGACGCCGTGGAGCGCGGCGACCGGGCCGCCGTCGGGGCCGCCGTCGCGGACGCCGCGGGCCGTACCCCGGCGGGCACCACCGAGGTCGTCCTCGGCTGCACCCACTACGAACTGGTCAGGGACGAGATCACGGCGGCCCTCGCCGGCACCGCCGCCCCGGGCCTTCGGCTGTACGGCTCCGCGGACGCGGTGGCCGCCCAGGCCCTGCGCCGCCTCGACGGCCGCGGCCTGCCCGCCGGCCGGGGCACCCTGACCGTGCTGCACAGCGGCCGCCCGTCGGCGCTCGCCGAGGCCGCGGCCCGCTACGCCGAGGGCCGTCTGGTCTCGCGCGGCGTGCCCGTCCGCTGACCGGCGGATCCGCCCGTTCCGGCCCGCGGTGACGGGCCGGTTCGTAGGGTGACGGCATGACCGACACGACCGTGTTCGACCGGCTGTGCAACTTCCGCGACCTCGGCGGCCATCGGACGGCCGACGGCCGCGTCCTCCGGCCCGGACTGCTCTTCCGCTCCGATTCGCTCGGCAAGCTGGACGGCCCGGACCTGGCCCGCTTCGAGGCCCTGGGCGTCCGCACGGTGATCGACCTGCGCTACCCGTGGGAGATCGCGCAGACCGCCCGCGTCCCGGAACTCCCCGGGCTGACCTTCCACAACCTGTCGATCGAGCACCGCCCGTACGACCAGGCCGCACTCGGCCCCGAGGTCGACCCGGGCGTCTACCTGGCCGAGCGCTACGCCGAGGTGGCCGAGGACGGTGCGGACGAGCTGGCCCGGGTGCTCCGGGTGATCGCCGAGGCGGACGCGCCGCTGGTCTTCCACTGCTACTCGGGCAAGGACCGGACGGGCATCGTGGCGGCCCTGGTGCTGACCCTGCTGGGCGTCCCGGAGGAGGACGTCCTCACCGACTTCGCCCGCACCGAGGACGCCACCGCCCGCCTGGTCGCCGAATGGCACGCCCGCCACCCGGACCTCACCCTCGTCTGGCCGGGCTACGGCCGCGCCCCGGCGGGGATCATGCGCCGCTTCCTTGCCGGCCTGGCCGACCGCTACGGCTCCGTCACCGACTACGCCGCCACCCGCCTGAACGCCGACCCGGCCCTCGTCGCAGCCCTCCGCACCCGGCTTCTCAGCGATTGACGGAGGAGAGCGGGGACGCGTGGTGGAGGTGCCCCCGCGCGCCCCTGCCGTAGGTCACACCGCCGCGCCGCGCAGCCGCTGCACCGCCGGCTCCAGGCCGGACAGGATGGTGTCGAAGCGGCGCGTCCCGGTCGTGGAGTCCACCTGCAGGCGGCTGATCCGCAGCGGGTGGGCCGGCAGCCGGGGCCCGAGCCGGTGGTCGGAGAGGAAGCCGAGCCGGTAGCCGAGGCGGCGCAGTACCGCGTCCGCCCGCGGGTCGTACCCCCCGTCCGGGTAGGCGAAGGCGGTGGGTGCCTCGCCGAGCCACTGGGTGAGTGCCATGTGGGCGGCGGTGATCTCGGTGTGCACGGTCGAGTCGTCGCAGCGCCCGAGCGAGGGGTGTCCGAGGGTGTGGTTGCCGATGGCGACGTCGGCGGCCCGCAGGGCCCGCAGGTCATCGGGCCGCAGCTGCTCCTGCCGCGGCGGCCGCCGGTCGGCGCTGACCCGCAGTTCCTGCAGGCAGCGGCGGCGGTCCGGGTCGGGCAGTTCGCGCAGCCGGGCGAGCAGCCGTCCGGGCGGCCCGCCGGGCAGCAGGCGGGCCCGGCCGCCGTGCCGGGCGAGGTAGGCGGCCTCGTGCCACCAGAACGGGCGGTCGGTGCCGATCAGCTCGGCGATCACGAAGGCGGCGGCGGGGATGCCGCGGGCGGCGAGCATCGGCAGGGCGTGGGTGAAGACGGAGCGGTCGGCGTCGTCGAAGGTGATCAGTACGGACCGCGGCGGCAGCGGACGCCCCTCCGTGACGGCCCGCTCGACCTCGGTGAGCGAGACGGGGTTGGCGAGCCGGCGCAGCCGGTCCAGCTGGGCGCCGAAGGAGCGCGGGTCGGTGACCCCGTGGTAGGCGAGGACGGCGAGCCGCTGGGCGGCCCGGGCCCGGAAGAGCGGCTGGGCCGGGGTGAGGCGCAGCCAGCTGCCGCGGTCCCGCACCGGCCCCCGGCCGCGGGCGTGCACCGGATCGCGCAGGACGGACGTGGTCGACGGGGTGCCGACGCTCGTCGAAGCGCCGACGGTCGTGGACTCGGAGTACGGCACGCGGTTCCCCCCTCGGTCGCCGCAGCGCGGCGTGGCGGTACCGTCGGCAGGCGGAGCCCGGCCTCCGACCCCGGGTGCGGCGGCTCCGCCCCCGGTGTGATCCGGTCCGCCGCCGGGGACTCCCTGCCCGGCCGCGGACGGCTCCTGGATCGCTCAATGTAATGGAGACCATCGGGTCCGACGGATGGTTGTACGGCCCTCGGCGAAATTTCTCCGGCGTGCGCGGGCGCCGTTCCGGCGTACTCGTGGAGACTGGCGGTGTGCCCGCGGCAGGGCGCTCGAGTAGCGTGGAGGACATGGTGCACACGGATCGTCACGAGTCGCTGACTCGCTGGGCGCGGATGTGGAGCGGATGCGCGCTGGAGCGCCACAAGCTGCTGCTCACGGCGGTCGGGGCGGCCTGCATCGCGGTGGGCATCCTGGTGGCCGTACTGGTGCCGGACACCGGTGGACCGGCCTGGGCGATGGCCGTGGCCGGCTGCCTCGCCGCCGGTGTGGTGGTGCTGGCGCGCGTCGCGGTGGCCGTCCTGCGCGGGCCCGCCCGGGTCGGCTGACGCGGGGCGCAATTCGCGCTCCGAAAGCCGCACCGTCCGAATGCCGGACGGAATGTCCCGGCGCACCGCGCCTTTCCGGTCGACGCCACCCCATTCCGGCCGAAGAGGGCCCGGGAATGACCGAACGGGCCGCTTTTCGGCCCACCTACCCGCTTCTTTCACATTTCTCGGGCAGCAGCCCCACACTTCCCCCTACTGTGGTTCCCGCCCGGACCGCGACACCGCCGGGCAGGGGCCGGTCGGACGGCGCCGGGGAGGGCGCCGCGGAGGGGAGAACGATGGGGACGACCGCCGCGCCCGCGGCTGCCGGAGGATTCCGCACCACGCTCAAGCGCGGCCTGGCCCGCGCCACCGGCTCCGTGCCGGGCGAGGGCGCGACGTACCTCATCTACCACCGGATCGGCGGCGGCACCGCGGACGAGCTCGACGTCGCCACCGCCGACTTCACCGCCCAGCTCGACCTGCTCGCCGACCTGCCGCCCGGCCGGGTGGTCTCCATCGACGAGGCGACCGACCGGCTGGCGGCCGGCCGCCGCACCCCCAGCACGGTGCTCACCTTCGACGACGGCTTCTCCGACGTGTACGAGCGGGCATGGCCGCTGCTCAAGGAGCGCGGCCTGCCGTTCACCGTCTACCTGGCCAGCGGCCACGTCGGCGGTGAGATGCGCTGGGAGGGCTCCACCGCGAAGGGGCCGGCCGCGCCCGGGCTCGGCTGGGCCCAGCTGCGCGAGATGGCCGACTCGGGCCTGTGCACCGTCGCCAACCACACCCGCACCCACGCCCGGCCGGTCCTGCTGACCACGGCCGAGCTGGACGGCTGCAACGACGACGTCGAGGAGCACCTCGGCGCCCGGCCGCGGCACTTCGCCTACACCTGGGGCGTGCCGGTGCCGCACATGGCGGTGGCGCTGCGCGCCCGGTTCCGGACGGCCGCGACCGGCGAGGTCGGCCGCAACCTGCCCGGCTCGGACCCGGCCCGGTTCTGCCGGGTGCCCGTCCGCCGCACCGACCCGATCGACTTCTTCCGCGCCAAGCTGTACGGCCGGCTGGTCCCGGAGCGGGCCTACGCCCGGATCGTGGCCGCCGCCAAGGCGGTGGGCGCCCGTGCCTGAGCCCCGGCAGACGTCCGAGCCCCGGCCCCGGTTGCGCGGCCCAGGCGGCCGACCGCTGCGGGTCGCCCACCTGACCACCGTCGACATGAGCCTGCAGCTGCTGCTGGCCACCGAGCTCAAGGTCGACCTGGAGGCCGGCTTCGAGACCTACGGCATCAGCGCGCCCGGCCCCTACGTGCGGCAGCTGGAGGCGATCGGGGTGCGGCACGAGCCGCTGCACGCGCTGACCCGCGCCTGGCACCCGCGGGCGGACGCGGCGGCCGGGCGGGAGCTGCTGGCGGTGCTGCGCCGGATCGAGCCGGACGTGCTGCACACCCACAACCCGAAGACCGGTGTGCTCGGCCGGATCCTCGGCCGGCTGGCCGGGGTGCCGGTGGTGGTGAACACCTGCCACGGCCTGTGGGCGCAGGCCCACGACCCGCTGGCCAAGCGGGCCTTCGTGCTCGGCGCGGAGGCGCTGGCGGGCCGGTTCTCGCACGCGGAGCTGTACCAGAACGCCGAGGACCGGCGGACCCTCGCCCGCGCGGTGCCCCGGTACCGCTCGCGGGTGGTGGGCAACGGCGTGGACCTCACCCGGTTCACCGCCGTCCGCCCGGCCGACCGCGCCCGGGTGCGGGCCGAACTCGGCGTCGGCGTCGGCGAGCTGCTGGTCGGCGGGGTCGGCCGGCAGGTCGCCGAGAAGGGCATCCGGGAGTTCGCGGAGGCCGCGCGGGCACTGGCCGGCAAGGCCCGCTTCGTCTGGATCGGGCCGCCCGACCCGGACAAGCCGGACGCGCTGGCCGGCGCCGAGTACGGCGTCGAGTTCCCGGGCGCCCGCTCCGACATGCCGGAGCTGTACGCGGCGCTGGACGTGTTCGTCCTGCCGTCCTACCGCGAGGGCTTCTCGCGCTCCGCCATGGAGGCCGCGGCGGGCGGTCTGCCGATGGTGCTGAGCGACATACGAGGCTGCCGGGAGATCGGCACCGACGGCGAGCACCTGCTGCTCGCACCGCCCGGCGACGCCCGGGCACTCACCACGGCGCTGGACCGGCTCCTCACCGAGCCGGACCTGCGTGCGCGGCTCGGCGAGGCGGCCCGCGCGCGGGCGCTCGCCGAGTTCGACCAGCGTGCGGTGGCCCGGGTCTCGCTGGAGACCTACGCGGCCGTGGCCGGGGCCAGGGGGCTGCCCTGGACGGTCGGCTGAGGGGCCCGCACACCACCACACCCGTTGGGGGGAGAGCATGCAGCGTGTTGGGGGAGGTATCAGGCGCGGCGGTGATCTGCTGATCGCCGCCGCGGCCGGGATCGTCGCGGTCCCGCTCGGCCTGCTGATCGTCGTGCTGATCCGCTGCACGACGGGCGGCCCGGTGCTGTTCCGGCAGACCCGGACCGGCCGGCACGGCAAGGAGTTCGACATCCTCAAGTTCCGCACCATGCGGGAGAAACGTTACGCCGATGAGCCGGACGCACCACGGATCACCCGGCTCGGCCGCTTCCTGCGCACCACCAGCCTCGACGAACTGCCCCAGCTGTGGAACGTCGCCCTCGGCGAGATGGGCGTCATCGGCCCCCGGCCGACCCTGCCCGAGCAGGTCGTCCACTACTCCGACCACCAGCGCGGCAGGCTCGCCGTCCGCCCCGGGCTCACCGGCTGGGCCCAGGTCAAGGGCCGCAACTCGATCACCTGGCCGGAGCGCATCGAGCTCGACCTCTGGTACATCGCGCACCGCTCGCTCCTGCTCGACCTGCGCATCCTGCTGCTGACCGTCAAGGTGCTGCTCCGGCCGAGCGGCGTCACCGCGGCGGGCGGCGTCAACCCCGGCTTCCCCGTCCCGGCCGAGCCGCCGGTCCGGGTGGTCGTCCCACTGATCGCCCCGCGCGGGGCCGAGGAGGTCTCCTCGTCCGCCGCCGCCACCCGATGATGGAGCCATGACCGAAGCCGCCCAGCTGTGGATCGCCGGCGCCGGGGGCGTCGGCCGCGAGGCACTCGACACCGCACTCGCGGCCGGCGTCCCGGTCGCCGGCTTCCTCGACGACCGGGCCCGCGGCACCCTCGTCCGCGGCCTCAAGGTGATCGCCCCGGAGGACCTGCCGCCCGGCAGCCGCTACCTGGTCGGCATCGCCGACCCGCAGGTCCGGCTGCGGCTCGCCGCCCTGCTCGACGCCGCGGGCGGCGAGCCGGCGGTGCTCGTCCACCCCCGGGCGCTGATCGCCCCGGAGACCGAACTCGCCCCCGGCTGCCTGGTGATGGGCGGTGCGTACGTCTCCAGCAGCGTCCGCCTGGGCGCGCACAGCCAGGTGCACTACAACGCGACCGTCGGCCACGACGCGGTGCTGGGGGAGCGGGTCACGGTCTACCCCGGCGGCAACGTCTCCGGCGCCGTCCGGCTCGCCGAGGGGGCCACCGTCGGTTCCAACGCCGTGGTCCTCCAGGGCCGCACGGTCGGCGCGGGCGCGTTCGTCGGCGCGGCGGCCGTGGTCACCCGGGACGTCGCACCCGGCACGGTGGTGGTCGGCTCCCCGGCCCGGCTGCTGCGGCCGGCCGCGGACGGCTGACGAAGGCCCCGCTGGGCGGCGGAGGTTAGGGTCGGTCCATGGCCATCCCGACCTTCCTCGCCGAACTCCGTGCCCTCGTCGGCACCCGCCCGCTCTGGCTCTCCGGCGTCGCCGCCGTGATCACCGACGACCGCGGCCGCGTCCTGCTCAACCGCCGCAGCGACAACGGCAGGTGGGCGCTGATCGGCGGCATCCTCGACCCCGGGGAGCAGCCCGCCGAGGGCCTCGCCCGGGAGGTGCTGGAGGAGACCGGGGTCAGCGTCGAGCCCGAGCGGCTGACCTCGGTGACCGTCTCCCCGCTGCTGGAGTACCCGAACGGCGACCGCGCCCAGTACCTCGACCTCACCTTCCGCTGCCGGCTGCTGGCCGGCGAGCCGCGGGTGAACGACGACGAGTCGCTGGAGGTCGGCTGGTTCGCGCCGGACGCGCTGCCGCCGCTGGACGGCTACGCCCGGCACCGGCTGGACCTCGCCCTCGCCGGCGCCGAGCACACCGTCTTCTCCTTCGAACCGGACGTCAGCGGGAGCTGAACCACTCCGCGGTGCGCTCCAGGCCCTCCCGGAGCGGCACCGGCCGGACGTCCGGGAACAGCTCGCGCAGCCGCCCGTTGTCGGCCTGCGAGTCCCGGACGTCCCCCGCCCTCGGCTCGGTGTGCGCCGTCTCCAGCGGCCGGCCGAGCACCGAGCCCAGCTCGCCGACCAGTTCCAGCAGCGTGGTGCGGGTGCCGAACGCGAGGTTCACCGGGTCCGGGTGGACCACCCGGCGCAGCACCGCCTCGGTCAGCACCTGGGCCACCGTGCCCACATAGGTGAAGTCCCGGCTCTGCCCGCCGTCGCCGTGCACCGTGAGCGGCCGGCCGGCCAGCGCCGCGTCCAGGAAGGCCGGCACCACCGCCGCGTAGGCGTGCCCGGCGGGCTGCAGCGGACCGAAGACGTTGAAGAACCGCAGCGGCAGCACACCCAGGCCGTAGCAGTGGTGGTAGGCGGCGAGGTACGCCTCAGTGGCCAGCTTGCTCACCGCGTACGGGCTCATCGGGGCGGTGCGCATGGTCTCGCGCTTGGGCAGCTCCCGGTTGGCGCCGTACACCGAGGAGGAGGACGCCGCCGCCACGTACAGGCCGCCGGCGCGGCGGGCCGCCTCCAGCACCTCCAGCGTGCCGGTGGCGTTGGCGTGGTGGCTGGCCAGCGGGTCCGCCACCGAACGGGGCACCGAGGGCAGGGCGGCCAGGTGCACCACCGCGTCGGCGCCCGCGAAGGCCTCGTCCAGCAGCGCCGCGTCGAGGATCGTGCCCTGGTGCAGGGCGACGCCCAGGCCGTCCAGGTTGGCCTTGTCGCCGGTGGACAGGTCGTCCACCACCCGGACCTCCTCGACTTCCGGACGGGCCAGCAGGGCCCGGGCCAGGTTGGCGCCGATGAAGCCGGCTCCGCCGGTGACGACCACGCGCATGCTGGGACTCCCCCCGTTCGGCCGGAGCCTCTCCCCGCCCCGCGCTCCCGGCCGATGCTAGCGGCGCGCCCACCGCCCGGAGGGCGTTCCGTCACAGATGGGGCCGACCGGTCTTGTGCTGTCGGTACGTCTCCTCGGCCGCGTCCAGGACGGCCGAGAGGTCGCCGCCCGCCGTCGCGGTGACCACGGCCGCCACCGCACCCTCCACGAACGGCGCGTCGGCGAACCGCACCGGGAAGGGCAGCCCGTGCTCGTCCGCGTCGGCCAGCAGCGCCAGCACCGTGGAGACCGCGCTGCCCAGGTCGGAGAGGACCGCCACGCCGTGCCCCTGGTCCACCCGCCGGGCCGCCGCCGCCACCAGGACGGCACTGGTGCCCAGATCGTCGTCCCCGGTGCCGCCGGTCGCCGCCACCGGGGACGGGTCCTCGGTGCCGGTCATCGCCAGTGCCAGCCGGCGCACCGCCAGCGCCAGCTCCTGGCTGTGCGACACCAGCACCACCCCGACCCGGCCGTGCCCGGTCGGCCGGGCCGGCCTGGGCACCGGCGCCGGCCGGGTCGCGGTCGCCGTCCCGGCGGACGGGGCTGACGGGGCGTCGGAGATCGGGATGACATCGGCGTGCGTGCCGGCCCGGCGGTCCATCGGCGGCTCCCTGGAGGCTGCGGCGATCGGAAAGGCTGCAGGAGGCGGAAGGT
Organism: Kitasatospora sp. NPDC085879; assembly: GCF_040686255.1. Classification (NCBI taxonomy): domain Bacteria; kingdom Bacillati; phylum Actinomycetota; class Actinomycetes; order Kitasatosporales; family Streptomycetaceae; genus Kitasatospora; species Kitasatospora sp. NPDC085879. The sequence continues at coordinate 47,639 of NZ_JBFBJZ010000024.1, read as the reverse complement.
CGTGCGGGCACCACTCTCGCAGCCCGCCGCCGCGGGACGGGCCAATGGCGGCCGTGTCTACCACAGCCGCTCCGCGTCCGGGGGCGATCCGCCGCATCCGGCACCCTCCGGGCGAAGTCGCCCCGACGGCCGACGGCCGCTGGCTACGCTGGAGCCCGGACGACAGCGGGAGGAACAGGGCATGGCGACCGACACGGCGACCGGCACGGAGCGCGCCCCCAAGCCGAGACTCGACCTCGACGGGGCGAAGTGGCTGTCCAGCAGCCAGGGGGTCGGGGACGTCCAGATCGCCTTCGTCGACGGCTTCATCGCGATGCGGGACGGACGCAGTCCGGACGGACCCGCGCTGATCTTCACCCCGGCGGAGTGGCGGGCCTTCGTGCTCGGGGCCCGGGACGGCGAGTTCGACCTCACCTGAGGCGGCGCCCGGCAGACCTCCGGCTGAACCCCCGGTGACGGCGCGGAGGTCACAAATGAATTCTGATGGTCTGAAACTCGTTGACTGCTGGACAAGCGGCGGCCCACAGTATGGAGCAGGCAGACGCCGTGCCGACCGCCCCCACGCGGTCGTGCACGGCGCCCGCTGTGCTGCCCGTCACCGGCGCCGGCGACGAGCTCCTCCCGAGGTGTCCCCACACGCACCGAAGTGCGTCGGCTGAACCGGCCCCGTGAAGGGCAGGCCGTCGCGGGGAGGAAGGGCACCACGCCGAGAGCTACTCAGCTCGGTACCCGATGTCCGGGTCATCCGCACGCCCCCACGCGGCGGTGCCCCGGACAGGTCCGCGAGTGCGACGGGCCGGGGCCCCGCGAACCTGGCTTGTGGAGTTGTCGTTACTGCTCCGCCCCCGGCCGGGACCCTTGCGGGCCACGGACCGGCGACGGTGGATCAGGTCTGTTCGCACGACGACGTGCTGAGCGAGGGAAGCGTGGCATGGCACGCCTGAACAAGCCGCCCCCCGGTGGGACGAACCCACAGCGGCTGTCGTGCTGAACCGAACGTAGCCCGGACGGTTGCTCAGAGTCAACATTGGTCTCTGAGCGTCGATGCCCGGCCGGTCACCGCCGTGCGCCCGCGTGCGCCGGTGGCACCCGCGCGCGGGCCCGGGGGCCCGCGACCCGTACGATGGTGTCATGTCATTCCTCCGCCGTCGCTCCGGCTCTCCCGCAGGTCCGGACTTCGACGTGCTCGCGATGGACCCGGGCGACTGGCCCGGCCACTTCGGGGCCATGACGATGAACGCCCAGGACGGCTCGTGCCAGGGGATCTTCCTGCGCTACGACCTCTTCGGGGGCCGCGGCCCCGCCATGTTCATCGGCAACCTGCCGGACGGCTCGCCGGCCCGCGAGCCCGAGGATGGCGTGCCCTTCGAGATCCGGCAGCTGCTCGCCGCCCTCGAGAACGAGGAGCAGGTCGACTTCGTCTCCGCCGAGGACTTCCCCGTGATGCTCGGCGACGACCTGCTGATCGTGAAGAAGGTCAAGGTCAGCGAGGAGCGGGTGTTCTGCTCCCAGTTCGGCCGCAGCGACGGCGTGCTGGTCACCATCGCCTCCTGGGACCGCCCCATCGCGGACGACCTCTACCAGCTGCTCAAGCCGCTTCCCGCGGAGATGTTCCAGCAGGGCTGAACCGACCGGTACGGACGCGCTTGACGGTTTCGATCAACGCTTCGTACAGTCACCGGCATGTCGTGCCGCCTCCCGCTGCTCACCCGCCGCCGGCACCTGGACCTGCGGCGCACCGCGGGCGGGACCTGTCCGGGCAGATGACCGGGGCCCCAGGCCCCTCTCGACCCCGCGGCACCGGGCCGCCCCAGGCCGCCCGCACCCCCGGACCGCCGGCCGCAGCACCCGCCGACGGACCGCACCCGTGCCGCCCGCCGCCCGCGTCCCCGCCGCCAGCCCGGAGGCACCTGCCATGACACCTGCAGCCACCCCGGTCGACGAGCGCGCCGCCGTCACCGAGGCCCTCGCCCGCCTGCCCCGCGTCGCCGACCTGCTCGCCGCCCGCGCGGAGGAGCACGACCGCGACGGAACCTTCCCCTACCAGGGCGTCGAGGCCGTGCACGAGGCCGGCCTGCTCACCCTCACTGTCGCCCGCCGGCACGGCGGCGCCGGAGCCGGCCTCGCCGACACCGTCCGCGCACTCGTCGAACTCGGCCGCGGCGACGCCTCCGTCGCCGTGCTCGCCGCGCACACCCTGCTGCTCCACGCCGAACAGGCCAGGACCGGACTCTGGCCGGCCGCCGCCTACCGCAGGGTGCTCACCGAGTCCCGCCGCGGCCCCGCGCTGCTCGGCACCCTGCGCAGCGAACCCGCCGGCCCGCCCGCCACGGTGGCCCACTGGGACGGCGAGGGCTGGGAGTTGACGGGCCGTAAGAGCGACTGCAGCGGCGCCGAGGCGCTCGCCTGGATGGCCGTGCCCGCCCGCACCGACGAGGCCGTCCCCCGGGTCGGCCTCTTCCTCGTCCGCGGTGACAGCCCGGGCCTGGAGATCGACCCGGTCTGGGACCAGCTCGGCCTGCGCGCCAGCGCCGGCCACGACGTCGTCCTCGACAAGGTCAGGGTCGCCCCCGAACTCGCCGTCCGGCTCACCCCGCCCGGCCGGGAGACCCCCGAGCAGCGGGCCGCCGCCGACACCGCCCGGGCCTGGCACGACCTCGCGCTCGCCGCCGTCCACCTCGGCACCGCCCGCGCCGCCCAGGACTGGCTGGTCCGCTTCCTGGGCCAGCGCACCCCGGCCAACCTCACCGAACCGCTCGCCACCCTGCCGCGCTACCGCACCGCGCTCGGCGAGATCGAGGCCGGACTGATCGGCGCCGAGGAGGTGCTCGGCGCGGTCGCCGCCGCCGTGGACCGCGGCGAGAGCGGCGCCGCCGGCGCCCGCAGCGCCGCCGCCCAGCTGCTCGCCGGCCGGGCCGCCGCCGCGGCCGTCCAGCAGGCCGTCGCCCTCAGCGGAACCCCCGGACTCAGCCGCCGCCACCCCCTGGAGCGCTTCCTGCGCGACATCCTCAGCAGCCGGATGCACTTCCCGCCGGACGAGACCGTCCTGGACGTCATCGCCGGGACGGCCCTGGAACGCGGCGGTCCGCGCCGCGCCGGGTAGCCCGGAGCAGCTCCGGACCCCCGGCCCCGACGCGGACCGCGCCCCGCTCAGCGGGTGCCGACCGCCGCACGCACCGCCCGGCGGGCCAGCGCCGCGTCGTCGTACAGCCGGCGGATCATGATGCGCTGCTCCTCGCCCGCCCCCGGGACGTCGTGCAGCCGGATCTCCCGCATCAGCACCAGGACGAGGTTCACCAGGAAGGCGTCCCGGGCCAGCGTGCCGCCGGACTGCGCGAGTTGGCTGATCTGCCGGCGCGCCGCGGTGTCCCCGGAGAGCACGCTCCACAGCACCGCCAGGTCGTAGCCCGGCAGGTACCAGCCGGCCTCCTCCCAGTCGAGCAGCACCGGCCCGGACGGCGCGAGCAGCAGGTTGCCGAGCAGCGCGTCGCCGTGGCACAGCTGCCAGCCGGTGTTCGCGAGGCCGTGCAGCAGCCCTCGCAGGTCGCCGGCGTCCCGGTCGGTGAGCTGGCCCACCGAGTGGTAGCGGGCGATCTCCAGCGAGTAGTCCAGCGGCTTGCCGAACACGTCCGTCGGCGGGCGCCACAGGTTCAGCGTGCGGACGGCGCCGAGCACCGCGCGGACCTCGCCCGGGGTCGGGGGGTTCACCGGGTGCCGCTCGCGGGCCGCCGGACGGCCCGGCACCCGCTCCAGCACCAGCACGCAGCGGTCGTGGTCGGCCGCCACCAGCCGAGGCAGCCGCACCGGCGGGCGGTGCCGGACGAACGCCCGGTAGACCGCCACCTCGTGGTGGAAGCGCTCGACCAGTTGCTCGTCCCGGGCCGCCTGCGGCGCCAGGCACTTGGCGACCACCGGGGCCCGGCCGATGGTGCCGGCGATCAGGATGTGCCGGCTGCCCTCCCGCAGCACCTGCCGGGGGAGGAAGGCGGGACATATCCGCGAGACGGCGGCCAGCGCGGCCTTCACGGCGGGCGTCTGCAGGGAGGCCGGGTCGACCCGGTCGACGAAGCCGTCGCCGGTGCGGGTGGTCAGCAGCCGGCCCGGAACGGGCCGGACGGGGACCTCGGACCGGCCGGCGAGCGCGGTACGGGCCAGGGCGGTGCGGGGGTCGCGCAGCTCGGTGCCCCTCGGCGCGGGCCGGCCGCCGGCCGCGGTCGGGGGCCGCAGTGCGGGGCGGCCCTGCCCCGGGAGGTGGCGCGCCATGCCCTGTTCGGGGGCGGGTGCCGGGCGGGTGCCGGTGCTGGCTGTGGAGTACATGGGCTGGTGAGGGTCCCTTCCTGGCCGACTGCTGTGCCGTCTTCGCCCCGTCGGGCCGGGGGCCTTGCGATGCCCCTGGCCCGACCGGCGGCCCGGGTGGAGTGCGGGCGTCGGGCGCGGTGCCGGCCGGCCTCCTCCGCACCCTGGGGAATGCGGTGTCCGCCTGCCGCGCCGTGCCCGACGCCCCCGCGCCACCCGGCCGCGCCACCCCCTCCGGAGGTGCCGGAGGCGTCCGCCCGGAGCCGTTCGGACGGGCCTCTGACGGTCCGTCGGGCCGGAACCGTGGACGTTCCGGCCGCCTCCCGGCTCCGAAGTCGGGGTGGCGCAGTCCTACCTGACACCCCGTCGGCACTGGCACACCATGTGGCGTGCCCTGGCGAACCCTGGCGAATGGTCGCGTGGCATGTGACAGAGCCACTACTGTCGAAATCAGCCGAGGAACCTGGGGGCTTCACGTGAGCAAGGGGCCGAACGCCAGACTCGCCGACCTGTTCGCCCTGACCGGATGGTCCAAGGGCGAGCTGGCCAGGCTGGTCAACCGGCGCGGTGCGGCGATGGGGCAGCAGCAGCTCTCCACCGACACCTCGCGGGTGCGGCGCTGGATCGAGCAGGGGGAGATCCCCCGCGATCCGGTGCCGCGGGTGCTCGCCGCCGTGTTCACGGAGCGGCTCGGACGTGTCGTCACCACAGAGGACCTCGGTCTGGAGCGACACCGGCCCACCAGGGCGGGCACCCCCACGGAGACGGCGGCGGTCGTGCCCTGGCAGCCGGATCGGACAGCGGCGGTCCTCACCGAGTTCACGGGAATGGACCTCATGCTGAACCGACGCGGTCTGGTCGGTGCGGGCGCGGCGCTCGCCGCCGGCACCGTCATCGCCGACAACCTCCACGACTGGCTCACCGGCGACGGTGTCGCCCACGCCGCCGAACGGCCGGGCCCACGCCACGTGCTGACCCAGGGCGGTCCGCAACCCGTCGTGGACGCGTACGACGCCGGCCCGGTCGGCAACGACGAGGTGACCGCCCTGGAGCGGTCCGTGGAGGTCTTCCGCGCCTGGGACGCCTCCCGCGGCGGCGGCCTCCAGCGCAAGGCCGTGGTCGGCCAACTGAACGAGGTCGGCGACATCCTGACGCATCGACACACCCCGGCTGTCGAACGGCGGTTGTGGACGGTCGCGGCCAACCTGGCGGTGCTGGCCGGGTGGATGTCCCACGACGTCGGCCTGGAGCCCACCGCGCAGAAGTACTTCGTGATCGCCGCGCAGGCCGCCAAGGAGGCCGACGACCGGCCCCGCGCCGGCGAGGCGATCTCCCGGGCCGCCCGCCAGATGCTCCACCTCGGCCGCGCCGACGACGCCCTGGAGCTCATGCAGCTCGCCCAGGCCAGCGCCGGCGACCGGGCCCAGCCGCGCACCCGGGCCATGCTGCACACCGTCGAGGCGTGGGCGCAGGCCTCGCTCGGCCGCTCCGACGCGACCCGGCGGGTGCTGGGGGAGGCCGAGGACCTCTTCGTGCAGGACGCCGACGAGGCGCCGCCGAGCTGGATGCAGCTCTTCAACGAGGCCGAGCTGCACGGCATGCAGGCGCTGGTCTACCGCACCCTGGCCGAGCACGACCCGGGTGCCGTCCGGCTCGCCGAGCAGCACGCCCGCCGGGCGATCGACCTGCGGCCGGCCGGCCGGGAGCGGTCCGCCCTGCTCGACCAGATCACCCTGGCCTCGGTCTACTGGATCTCCGGCGAGCCGGACGAGGCCTGCCTGCAGGCCAAGCTGGCGATGAACGCGATCAACCAGACGTCCTCGCTGCGGACCTGGGACCGGCTGCGCGAGATGTACCGGCTGGCCGGGCGCTACCAGGGCCTGCCGGAGGTCGCCGAGCTGCGCGATGAGATCGACGCGGTGATGCCCCAGCGCCGCCGGCAGGTCTAGAGCCGGCAGGGTCGGGCCGTCCGGGGCGTCCCGTCAGACCGGGCGGAGCAGCATGCGGAGGGCGGTGGCGCGGCCGTCCCCGCCGAGCAGCGGTGCGCCGGTGCAGCAGAGTGCGGTGGTGCGGCCGTCGGGCCGGCGTATTCGGACGACGGCGGATCCGGCCTGCCCGTGCACCAGGATGCGGGTGACCAGCCGGCAGAGCTGCGGGCGGTCCTCGGAGTGCAGCAGGGCGGGCAGGGCGTCCAGGGTGAGCGGGCCCAGCCGGTGGTCCCGGCCGAGCAGGCGGTAGGCGCCGTCCGACCAGTGCACGCCGTCGGTGAGCAGGTCCCACTCGGCGGCGGCGACGTCTCCCGGACGGCTCACGGCGGGTGCGTGGCCGGCGGTCAGGCTCATCGGTGCTCGCTGCGGTGTTCGTAGAGGTGAGGGTGCGGCCCGCGGAGGGCCGTCCACCGAGCCTGCCACAGCGGCGCGTCCGTTGTGGGGGATTTGCGGACATCGTCCGTGGATTTTCCGGAGGCATATGCCGGCACGCTGCGGGGCCGGGCTCGCGGGGGCGGTTCTGCGCCGCCGTTCCGTCGCCCTGTGTGCAGATAACCGCCCCAAGCGGTAGCCTTCGGTGATTCCGGCGCCCGGGCGCCTGTCCAGGACCGATCCACCCCCGGTGACGGAAAAGCCGTTGCCTCGACGACCGCCGCAACGGATGCTGACCTCATGTTCGAGCCAGTGATAGCGCCCAGTGCCAGTCTCGTCGGCCTCCTGCAGAGGGGCCGCGGCGACGGGCAACTGCATGCCCTGGCCGCCGACCGCGCCGAGGCGATCACCGCCCTCGAGTTCTGCGTCACCCACGACCCCCGTGCCGACTGGCAGGTCGAGAACCGCTCCCTCTACTACGCGCGCCTCTACATGGAGCTGGAGGCGCCGCTCACCGGCATCGAGGCCCACCTGCGCGCCCCCGAGGACGTGATCGACCAGGACGAGGCTCGCACCGGCCTCGCCCTCTCCGTCCTCGGCCACCTCGCCGCCTACGGCCGCCGCGACGCCGTCGACCTGCTGCGCGGCTACACCGCGACCGGCTGGAACTGGTCATGGGCGCTCGACGAACTCGCGCTGCGCGACGACGACCAGTCCCTGCTCTCGCTCGCCCCCGCCGTCCTCGCCCGCTTCCCGGCCGACCCGGAGGGCGACGCCGAGCTGCGCGCCGCCGTCCGCGGCGCGTACGAGCCGCGGCCCTGGCGGCTGTGGGCCGCCCACCACCCGCGGGTCGCCACCGCCGGCGAGCAGTCCCCCTTCGACCTGTGGCAGCGCCAGATGAACCGCGGCGGCGTCACCCCGGGCTGGAGCACCACCGACGTGCTCGCCTGGGCCGACCAGAGCGACCAGGCCGCCACACCCGCCGCCGCGCCGGACCGCTCACCCGAGGGCGCCGCCCGCCGCGCCGCCGCGGCAGCCCGCTGCCTGGCCGCGGTCGTCCGCCCGGAGGACCGCGACACCGTCCTGGACGCCGCCCGCAACGGCGCGCCCGGCGCCCGCACCGCCGCCCTGCGCTACCTCGTCGACCAGGGCGATCCGGCCGCGGCCGGCCTGATCGAGGCCGCCGCCGCCGACATCGACGAGCGGATCGTCACCGCTGCCCTGGAGGTGCTCGGCCGGATGCGCGGCCCCGAGGCCCTCGCGCACGCCCGCCGCTGGGCCGACCCGGCCACCGGCGGCGCCGACAGCGCGCTGGGCGAGGCCGCCGTGCAGCTCCTCGCCGACGCCGGCGAACCCGCCGACGGCCCGCTCGTGGTCGAGGCGCTGCGCCGCTGGATCTCGGTGCGCGGCACCGAGGGCGCCGGCCTGGCCACCCTGGTCGACGGTGCGGGGCGGCTGGCCGCCGTCGCAGCCGTCCCGGCCCTGCGCCACGTGTACGGGGAGACGGGCTCCTCCGAACTCCGCGGCCGCGCCGCCCGCGCGCTGGCCGCGACCGACCCGTACTTCGCCCAGGGCCCCGCGGTGGAGTGCCTCTGGGACTGCGAGGAGTCGACCCGTGAACTCGCCGCCCGCCACGTCACCACAACGGGTGATGTGCGGGTCCTGGAGCGCCTGCGCAGGCTCGCCGCCGACCCGGCGGAGGAGGCGGAAGTGCACGCCGCCGTGCGAGTACGGCTGACCGCGCGCGAGCGTCCGTAGCCGATCGAAGGTTGCGATCGGGGACAAATCGCCCGCCCCGGTGCGGCATGATGAGCGGACGCCGCACCGGCCGCCGGGCCGGCCGCCGATCCCCTGGAGCACCGCCGCCATGAACCGATCCCGTCTGCTCGCCCGTGCGGCAGTCCCGCTGGCCGCCGCGGCCGGCGTCCTGGCCCTGGCCGCGCCGGCGCTCGCCCACGTCGAGGTCGAGTCCGGCACCGCGCGGGCGCTGGCGACGAACGCGGTGGTGGCCTTCGACACCGAGGGCGAGTCGTCCAGCGCCGGGATCAAGCAGGTCAAGGTCGTGCTGCCCGCAGGGATCGCACCGTCCGACGTGTCCCTGGTCGAGGCGCCCAAGGGCTGGAGCTTCACCCCGTCCGAGGACGGCTACCAGGTGGCCGGCGCCGCGCTTGCCCCGGGGAAGAACGCCGCCTACAAGATCAAGGTGCGCCAGCTGCCGAACGAGAGGTCGGTCGCCTTCAAGACCCTGGTCACCTACTCGGACGGCCACGTCGACCGCTGGATCGAGCTGCCCCAGGGCGGCGCCGAGCCCGCGCACCCGGCGCCCGTCCTGAAGCTCGCCGCCGCCGCGCCCGGTGCCAAGCCGCTGCCCACCTCGTCGTCCGCGAGCCCCTCGGCCGCGCCGAGCCCGACGGCAACCTCCGGCGCGCCGAGCGCCGCGCCCAGTGCCGCGCCGTCCTCGGCGAGCCCGGAGGCCACCGTGCCGGTCGCCTCCGACGGCGGCTCCGGCAGCGGCACGGCCACCGTCGCGGTGGTCGCTCTGCTGGCCGCGGCGATCGTCGGCGTCCTCGTCTGGCGCCGTCGGGCGGCCCCGCGCGACTGACCGCCGAGGGGCGGCAGGTGCGCTACCCGCCGATGCCGGCGTCCGGGGCGAGCACGCCCGCGGTGACCAGTCCGATGATCACCACGCCGAGCGCCACCCGGTACACCACGAACGGCATGAAGCTGTTGTGCGAGATGTACTTCAGGAACCAGGCGATCGCCGCGTAGCCCACCGCGAAGGCGATCGCGGTGGCCAACAGGGTCGGCCCCCAGGCGGGCGCCGGACCCTCACCGATCTTGAACAGCTCCAGCGTGCCGGAGGCCAGCACCGCGGGGATCGCCAGCAGGAACGAGTAGCGGGCCGCCGCCTCCCGGCTGTAGCCCATCAGCAGGCCCGCACTGATGGTGCCGCCCGAGCGGGACACGCCCGGAATCAGCGCCAGCGACTGCGCCAGGCCGTACGCCGCCGCGTGGGGGAGCGTCAGATCGCTGATCGGGCGGGCGTTCCGGACCGCCCGCGAGCGGTCCGCCACCGCCAGGACCAGGCCGAACACGATCAGCGTCGTGCCGATGACCCGCAGGTCGCGCAGCGAGGTCTCGATGGTGTCCTGGAAGGCCGCGCCGAAGATCCCGATCGGCAGGGTGCCGACGATGACGAACCAGCCCAGCCGGGCGTTCGGGTCGCTGCGGCGCGCGGGCCTGAACAGCGAGGCCGCCCAGGCGCCGACGATGGCGGCGATGTCCTTGCGGAAGTAGATCAGCACCGCCGACTCGGTGCCCAGCTGGGTCACCGCGGTGAACGCCGCCCCGGGGTCGTCCCAGCCCGCCAGCGCCGAGAACACCCGCAGGTGCGCGCTGGAGGAGACGGGCAGGAACTCGGTGAGCCCCTGGACGAGGCCGAGCACGGCCGCGTGGAACCAGTCGATCACCGGGCACCGGCCAGGGGCGTCCGTCGAGGGCTGTGCATGGGGGCTGTCCTGTTCGTTCGTGGTGGTGCGCGGTCCGCCGAGGGCGCGACGCGGTCGGGGCGGCTGCCGGGGGCCTACTGCCGGGCCGCGCGGATCGCTGCGGCGCCCTCGGCGCAGCTGGAGAATAAGCATTCAAGATGTCCGGGACCTGTCCGCAGGGTCAAGATCCGGTGTCCCGCCGTCCCACCCGGGCCGGCCTTCCCGCACCATGACGGCATGTCAGGCCGGGTGCGCCCGCCCCGCTGCGGCATGCTGGCCCCGGGCCACCACACGGACGGGAGCGGACGGCATGAGCGGACGGCTGGCGGGCAAGGCGGCGGTGGTGACGGGCGCGGCCCGCGGGATCGGCCGCGCCACCGCGGAGCTCTTCGCCGACGAGGGCGCCCGGCTGGTCCTGACCGACATCGACGGCCCCGCGGTCGAGGCGCTCTGCACCGAACTCTCCGCCGACGGCGCCGAGGCCGTGCCGGTGACCGGCGACGTCGCCGTGCCCTCCGACGCCCGGGCGATGATCGACGCCTCGGTGCGCTCCTACGGCCGGATCGACGTCCTCGTCGCCAACGCCGGGGTGATCCCGCTGCACACCGTCGCCGAGGCCACCCCGGAGGACTGGGACGCCGTCATGGCGGTCGACGGCCGGGGCATGTTCCTCACCTGCAAGTACGCGATCGAGCAGATGGCCGCGGCCGGGGGCGGCTCGATCGTCTGCCTCTCCTCGATCTCCGGCGTCGCCGGGCAGGCGGGCCAAGCCGTGTACGGCCCGGCCAAGTTCGTCGCCACCGGGCTGACCAAGCACCTGGCCGTCGAGTGCGCCCCGCAGGGCATCCGGGTCAACGCCGTGGCCCCCGGCACCATCCGCACCGACCGCGTCAAGCAGCTCCCGGACGAGCCCGGCGGCCCCGAGTACCTGGAGGCCATCGTCCAGCAGCACCCGCTCGGCCGCCTCGGCGAACCCGAGGAGGTCGCCCGCGCGATCCTCTTCCTCGCCTCCGACGAGGCCTCCTTCGTGACCGGCGCGGTGCTGCCGGTGGACGGCGGCTACCTCGCCCGGTGACGGCCCCGCGGCCGGGCCTCAGCCACGGCGCGGGGCGAAGCGCAGCGGGGTGCCGGGCCGGGCCTGGGCCGCGGCCGCCAGGTCGGCGCGGGGGACGACACCGATCACCGGGTAGCCGCCGGTGGTGGGGTGGTCGGCCAGGAAGACCACCGGCAGGCCGTCCGGCGGTACCTGCACCGCGCCCAGCACCATGCCCTCGCTCGGCAGTTCGCCCGCCCGGGCGCGGACCAGCGGCGGGCCCTCGCTGCGCAGCGCGATCCGGTTGGACGCGGCGGCGACCCGGTACCCGGCGACCGGCGGCGGACCGGCGAACCAGGCGGCGTGCGGCCCCGGGAGCAGGTCCAGCACCAGCTCCCGCGGCGGTCCGGGCAGCGGCACGAACTCCGCCGCCGGTCCCGGAGGTGCGCTGCCGACCGGCAGCCGGTCGCCCTCCCCGAGCGGCGCGGGGCCGAGCCCGGACAGCAGGTCGGCCGAACGGCTGCCCAGCACCGGTGGCACGTCGATGCCGCCCGCGACCGCGAGGTAGCTGCGCACCCCGGCCGTCGCGGCCCCCACCTCCAGCAGCGCGCCGGCCGGCACCCGGACCGCCGCGCCCCAGGCGGCCGGCCGGCCGTCCACCCGGACGGGCGCGGGCGCCCCGGTCACCGCCACCACCACGGGTGCCGAGGGGCGGAGGGCGGTCCCGCCGAGGGTGGTCTCCAGGCCGGCCGCGTCCGGCGCGTTGCCGAGCAGGCGGTTGGCGGCCCGCAGCGCCGGTTCGTCGAGGGCGCCCGCGCGGGGCACGCCGAGGTGGGCGACGCCGCGCCGCCCGAGGTCCTGAACGGTCGTCAGCGGGCCGGGGCGCACCACCAGCAGGTCAGCCACGGGCCACCGCCTCGAACCGGACCCGGGTGCCCGGCGCCAGCAGGGCGGCGGGTTCGCGCCCGGTGTCCCACAGCCGCAGCGCGGTGTGCCCGAGCAACTGCCAACCGCCGGGGGAGGAGCGGGGATAGACCCCGGTGTACGGGCCGGCCAGCGCCACCGACCCGGTCGGGACGGAGCTGCGCGGGGTGGCCCGGCGCGGCACGTGGTACCGCTCGGGCAGGCCGGTGAGGTAGCCGAACCCGGGGGCGAAGCCGCAGAACGCGACCCGGTACTCGGGCTCGGTGTGGATGCGCATCGCGGCCTCCGGGGAGACCTCCCAGAGGTCCGCCACCTCGGCCAGGTCGGCGCCGTCGTACACCGTCGGTACGGACACCAGCGGTCCCTCGGCGGGCGGCCGTTCGGGCGGCGCCCAGCCGGCCAGCTCCCGGGCGAGGGCGGCGCGGTCGGCGACGCCGTCCAGCAGCACGGTGCACGCGGCGGGCACGATCTCGGTCACCGCGGGCAGTTCCGCGCGGCGGGCCAGCAGTTCGGCGTACAGCGAGGCGACGCGTTCGGCCGAGCCGGCCGTGACGAGCAGCGCGTCCTCGCCGACCGGGCGGACGGTCAGGGCGCCGTCGTTCCGCCGACCCTCCATCAGGTGAACGCCTCCACCCGTACACCGGCCGAGGCCAGTGCGCCGCGCACCCGCCAGGCGAGCTGGGCGGCGCCGGGGGTGTCCCCGTGGACACAGAGCGAGCGGGCGCTGACGGCCACCGTCTCGCCGCCGGCCGTGCTCACCGCGCCGTCCCGGGCCAGCCGTACGGCGCGGGTGATCACCGTCTCCGGGTCGTGCACCACGGCGCCCGGCTCGCGCCGCGGCACCAGTGTCCCGGCCCGGGTGTAGGCCCGGTCGGCGAAGGCCTCGGCGACCACCGGCAGCCCCACCCCCTCGGCCACGGCGAGGAGTTTGGAACCCGGCAGGCCCAGCACCGGCAGCGGGCCGTCGCACACGGCGCCCGCCCGCAGCACCCCGGAGACCACCGCCTCCGCCTGCTCGTCGTCGGCCACCACCCGGTTGTACAGCGCCCCGTGCGGCTTCACGTACGACACCCGGGAGCCGGCCGCCCGGGCGAAGACCTGCAAGGCGCCGATCTGGTAGGCGATTTCGTCGGCGAGCTCGTCCGGCGGCACGTCCATCGCGCGTCGCCCGAAGCCGGCGAGGTCCCGGTACGAGACCTGGGCGCCGATCCGGACTCCGCGTTCCGCGGCGAGCGCGCAGACCCGCCGCATCGTCGAGGGGTCGCCCGCGTGGAAGCCGCAGGCGACGTTGGCGCTGGTGACGACGGACAGCAGGGCCTCGTCGTCGGTCAGGGTCCACCGCCCGAAACCCTCGCCGAGGTCCGCATTGAGATCGATCACCGCGTCCGCCACGCGTTTGCCCGCCTTCCAGCAGCTCCTGGGGGTGATCGTAGGGCCTGATCGTTTGCCCGGACGCCGGGCCCGGCACCCGGGTGCCAGGTTTTGCCGAACGGCCGTCACCCGTTCGCGTCCGCAGCCGCACCATCGTGTCGGACGGGCCCGACCGACGGGGAGTTGGGCGTTCGTCACCGGCCCGCGACGCCGCGCGGTCAGACGAGCGCGACCGCCAGCAGGAACAGCACCACGGCGGAGGCGATCCACATCACCGTGCCCGCGACGCAGGCCCGCACGGTCCACAGCACCACCCGGACGGTGTCGAGCGGGCCGCCGCCGCGGATCCACCGCCGGGTCAGTGCGCAGTTCGCCGCCGGGCCGAGCCAGAGCGAGAGCCACCACATCAGGACGCCGACCGGCGAGAGCGCGAACGCGCCGACCGGTCCGGGCACGGAGGCCCAGAGGAACAGCAGAGCGACCTGGGTCGCCAGGCCGGCGGCCAACACCCCGAACGCCCGCGGCGCCGGCCGGGCGGCAGTGCCCCGGGCCGTCACCGGGCCGGCCGCAGCGCTCGGGCGGCCTCGGCCGCCACCGCGGCCGACTCCGCGACGAAGCGCGTGCGGCGCACACCCAGCACCCGCAGCGCCGGGCCGTGGTCCAGCGCCACGAAGACGGCCGCCGTGGCGGCGAGCAGCAGCCAGAGGGCGACGGCGGGGGAGTGCAGCGGGGCCGGCAGCCGCCCGATCGACGTCCGCAGCCGCAGGCAGTGGAAGGGGATGTGCCGCAGTTCGTCCGCGGCGATCCGTCCGGCGACCTCCGCGACCAGGCCGTTCGCCGCCCCGTCCCGGACGGCCCGGTAGTACGGCACCGCGACCACCTCGGCCACCAGCAGCACCATCAGCTCCAGCCGCAGGCCGAGCAGCCGCCGGAACCGGACGAAGAGCGCGTCGCTCCAGTGCGAGCCGAGCAGCGGGGTGTCGGCCGCCCCCAGCAGCTCGGCCAGCAGGCGGGCGTGGTTCCGCTCCTCGGCGACGAACAGCCGGACGGCGGCGGCGTAGTCGGCGTCCCCCGCCGTGTCCGCCTTGCCGATCAGACCGGCCCCGTCGCCGTCCTCGCCGACCTGGAACTTCTGCAGGCTGCGCAGCAGGGCCGTCGAGGCGCGGGCGCCGCGGGAGAAGTCCGGGTCGCCGAGGTCGGCGCGCCGGGCCGCCTCGGCGGTGAAGTGCGCCACCCAGCCGGCCTGGTCCAGACGGTCGAGTGCGGCCGGGGCGTCGGTCGCGGTCATCGGGCGGCCACCGGGGCGGTGAAGCCGTTCGGCGCGGTGACGGCGCGGGCCCACTCGAGCCGGCGGATCGCCCGCAGCACGATCAGCAGCGGCACGGCGCCGACCACACCGAACGACATGTCGACGAATCGCCAGTACAGCGGGATGCCGCGGAGCGGGCCGCAGATCAGCGCCAGCGGCAGGATCCCGGCGCAGGCGAGCAGCGCCCACTGGATCACCCAGACATTGCGCACCGGGTCGCGCAGCGGGCCCCAGAAGGCGGCGGCGATCACCAGGTGCGCGAAGGCCAGCCAGTCGGTGCCGTAGGCGAGGAAGGGGTGGCGGTCGCCGGTCTCGGCGATGCCGTCGCGCACCCGTACCGCCCACGCGGCGAGGTCGGGCCAGTGCGCGCCGAGCCGGCTGCCGTCGACGGCGGAGGCCAGCCAGCGGGTCTCGGTCTCCAGCGGGAAGGCGGTCAGGCCGCTGAGGACGAGGCAGACGATGAAGATCCACAGCCAGGTGCGGATGCGCCGCAGAGCGGCGTCCCGGTCCACCGGCGGGTCGGTGTCCTTGGTCATGGCCCGCACTCTAGACCCAGGAATTGAACACGTTCAAGTCGGAAACTGAACATGTTCAACAGGTGATCGCAGGCCACCCGGGGCCGCCGGAACCGGGGCAAGCAGGCTCGTTTCGGATGTTGTCGGTGCGAACCTCTAACCTTGTCCACCGTGACCGCCATCGCAGACCAGTCCGCCGAGTACGAGCTCCGGCCGCCCGCCGCAGCCGTCCGGCCCGCACCCGGCCCGGCCGCCGACGAGGGCCTCGCCCGCCGGCTCAAGGCGCTGGCCTGCACCGCACCGCTGCACGACCTCGACGCGCGCAAGGTCAACCTGGCCGGCGAGTACAGCTCGTACACCATGGCCGAGGTCGGCCTCGCGGCGATCGACCTCGTCACGCTCAACATGGACTTCGACACCGGGGCCGATCGCGACATAGTGCTCGGCCGCCTCCACCCCCGGATCGCCGCGCAGAACCCGACCCGCAGCAGCGCCGAGCACGAACGGGTCGGCCGCTGGGTGCTCGAGTCGCTGATCAACGTCGGCAGCGTCGACCGCGGCTTCCGCGCCGCCTACGGCACGTTCGGCGCGGACGGCGCCTACATCCGCCGCGATTACGACTTCAAGCTGATCGAAGAGGTGCCCGGCCCCGACGGCGGCGTCTACCTGCGCACCACCGACGAGGCCGTCAACGTCCTCGTCGGCGCCCTCGACACCGACGTCACCTCCGCCCAGATCGCCGCCGAGGTCAAACTCGAGGTGCTGATCCGCCGCGGCCGCCTCGCCGACGCGCAGCTCGCCGCCGAGCAGGCTCGCTACCGCACCGTCCAGTACGCCGAGACGCTGCGCCGCGCCCTGGAGGCCACCCGGCGCAACGTCCGCGCCGTCGACTGGATGGAGACCGTCCCCGACCTGATCGACGAGGCCCTTGACCACATCGCCGACCGGTACCGGCACGAGAACGCCATCCTCACCAACATCCGCAAGGCCCGGGACGAGAGCATCGACCCCGAGCACAAGCGCCGCGCGGCCGAGCTCGTCGACATCGTCAAGGACTGCATCCGCCGCCACACCCAGCTGCAGACCCGCCTGCTCGAGGCCGGCCCGCTCTTCCGCGCCGAACAGGACCGACAGGCCTTCGCCGCCCCCGGCGCCCGCAGCGGCATCGACCTGTACGGGCACCTCCTCGCCCCGCTGCTGGAACTGCCCGTCGAGCAGGCCGTCCGGCCCACCGACGCGTTCTTCGCCCGCGGCACCGGCCTGCGGACACCGACCTCCGTCCGGGTCGCCGACCTCGTCGACCTGCTGCTCACCCCGCCCGTCGAACGCGAACACCTCGGCGCCGAACTCCCCGAGCCCGACCTCGTCGCCACCCCCGACGACAGCCGCTTCAGCGAGGCCCAGCTCGAAGCCGCCCTCGAACTCCTCGACCTGCCCGCGGACGCGCCCCGACGGCTCTCCGGCCTGCTCGCCGACGCCCGCCGCCGGGACCCGGACCTGCCCTACCTGGTCGCCCTGCTCGCCGTCCACGCCGCCAGCCCGCCGGTCGGCACCGCCTACCGCCAGGGCGAGGAGCGCCTGCTCTTCGCCGTCGACGACGGCACCCACCTCGACGACCCCGAATTCGGCGGCGCCGACCTCATCGTCGGCAGCGCCCTCCTCGACGCCGCCGGCATGGCTGCCGACCGCAAGGAGGCCGGCTGATGCCACAGCCCACGCACGGGGATCACCACCCGCCCCCGGGGCATGCCCCTCAGCAGCCCGTATCCGATCCCCGCAAGGAGTCCCGTCCGTGACGATCAACCACGATGCGGCGTGGGCTCCCGAGCCGGAGCCGGCGGCAGCCCCCCTCACGCCCGCCGACGTCGCCGACGCCGCCCGCCTGGTCTCCTTCGGACTGCAGGCCAAGCTCCTGCCGGCGCGCGACGCCGAGTACGCCGAGCTGGTCCGCCGGTACCGCGAGGACCCTCCGTTCGCGCGGCTCGCCGACGCCGTGGCCACCGGCATGGGCCTGGTGGTGCTGGAGGTGTCGCCGCGGGCCGGCATGGCCGTGGCCGCCGCCGAGGACTCGGTCTTCGCGGTGCGGATGGGCGACTACTCCCGCCGGGCGGCGTCCGAGTCCACCGACCGCTTCCTGCACGGCCTCGCGCATCTCGCGGTCGCCGCCCTGGCCTTCCCCCGTCCCGAGGACCTCGCCGACGACGGCTACCTCGGCCGGGTGACGGTGAACGGTGTGGACGCCTTCGTCCGCCAGGCGTGCCGCCGCCTCGAGGAGCGGGCCGAGTCGCAGGGCGAGGTCACCGACCCGGCCAGCGACGCCCCCGGCCTGGAGGCGGCCTGGCGGGTGTGGGCCCGCCGCTCGTCCACCGGTGCGACGAAGGACGCCCGCCGGCTGGCCGGCTCCACCACCGGCATCGTCTCCAAGGCGGTGCTGTTCCTGGTCGACTCCGGATTCCTGCAGAAGACCTCGGACGACGCCGGCGGCACCTTCCGCACCACCGCCCGCTACCAGCTCCAGGTCCGCGACCTGGCGGGTTCGGCGGCGATGGCGGAGCTGACCGACCTCGGCGTCGTCCCGGTGACGGACGGCTCGGCCACCCTGCTGCCCGCCGACGACTCGGACGAACTCGTCGCCGACGCCGGCCTCCCGTTCCACGCACTCTGACGAGACCTCCGACACCCCCCTCCGACACCGAATTCCGACACGCCGTCCCCGACACTCCGCGCCGGTCCCAACCGACCGGCACCCACTCTGGAGAACCGCCGCACCATGTACGAGCTCAACCGGGTCCGCCTGTACTCGATCGGACCGGCCGGCGCCCGGTACGCCGACACGGTCCTCGACCTGCGCGGTGTCGGCGAGCCGGTGGCGGAGCCCGCCCCGCAGCAGATGGGCCTGTTCGGCGGGGAGCCGGAGGGCCCGCGCCGCCGCCCGGCCCCGGCCGGCGTGCTCTTCCTGGAGAACGGCGGCGGCAAGTCCGTCCTGCTGAAGCTGATCTTCTCGGTGATGCTGCCCGGCCACCGCAACACGCTGGGCGGCGCGAGCTCCGGCGTGCTGCGCAAGTTCCTGCTCGCCGACGACTGCGGCCACGTCGCCCTGGAGTGGCAGCACACCGTGACCGGCGAGCTGATCGTCGTCGGCAAGGTCAGCGAGTGGCGCGGCCGCCAGGTCTCGTCCGACCCGCGGAAGTTCGCCGAACTCTGGTACTCCTTCCGGCCCGGCCCCGGCCTGACCCTGGACTCCCTGCCGGTCGCCGAGCGGGTCGGTCTCGCCGGCCAGCAGAAGGCCCGCGGCCGCCGCCGCACCATGAAGGGCTTCCGGGACGCACTGACCGAGGCCGGCAAGGCGTACCCGTACCTCGACCTCACCTTCGAGGAGATCCACGACCGCTGGAACGAGCACCTCGGCGACCTCGGCCTCGACCCCGAACTCTTCCGCTACCAGCGCGAGATGAACGCGGACGAGGGCGAGGCGGCCGGCCTGTTCGCGGTGAAGCACGACGCCGACTTCACCGACCTGCTGCTGCGCGCCGTCACCGACACCCGCGACACCGACGGCCTCGCCGACCTCGTGCACGGTTTCGCCGCCAAGCTCGGCCGCCGCGCCGAGCTCACCGCCGAACGCGACTTCACCGCGGGCTCGCTGGACCTGCTGCAGCGGATCGTCGACGCCACCGCCGCCCGGGAGGGCGTCCGCGAGACGCACCGCGCCGCCGAGCGCCGCACCCGCCGCCTCGCCCACGCCCTCGGTTCCCGGGCAGCGGCCGAGCGCGGCCGCGCCCAGGACCTCGCCGTCGAGGTCGCCGCCGCCGCGAGCGCCGTCACCGCCGCCGAGTCCGACCGCACCCGGCACTCCCTGATCACCGCCGAACTCACCTACCGGCACGCCACCCTGGCGCTGGCCGCGGCCACCGGCGAGGCGGCCGCGCTGCGCCGCGAGCTGATCGAGGCCCGCACCCTGCACTCGGCCTGGCAGGCCGCCGAGGCCGTGCTGCGGCACCGGGCCGCCGCCGACCGGGCGGCCCGGGTGGCCGCCGCGATCCGCGAGGCCGAGCTGGACGCCGCCCCGGCGCTCGCCGCCCGCGCGCAGGCCGCCGGCGCCCTGGCCCGGGCGCTGGAGACCGCCGCGCTGGCCGCCGAGGCCCGCGCCGACCAGGAGGAGCTGCGCGCCGGCGAGCTGCAGGAGGACGGTTCCACCGCCCAGGCCGAGGCCACCGCCGCCGCCACCGCCGGGCAGAAGGCCCGCAGTGAGGCCGAGCACCTGCGCCAGCGCCTCACCGAGGTCGAGCAGGAGACCGCGGCCGCCGTCGAGGCCGGCTGGATCGACGCGTCCGAGACGGCCTCCAACCCCTCGGGTGACCCGGCCCGCGCGGCCCTGCACGCCTCGGACGCGGAGAAGGCCGCCACCGCGGCGCTGGAGCAGGTCCGGGCGGCCGCCGAGTCGGCCGCGGCGAGGGTCCGCGAGTCGGCCGGCGCCGAGGCCCGCGCCGAACTCGCCGCCGCGCGCGCCACGGACGCCCGCGCCGCCGCCGAGCGGGCCCTGGCCGCCGAGCACCGCACCGCCGCCCTGCTCGCCGCCGAGCCCCGGCTCGCCGATCTGCTCTCCCTGACGCCCTACCAGGAGGGCGCAGCCGAGGCCGAGGGCTTCCTCACCCCCGCCGTGCTCGACCGCAGCGCCGACGGCCTGCGCGAGCAGCTCGACCGGGCCGTCGCCACCGCCGAGCGCACCCTGTTCGACCTGCGCACGGCCGCCGCGGACGACTCCCGGATCCTCGCCGCGCTCGGCGACGGCGGCCTGCTGCCGCCCGGCCCGGACGTCCTCGCCACCGTCGAGTACCTCGGCGAGCACGGCATCCCGGCACTGCCGGGCTGGCGCTACCTCGCGCAGTCCGTCGACCCGGCCGACCACGACGCGATCCTCGCCGCCCGCCCCGAGCTGGTCGACGGCGTCGTCGTCACCGACCCGTCCTCGCTCGACCGCGCCCGCGAGGCCCTGCAGGCCGCCGCCCTGCTGCCCCGCTCCACCGTCGCCGTCGGCACCGCCGCCGCCCTGATCGCCCCGATCCAGGACGAGCCGCCGTTCTTCCTGGTGCCGCCGAACCCCGCGATGCACGACGAGCGGGCCGCCGACGACGAGCGGCGCGAGCTGCGCACCCGCGCCACCGCCCGCGAGGAGCACATCCGCGAGCTCGCCGCCCGGCTCGGCCACGACCGGGCGCTCGCCGCCCGGCTCGCCTCCTGGCACGCCCAGTGCCCGCCCGGCACCCTCGCCGAGCTCGCCGACGCCGTGCACGCCGCCGCCGAGCAGGCCGAGACCGCCACCGCGGTGCTCGCCGCCGCCCGCGCCGAGCACGCCGAGGCCGAGGCCGACCACGCCGCCGCGGCCGGTGTCCACGAGGAGCGCCGCGAGGCCGCCCAGCAGGCCCGCCGCCGCGCCGACGCGCTCGCCGGCCTCGCCTTCCGCCTGCGCGAGCGCGCCAACTGGACCCGCCGCCAGCGCGAACTCGCCGAGGACGCCGCCGAGTGCGACCGCCGGCAGGCCCTCTGCGCCGAGCGCGCCCGCACCTGCGACGAGGACCGCCGGGCCGCCCAGCGCGCCGCCGACGACGCCCGCCGCACCGCCCGCACCCTGCGCGCCGAGCGCGCCGAGCTCTCCACCGTCGCCGAGGACACCCCCGAGCCCGCCGGCACGCCGGCCTCGCTGCCCGCCCTCCGCGAGGCCTACCGGGCCGCCTCCCAGGTGTACGAGAAGGTCGGCGTCGGCGCCGACCTGCGCGCCGAGCAGGCCCGCGCCGAGGGCGACGAGGCCGCCGCCGCGGCCGAGCTCGACCGCCTCACCAACAAGGTCCGCACCCGCGCCGAGGAACTCCTCGCCAGCCCCGACGGTGCCGACGGCCCGGCCCGGCAGGCCGCCGCCGCCCGCGCCGAGGAGCTGGTCGCCACCATCGAGGCCCGCTCCGCCACCGCGAGCGAGCAGCTCGGCCGGCTCCGCGGCGACGCGGAGCGGTCCGCCCCCGCCGACGGCGAGGCCCACACCGAGCTGCCCGAGGACCTCGTCCCGGCCGACCCGGAGCACGCCCAGGTCCTGCTGCGCACCGCCACCACCCGGCTCGCCGAGCGCCGCGAGCGCCTGGACACGGCCCGCACCGAACACGCCGACCTGCTGCGCACCTTCGAGGCCGCGCAGGCCGCCGCCGCGAACTTCGACGAGGCGGCCGCGCAGCTCCGCGACGGCCTGCGCGACAACCCGGAGGAGGCCGAGCCGGGCGCCGAGCCGTACCTCGGCAGCCTGGCCGAGGCCCGCACCGCGGCCACCGAGAGCCGCCGCACGCTGCGGACGGCGGCCGGCGAGCTGAGCGGCGCCGAACTCGCCGTCCGGGACGCCGCCGACGCCCTGATCCGGCACGCCAACGCGGCCCGCTACGAGGCCGTCCGCACCCCGGCCCGCCAGCAGATCCGCGAACTGCCGACCGCGGCGCTGCCCGACCACGCCGCCGCCTGGGCCGCCGCGTTCGCCCCCCGGCTGCGGGTGCTCACCGACGAACTCGCCCAGCTGGAGCGCAACCGCGGCTCCATCGTCGACCGGCTGCGCGGCCTGGTGGAGTCCTCACTGGCCACCCTGCGCGCCGCCCAGCGGCTCTCCCGGCTGCCGGAGGGCCTGGGCGAGTGGTCCGGCCAGGAGTTCCTGCGGATCCGCTTCGAGGACCCGGACCACGCCGTGCTCGTCGAGCGCCTCGGCGAGGTCATCGACGAGGCCACCCGCGCCGCCGTCAAGAAGAACTCCGACCTGCGCCGCGACGGCATGTCGCTGCTGCTGCGCGGTGTCGCCGCGGCGATCGGCCCCAAGGGCGTCAGCGTCGAGATCCTCAAGCCGGACGCGGTGCTGCGCGCCGAGCGGGTCGGCGTCGGCCAGATGTCGGACGTCTTCTCCGGCGGCCAGCTGCTCACCGCGGCGATCGCGCTGTACTGCACCATGGCCGCGCTGCGCGCCAACGACCGCGGCCAGTCCCGGCTGCGGCACGCGGGCACGCTGTTCCTCGACAACCCGATCGGCCGGGCCAACGCCACCTACCTGCTGGAGCTCCAGCGGGCGGTCGCCGACGCGCTGGGCGTCCAGCTGATCTACACCACCGGCCTGTTCGACACCACCGCGCTGGCCGAGTTCCCGCTGGTCATCCGGCTGCGCAACGACGCCGACCTGCGGGCCGGCCTCAAGTACATCTCGGTGGAGGAGCACCTGCGTCCCGGCCTGCCCGCCCCGCAGGACCCGGACGGCCCGACCGTCCACGGCGAGATCACCGCCACCCGGATGTTCAAGCGCCCGGCCGAGGCCCCGGCGGGCTGAGCCCCCTTCCGCCGCAGGCGGCCTGACGGCCCGTCGGGCCGCCCGCGATCCCGGTCCGCGCCCCGCGAAGATCCGTGCGGGGTTAGGCTCGTCGCCGAGGACGGGCCCCGGAATCCGCCGCGGGCCCGGCCCGCCACGACCTGGGGGAGGTCCGTCCGGTGGAACCGCACCACGTGGCACGGACGGGCGGCTTCCCGTCCCCGCACACCGCCCTGCTCCGCTCCCCGCGCCGCGGCACCCGCACACGGCCCACCGGCCACCGCGTGGTGCGCGCCGCCCACGGACGTGTCCCCACGTCCTCCCGGCCCTGCGTCCCGCCGACCGCGCGACCGCTCGTGGCTCTCCCGTCCGCCGCATCCCTCGGAGGCAACGCATGCCGGTGATCGCCCACTTCAGCGACATCCACCTCGGCCAGGTCCGCCCCGGCCCGGACGGGCCGGACGGCGGCGCCCGCGCCGAGGCCCGTGCGGCACGCGTGATGGCCTA
The DNA here is from genome assembly GCF_040686255.1 of Kitasatospora sp. NPDC085879. NCBI lineage: Bacteria > Bacillati > Actinomycetota > Actinomycetes > Kitasatosporales > Streptomycetaceae > Kitasatospora > Kitasatospora sp. NPDC085879. The sequence goes on along the minus strand of NZ_JBFBJZ010000024.1, from coordinate 24,512 downwards.
CCTGGAGGCACTGCCCGGCCGGATCGACGCCGTGCTGGTCACCGGCGACATCGCCGACCACGGCGCGCCCGAGGAGTACGCGGCGGCCGCCCGGGTGCTCGCCTCCGGGCGCTGGGAGGTGCTGACCTGCCCCGGCAACCACGACGTCCGTGAGGCCTACCGGGCCGGGCTGCTCGGCGAGGAGCCGTCCGCGGGCCCGGTCAACCGGCTGCACGAACTGCCCGGCCTCACCGTGCTGGCGGCCGACTCCAGCATCCCCGGCCGGGACGAGGGCCGGATCGACGAGGAGACCCTGGCCTGGCTGGACACCACCCTCAGCCGCGCCCGCCGGGACGTCCCCGCCGTGGTGGCGTTCCACCACCCGCCGGTGGTGCTGCACGCCCCGTACGTCGACGAGATCCGGCTCCTCGACGAGCAGCGCCTGGCCGCCGTGCTGCGCTGCCACCCGCAGGTCGCCGCCGTGCTCTGCGGCCACGCGCACACCCCGGCGGCGACCGCCTTCGCCGGCCTGCCGCTGGCCGTCGCACCCGGCGTGGTCTCCACCGTCACCCTGCCGTTCGAGGGCGGCGAGGGCATCGTCTTCGACCACCCGCCGATGCTCGCCTTCCACATCCTGGACGAGCAGCGCAGGCTGACCACGCATCACCGCATCGTTCTCCCCTGAGACCGGGCCGTCCCCCACCGGCGCCGTCGCGCAAGGCACCCGCACCCGCAACGCCCGACCAGGAGCCCCCATGCCCCGCACCCTGCACGCCGAGCCGGTCGTCCGCGACCGTGCCCACCTCAACGAGAGCCCGCTCTGGGACGATCGCCACCAGGTCCTGCGCTGGGTCGACATCCTGGCCGGCCGGGTGCACAGCTGGGACCCGGCCACCGGCGAGCGGACCCTGTTCGAGGCCGGCCTGCCGGTCGGTGCGGTGGCGCTGCGGGAGGCGGGCGGCCTCGTGCTGGCCGTCGCCGACGGCTTCGCGGTCCTCGACGGCGACCGGCTGACCCGGATCGCCGACCTGGACCCCGCGGGCGGCGAACTGCGCATGAACGACGCCGTCTGCGACGCCGAGGGCCGCCTGCTCGCCGGCACCATGGCCTACTCGCACGAGCCGGGCCGAGGGACCCTGCACCGCCTCGACCCCGACCACACCGTCCACACCGCGCTGCCCGCGGTCACCATCTCCAACGGTCTCGACTGGTCGCCGGACGGCGCCACCGCCTACTACGCCGACAGCCCGACCCGCGAGGTCCGCGCGTACCGCTACCACGAGGGGCGGCTGCTCGACCCGCGCCCGTTCGCCGCGCCCGAGGGCGGCGTGCCGGACGGCCTCGCGGTCGACGCCGAGGGAGCGGTGTGGGTCGCCGTGGCCTTCGCCGGCACGGTCTGCCGGTACCTGCCGGACGGCACCCTCGACACCGTCGTGCGCGTCCCGGCCACCGTGACCACCAGTTGCGCCTTCGGCGGGCCCGGCCTCGACACGCTGTACATCACCACCGCCACCGAGAACCTCACCCCCGCGCAGCTCGCCGAGCAGCCGCTGGCGGGCGGGATCTTCGCCTGCTCGCCCGGGGTCCGAGGCCGGGCGGCGCACCGCTTCCGCGGCTGACCGCGGGCCGCCGCACCGGCCCGCGGAGCAGGTGCGGCGGCCCCGATACACCCTCCGGTGGGCGAGGTGTCGTACTCGGTCGGAAACTTGAAGAAGTCTTGCCGGTCTTGGATGCTGGACCCCAGGGGCGTGTCCCCGGGTGGTGGGCCGGCGCCGCTGCCGGCAACGGAGGTCAGCCGTGACGGACTTGTTCCGCGAGGAGCTGGGGGCGCAGCTGGTCCAGGCCCGCGACGACCTCGCCGCCGCCAGGGAGGCGGGTGACGAGGACGGAGTCCAGGCCTACCGCGGGCGGATCGCGAGTCTGCTGCGGATCGCCGCGCGGCACGGTGTCGAGCTGCCCCACGCGCCGGACGAAGAGGAAGACGAGGACGACTGAGCATGGCGGTCCCGCTCTACCAGGCCAAGGCGGAGTTCTTCCGGACCCTCGGCCACCCGGCCCGCATCCGTGTCCTCGAACTCCTCCAGGAGGGTCCCCGTCCGGTCCGCGAGCTGCTGGCCGCGATGGACATCGAGCCGTCGAACCTCTCCCAGCAGCTGGCCGTGCTGCGCCGCACCAATCTGGTCACCGCGACCCGTGAGGGCAACACCGTCGTCTACGAGCTGAGCACCCCGGACGTCGCCGAACTGCTGCGCGCCGCGCGCCGGATCCTCACCGAGATGATCGCCGACCAGGGTGTGCTGCTGGCCGAGCTGCGCGGCGGCATCCGGGTGCCGACGGCCTGAGCCGCGGCGGCCCCGGGCGAGACGTCAGGTCGGACGCGCCCCGGTGGCGCGGTGGCCGGCGACCACGCTGTCGAGCAGGCCGGGGAAGCGGGCGGCGAGGTCCTCGGTGCGCAGCGAGTTCATCTTGGAGGTGCCGCGCCGGAACTGCCGGATCACCCCGGCCTCCCGCAGCACCCGGAAGTGGTGGGTGAGCGTGGACTTGGCCACCGGCACGTCGAAGGCCAGGCAGTTGACCTCGTCGGCGCAGCCGGCCAGCGAGGACACGATCCGCAGGCGGACGGGGTCGGCGAGCGCGTGCAGCACGGCCTCCAGGCGGATCTCGCCGACGGCGGGCTCCGGGAAGGGCGTACAGGTGTCGTGGCTGGTCTCGGTCACCCCCTCATAGTACGAGGGTCATCGTAGTTTGACAGGTGTCGTAGTACGAGAGTTATCGTACTGATCAGCACCAGCAGGACATCCCCGCCGGCCTGTCCGGCCACCGCCGAAGGAGCCGCCGTGAGCGCCCTGTTCGAGCCGATCACCCTCCGCTCGCTGACCGTGCCCAACCGGGTGTGGCTCGCCCCGATGTGCATGTACTCCGCCGCGCCGGACGGGCCCGAGCAGGGCGTCGCCACCGACTTCCACCTCGCCCACCTGGGCTCCCGGGCCGCCGGCGGCGCCGGCCTGGTGATGACCGAGGCGACCGCCGTCCGGGCCGACGGCCGGATCTCCCCGTACGACCTCGGCCTGTGGAACGACCGGCAGCAGGAGGCCCTCGCCCGGATCGCCGCCCTGATCACCGCGCACGGCGCGGTCCCGGCGATCCAGCTCGCCCACGCCGGCCGCAAGGCCTCCACCGGCCGCCCCAACGACGGCTCCAAGCCGCTCGCCCCGGCGGACGGCGGCTGGCAGCCGGTCGGCGCCTCGCCGATCGCGTTCGGCGCCGGCTGCCCGGTGCCGGACGAGCTGACCGCCGACGGGATCGCCGAGCTGGTGCGGGACTTCGCGGCCGCCGCGGTCCGCGCCCGGGAGGCCGGATTCCAGGTCGTCGAGGTGCACGGCGCGCACGGCTACCTGATCCACTCCTTCCTCTCCCCGCACTCCAACCACCGCACCGACGGCTACGGCGGCTCCTTCGCCGGCCGCGCCCGGTTCGCGCTGGAGGTCGCCGCCGCCGTCCGCGCGGTCTGGCCGGAGGACCTGCCGGTGTTCTTCCGCGTCTCCGCCACCGACTGGCTGGACGGCGAGAGCGGCTGGACGCCCGAGGAGACCGTGCTGCTCGCCAAGGAGCTGCAGGCCCTCGGCATCGACCTGGTCGACGTCTCCAGCGGCGGCAACGTGCAGAACGCCGCGATCGCCCTCGGCCCCGGCTACCAGGTCCCGTTCGCCGAGCGGATCCGCGCCGAGGCGGGCGTCCCGGTCAGCGCGGTCGGCCTGATCACCGAGCCCGCCCAGGCCGAGGAGGTCGTCGCCGCGGGCCGCGCCGACGCGGTGATGCTCGGCCGCGAACTGCTCCGCCACCCGTACTGGCCGCTGCACGCCGCCCGCGAGCTCGGCGCCGAGCGCAGCTGGCCCCGCCAGTACGGCTACGCGGTCGGCGCCCGCGGCTGACCGGCCGTCAGCGCCAGACCCGGCTGCTCTCCAGCGGCGCCCGGCGACCCGCCGGGCGCCGCCGCTGTTCCCGGCTGCCCGCCAGCGGCGAGGCCGAGTTCGGCCCGCGCTGCCGCTGCGCCGCGATCTGACGTGAGATCAGGATCTCCAACAGGCTCCACGCCGTGCCGAACACGCCGAGGCCCATCAGCAGCAGGGCGGGCGCCAGCAGTCCGCTCGCCGCGTACGAGGCCAGCACCGCGACGATCAGCGCCACCAGCGTCAGGGCGAGGCTGAGCAGCGCGCGCACCGCGGTGGAGCGCACCTCGTCGGGCAGACGGCGGCGAACGGCGGACATCGGCGGGCCTCCCCGGCGCGGCGGACGTGCGGAGCGCGGCGGGGTGTGCTCCGGCGCACCCCGCCCGGCATCCACCACCCTGCCCCAGCTCCGGCCCGCCATGCCCGGAAATCCCCGATTCACCCCGGAATCAGGCCGTCCGGACCGGACGGACCGTCAGTCCAGGGTCGCGTTCAGCTCGTCGAGCGCCCCCGCGACGATCGTGCGCATCGCCCGTTCGGCGCGCTCGGCGTCACCCGCGCAGATCGCCTCGGCCACCTCGCGGTGCAGCTGCACGGCGTACGGCCGCGGCTGGTGCGGCATCAGGTGGTGCTCGGTGCGGCCGGTCAGCACCGCGCCCACCGTGTCCTTCAGGTGCGCGAACATCTCGTTGCCCGAGGCGCGCAGCACGATCGTGTGGAAGGCGATGTCGTGCGCCAGGAAGGTCTCCAGGTCCGCGGCGCGCGCGGTGACGGTCAGCTCCACCGCCAGGGCGCTCAGCTCGCGACGGTCGTCGTCGTCGGCGTGCACGGCCGCCAGCGCCGCCGCGGCCGGCTCCACCGCCACCCGCAGTGAGCCGAGCGAGCGCAGCTGGGCCGCCCGGTCGGCGCCCGCCAGCCGCCAGCGGATCACCAGCGGGTCGAAGACGTCCCAGTCGGTCTTCGGCCGGACGGTGATCCCGATGCGCCGCTTCGGCGCCACCATGCGCATCGACTCGAGAATGCGGACGGCCTCGCGGACCACCGTGCGGGAGACCCGGAAGCGCTCCTCCAGCTCCTCGGTGCGCAGCACCGCGCCGACCGGGATCTCACCGCCGGCGATGGCCGGGCCGAGGTCGGCGAGCAGTCGGCCGGGCAGGCCCTGGATCTCCATCGGGCCAGACTATCGGGAAGCAAAAGTATGACGATTGGATTGCGACCGCTTGAATAAGTCATACCTTTGCGTCAAGGTGAGCGCGGACCAGGCAGAAGAGGAGCACCACCCATGGCTCTCAGCGTCGAGAACCAGCCGCCCGTCGTCGTGGTGATGGGCGTGTCCGGCGTCGGCAAGACCACCGTCGCCGAACTGCTCGCCGAGCGGCTTGGCGTGCCGTACGCCGAGGCCGACGACTTCCACCCGGAAGCCAACATCGCCAAGATGAGCGCCGGCATCCCGCTCGACGACCAGGACCGCGAACCGTGGCTGCACGCCCTCGGCGACTGGCTCGGCGGGCGCGCCGCCGCCGGCACCGGCGGCGTCGTCACCTGCTCGGCCCTCAAACGGCGCTACCGCGACACCCTCCGCGAGCACTGCCCGAACGCCTTCTTCCTGCACCTCAGCGGCGGACACCACCTGATCCGGGACCGCCTCGCCCACCGCGTCGGCCACTTCATGCCGACGTCACTCCTCGACTCCCAGTACGCCGCGCTCGAACCGCTCCGGCCCGACGAGCACGGCGCCGTACTGGATGTCGGCCCCACCCCCGCTACCCTCGTCGAGTCGGCCGCAGCCCTGCTGGGCCATGTCAACGGAGACCTCGCGTGACCCCCACCTCCCTGCTCGCGGCCGCCGCACCGGCCCTGCCGCACACCGACAGCAACGGCAGACTGCTCATCGCGGTGCTGCTCAGCATCGGCGCCATCGTGCTGCTGATCACCAAGCTGAAGCTGCACCCCTTCCTGGCCCTCCTCCTCGGCTCGGGCCTGCTCGCGGCCGTCGCCGCCGCCCCCTTCGACAAGCTGCTCACCAGCTTCGCCACCGGGTTCGGCAGCACCGTCGCCGGCGTCGGCCTGCTCATCGGCCTCGGGGCGATGCTCGGCAAGCTGCTCGCCGACTCGGGCGGCGCCAACACCATCGCCGACACCGTGCTCGCCCGGACCGGCAAGCGCGGGCTGCCCTGGGCGATGGCCCTGATCGCGGCCGTGCTGGGCCTGCCGCTCTTCTTCGAGGTCGGCGTCGTCCTGCTGATCCCGATCGTGCTGCTGGTCGCCCGCCGCGGCAACGTCCCGCTGATGCGCATCGGCATCCCCGCCCTCGCCGGCCTCTCCGTGCTGCACGGCCTGGTGCCCCCGCACCCCGGCCCACTGGTCGCCGTGGACGCGCTCAAGGCCGACCTCGGCGTCACGCTCGCCTTCGGCCTGCTGATCGCCGTCCCCACCCTGATCGTCGCCGGACCGCTCTTCGGCCGGATCGCCGAGCGCTGGGTCGGCCCGCTCACGATGCCTGCCGGGCCGGGCTACGACGCCGCCCCCGGCCCGGACACCGCCGCTGCCGACGGTGACGTTGCCGGTGGCGGTGACGGGACCCCGCACGGGAGCGCCCCGGCCGGCACCGCGTCCGCGACGGCCACGGCCACCCGGACGGAGCTGCCCACGGCCGTCCGCCCCGAGCACACCCCGCGGTTCGGCGCCGTACTCGTCACCATCCTGCTGCCGGTCGTGCTGATGCTCGGCAAGGCCCTGGTCGACGTGGTGGTCGACGACCCGAAGGCCGGCATCCAGCGGATCGTCGACTTCATCGGCTCGCCGCTGATCGCCCTGCTCGCCGCGACCCTGCTCGGCATGGTCACGCTCGGCCGCGCGGCCGGCTTCGACAAGCAGCGGATCTCCGACACCGTCGCCGCCTCGCTCGGCCCGATCGCAGGCATCGTCTTCATCGTCGGCGCCGGCGGCGGCTTCAAGCAGACGCTGATCGACGTCGGAGTCGGCCAGGCCGTCAGCGAGTGGGCCACCGACTGGCACGTGTCCGCCCTGCTGCTCGGCTGGCTGATCGCGGTCCTGATCCGCCTCGCCACCGGCTCCGCCACCGTCGCGACCATCACCGCCGCCGGCATCGTCGCCCCGCTCGCCGCCGGCATGTCCAGCAGCCACTCCGCCCTGCTGGTCCTGGCGATCGGCGCCGGCTCGCTCTTCTTCTCGCACGTCAACGACGCCGGCTTCTGGCTGGTCAAGGAGTACTTCGGGATGAGCGTCGGCCAGACAATCAAGTCCTGGTCGGTCATGGAGACGGTGATCTCCGTCGTCGCGATCGCCCTGATCCTGCCGCTCAGCCTGATCGTCTAGCCCGCTGCGCCAGCAGCTCCCCGAGCGGGGCGTCCGGCGTCTTCCGCCAGCGCTTCGGGCGCCGCCCGGCGGCACGCTCCGCCACCTCGGCCGCCCGGTCCCCGACCGGGCGGCCGTCCAGCACCGCCAGCACCGTCCGGTGCAGCCGGCGGTTGGCGCTGTTCACCGCCCGCTTGTTGCGCCGGATGCTCCGGCGCGAACTCTTGTCGTTCTCGCCGAAAGCGTTCCGGCGGTCCTTCAGGTAGCTCAGCCGCTTCTTCTCCTGCGGCGTCCTGCGCACCATGCACACCGCCCCCTTCCCCGCACCGACGCTAGGCGCCGGGCGGCGAAGGGGGCGAATGCTTTTCCCGCTGCTGTGCTTACTTGTTCTTCCCAGGCTTCGCGAGGCTGTGCTTACTTGTTCTTCCCACGCTTCGCGAGGAAGGCCTCGACCTGCTGGCGGACCTCCGGGGTGTCCAGGCCGCGCACGGTCATGGTGGTGCGGCGGCGCAGCACGTCGTCCACGGTGTACGCCCACTCGTTGTCGGCGGCGAAGGCGACCTGCGCCCAGACGTCCGGGCCGTCGGCGTGGATCGGCTCGCCGAGCTCCGGGTGCTGCGCGATCAGGTGCGCGATCTCGAAGGAGAGCGTGCCGTAGTGACTGGCCAGGTGCTTGGCGACCAGCGGCTCCATCCGCGAGCCGGGCTCGCGGTCGACCAGCAGGCGGTGCGCGACGGCGTTCGGCGCGCCGACGCCGGGCAGCGGCACGGTCGCCGGGAAGGGCGACATGTCCTCGGCCAGGCCGGTACCGGGCACGTGCTTGAGCTTCTCCAGCACGGCGCGGCCGATGTGCCGGTAGGTGGTCCACTTGCCGCCGGCGACCGACAGCATGCCGCCGCGGCCTTCGCTGACGACGGTCTCGCGCTTGGCGGCGGCGGTGTCGCCGGGGCCGCCGGGCAGCACCCGCAGGCCGGCGAAGGCGTAGGTGATCAGGTCGCGGTCGAGGTGCTCGTCGCGGATCGCGTGGCCGGCCTCGTCCATGATCTGGTCGATGTCGGCCTCGGTGGCGCGGACGTCCAGCGGGTCGCCGGTGTACTCCTCGTCCGTGGTGCCGAGCAGGACGTGGTCCTCCCACGGGATCGCGAAGGAGACGCGGTACTTGTCGATCGGGATGGTGAGCGCGGCGCGCCACGGGGTGCGGCGCTTGACGACGACGTGCGCACCCTTGGAGAGCCGGATCGACGGGGCGGCGCCCGCGTCCTCCATCTTCCGCAGGTGGTCGACCCAGGGGCCGGTGGCGTTGAGCACCAGGCGGGCGCTGACGCCGAACTCGCTGCCGTCCAGGCGGTCGCGCAGCTCGGCGCCGGAGACCCGGCCGCCGGTGAAGCGCAGACCGGTGACCTCGGCGTGGTTGAGCACGACCGCGCCGGACTCGACCGCGGCGCGGACGGTCATCACGGCGACCCGGGAGTCGTTCATCTGGTGGTCGCCGTAGACGGCCACCGAGCGCAGGCCCTCGGTGCGCAGCGCCGGCACCTGCTGGGCGGCGTGCGCGGCGGTGGAGACCCGGCCCATGCCGTCGCGGAAGGCGGAGAGCGCCGAGTAGAGGAAGACGCCGGCGCCGAGCTTGGGGGCGCTGTGCGGGCCGCCCTTGTAGACCGGCACGAAGAAGGTCAGCGGGTTGACCAGGTGCGGGGCGACGTCGGTGGCGAGCGCGCGGCGCTCCTTGTGGTTCTCGGCGACCAGCCTGACCGCGCCGGTCTGCAGGTAGCGCAGACCGCCGTGGACGAGCTTGGAGGAGGCGCTGGAGGTGGCGCCGGCGAAGTCGCCAGCGTCGACCATGGCGACCTTCAGACCGGCCTGCGCCGCCGTCCAGGCGGTCGCGGTGCCGAGGATGCCGCCGCCGATCACCAGCAGGTCGTAGGTGGCCTTGCCGAGCAGCTCGCGGGTCTCGGCGCGGGAGGCGGTGCGGGCGGTGGTGAAACCGGCGCCCAGAGTCGGAATGGTAGCCATGGTGTGTGTACGGCGGCCTGGTCGGGCTGCCGTGTCTCCTCTCGGGTGTGCGGTGCGGTCTCCGCCGGGAGACCGGGGCCCGGCCCCCGGTGCGGCGGGGCCGGAACGTCACGAAGGCCGGCCGGGGCGGCGCTGCCCCGGCCGGCTGTGCGTCAGCTCTGGTCGTCCTCCTCCACCCAGCCCATGGTGCGCTCGACCGCCTTGAGCCACTTCTTGTACTCGCGGTCGCGGGTGGCCTCGTCCATCCGCGGGGTCCACTCCGCGGCGCGGTGCCAGTTGGCCCGCAGGGTGTCGAGGTCGCTCCAGAAGCCGACCGCGAGACCGGCCGCGTAGGCCGCGCCCAGTGCCGTGGTCTCGGCGACGTAGGGGCGCTCGACGGGGGCGTCCAGGACGTCGGCGATGTTCTGCATGAGCAGGTTGTTGGAGGTCATGCCGCCGTCGACCTTGAGCGCGGTGAGCTCGACGCCGGAGTCCTTCTGCATGGCGTCGACGACCTCGCGGGTCTGCCAGGCGGTGGCCTCCAGGACGGCCCGGGCCAGGTGGCCCTTGGTCACGTAGCGGGTCAGGCCGGCGATCACACCGCGGGCGTCGGAGCGCCAGTACGGGGCGAACAGGCCGGAGAACGCCGGGACGAAGTAGGCGCCGCCGTTGTCCTCGACGGTGGAGGCGAGGGTCTCGATCTCGGCGGCCGTCGAGATGATGCCGAGCTGGTCGCGGAGCCACTGCACCAGCGAGCCGGTGACGGCGATCGAGCCCTCGAGGGCGTAGACCGGGGCCTGGTCGCCGATCCGGTAGCCGACGGTGGTCAGCAGGCCGTGGTACGAGTTGACGATCTTCTCGCCGGTGTTCAGCAGCAGGAAGGTGCCGGTGCCGTAGGTCGACTTGGCCTCGCCCTCGTCGAAGCAGGTCTGGCCGAACAGCGCGGCCTGCTGGTCGCCGAGTGCGGAGGCGACGGGCACGCCCGCCAGGTCGCCGACCGCGTGGCCGTAGACCTCGGCGGAGGAGCGGATCTCCGGGAGGACCGCGAGCGGAACGTCCATGGACTCCGCGATCTTGTCGTCCCACTCCAGGGTGTGGAGGTTCATCAGCATGGTGCGGCTGGCGTTGGTGACGTCCGTGACGTGCTTGCCGCCGTTGACACCGCCGGTGAGGTTCCAGATGACCCAGGTGTCCATGGTGCCGAAGAGGATCTCGCCGGCCTCGGCGCGCTCGCGCAGGCCCTCGACGTTGTCCAGCAGCCAGCGGATCTTCGGGCCGGCGAAGTAGCTGGCCAGCGGCAGGCCGGTCTCGCGGCGGTAGCGGTCCTGGCCGACGTTGCGGCCCAGCTCGCGGCAGAGCGCCTCGGTGCGGGTGTCCTGCCAGACCAGCGCGTTGTGGACGGGCTCACCGGTGTTCTTGTCCCACAGCACGGTGGTCTCGCGCTGGTTGGTGATGCCGATGGCGCGGATGTCGTCCTTGGTGAGGCCGGCCTTCTCCAGGGCCCCGCGGATCACCGACTGGACGCGGGTCCAGATCTCGGCGGCGTCGTGCTCGACCCAGCCCGGCTGCGGGAAGATCTGCGAGTGCTCCTGCTGGTCGACGGCGACGATCCGGCCGTCGGCGCCGAAGATGATGCAGCGGCTGGACGTGGTGCCCTGGTCGATCGCGGCGATGTAGTTCCCGGTGGGCGTGGTGCCAGAAGTCATGGGGTCCTCGGATCTGGATGAGGGATTCAGGACAGGGCGGGCCTGACGTGGGGTCAGTCCCCGTGGACGGGTGCCGGGCAAACCCCGGTCGGGCTCAGAAGACGATGTGGTAGAAACCGCCGGCCAGCAGGCCGCCGATGGCCGGGCCGGCCACCGGGATCCACGCGTACGACCAGTCCGAGCTGCCCTTGTTCGGGATCGGCAGCAGGCTGTGGGCGACGCGCGGGCCGAGGTCGCGGGCCGGGTTGATCGCGTAGCCGGTCGGGCCGCCGAGCGAGAGACCGATGCCGACCACGGTGAGCGCGACGATCAGGATGCCGGTGCCGGAGAGGCCGAGGCCCTTGTTCAGGCCCTGGGTGAGGATGGCCAGGCAGAGCACGAAGGTGCCGATGATCTCGGTGAGCATGTTCTGGATCGGGTTCCGGATCTCCGGACCGGTGGAGAAGATGCCGAGGGTGGGGTCCTCGTTGGCCTGGAACTGGCCGAGGTAGGTGACCCACACCAGGACTCCGCCGATGAACGCGCCGAGCATCTGGGAGCCGATGTACAGCGGGACCTTGCTCCAGTCGCCGGTCTCGGCGGCGATGGCCAGGGTGACCGCGGGGTTGAGGTGGGCGCCGGACTTGGGGGCCGACATGTAGGCGGCGATGAGGACCGCGAAGCCCCAGCCGAAGGTGATGGCGAGCCAGCCGGCGTTGATCGCCTTCGACTTCTTGAGCGTGACCGCGGCGCAGACGCCGCCGCCGAGCAGAATCAGAGCGGCGGTGCCGAGGGTTTCGCCGACGAAGATGTCGCCGTTGGAGAAAGCGGACACAGAGACTCCCTTGTCCTGGTGGCCCGGAGGTGCGGGTGGGGGCAGGTGTGCCGGGGCGATCCGGTGCGGGTGAGCGCAGTGGGAGCGGATCTTCCCGGCCGCCGTTCGACAATGTCGACCGACATGCGGAAGCTTCTACCGCTGCCACCCTCCACGTCAAGGCAGGGTTACGCACCTGTGACGGACGAGGACGCAGGGACGCGCCGGACAGGCGGTGCGCGTCGGCGGAACGGGCGAACGGGCGGCCCCGGACGGGGTTCCGGGCGCACTTCGGGGCCCCGCCGGGCATGCGAAGGGGCGCGGACGGGCTGCTGCCCGTCCGCGCCCCGCGCGAACGTGTGAACGGCCTGCGGCCGGCGGTCAGAACCGCCCGGCGCCCAGGTCCCGGGAGATCGCCCGGGCGGCGCTGCGCACCGAGGCGACCAGCGACGGCTTGACGAAGCCGTCCTCGGTGACCGTCTCCACCGGGCCGCTCACGCAGACCGCGCCGACCGGATTGCGCCGCCGGTCCTGGATCAGCGCACCGATCGAGGCCACCCCCTCCCAGGTCTCCTCGATCGAGTCGGCCCAGCCCCGCTCGCGGATCAGCGCGCACTCCGCGTCCACGTCCACCGGATCGGTCAGTGTGCGCAGCGTGTAGGGCTCGTACGGGCCGTCGCCCAGCTGCCCGCGGGCCACCGGGTCGTACGCCAGCAGCACCTTGCCCAGCGCGGTGGAGTGCAGCGGCTGCATCGAACCGACCTCCAGCACCTGCCTGGTGTCGTCGGGGCGGAAGACGTGGTGCACGATCAGCACGCCCTGCTGGTGCAGCACGCCCAGGTAGACCGTCTCGCCGCTGGCCCGGGCCAGGTCGTCGGCCCACACCAGGGCGCGCGCCCGCAGCTCGTGCACGTCCAGGTAGCTCTGGCCGAGCCGCAGCAGCTCGGCACCGAGCTGGTACTTCCCGCTCTCCGGGTCCTGCTCGACGAAACCCTCCTGCTGCAGCGTGCGCAGGATGCCGTGCGCGGTGCCCTTGGCCAGGTCGAGCGCGGTCGCGACCTCGGACAGCCCGAGCCGGCGCTCACCGCCGGCCAGCAGGCGCATGATCGCGGCGGCCCGGGAGAGCGACTGGATCGGGCCGGGCATTGGCTACCTCCCCTGACAGGCGGTCGACATTGTCGACCGAAGTGTTGACGGCACGAGTCTGCCAGGCCGACGGCCGGATGCGCACCTTTCCGATCACTCCGCACCGCGCGCGAGAGCGCACCGACCGCCCCGCACGCCGTGCGCGGCCGCGCTCACCCCGCATCGCGCACCGCACGGGCGAGCCCCGCGATCTCCCGCTCGCCGACCCGGCAGCACCCGCCGACCAGCCGCGCCCCGTCCGCGAGCCAGCCGGCCACCCGTTCCGGCCGGAAGGTCGACCCGCCCCGCCAGCCGCGTGCCCCGGCGTCCCAGCTCTCGCCGCTGTTCGGATACACCACCACCGGCTTTCCGGTCGCCCGCGCGGCCACCGGCACCGCCCGGTCCGCGTCGTCCGGGCTGCAGCAGTTCACCCCCACCGCCACCACGGCGTCCACCCCCGCGGCCAGGCCCAGCGCCCCGGCCAGCGGCTGCCCCGCCCGCGTCCGGTCGCCCGCGACACTGAACGACAGCCACGCCGGCACCCCGAGACCGTCGACCGCCCGCAGCAGCGCCTCCGCCTCCACCGCGTCCGGGACGGTCTCCAGCGCCAGCACGTCCGGGCCGGCCGCCGCCAGCACCTCCAGCCGCGGCCGGTGGAAGCGCTCCAGCTCCGCCACGCTCAGCCCGTACCGCCCCCGGTACTCCGAGCCGTCCGCCAGCATCGCGCCGTACGGACCGGCCGACGCCGCCACGAACAGCGGCCCGGCCGCCCCCTCCGCCTCGGCCCGCCGCGCGGCGTCCCGCGCCAACCGGACGCTCAGCGCCAGCAGCCGCTCGGCCTCCGCCCGGCCGACGCCCCGGCGCGCGAACCCCTCGAACGAGGCCTGGTAGCTCGCCGTGATCGCCACCTGCGCCCCGGCCCGGAAATATCCCAGGTGCGCCTCGGCCACCGCCTCGGGCGCGTCCGCCAGCAGCCGGGCCGACCAGAGCGCGTCCGACAGGTCGTGCCCGGCGTCCTCCAGCTGGTTGGACAGCCCGCCGTCCAGCACCAGCGGCCCCGCCGCCAGAGCGGCGGCGAAGCCCGGGCGGGCGGCCGCGGACGGGGGAGCGGCGGGCACGGTCCCTCCTGCTGCGGTGGGGCGCGACGGCGCTGCGGTGCGCGGCGCGGCGGCCCGAACGGTGCGGATGCCTGAACTGTAGAGCGGCCGCGGCCACGGCGGACCGCCGGGTCGTCGATCGGCGCTTTCACCGGCCGTCCCGGATCCACCCGTACGAGTGATCGAAAACGGCTGGCGGTCGTCGGTCGACTGCGCTACGTTCTTCTCACTCGGAGAACAACCCGTCCGGCGGCGCAGACACCGCAATGCGGGGCACAGGCACGACAGGTACGGCAGGAACGACCGAAGGCAGGTGGGCGATGGCAGCCGACGACGCGACCGAGGGCGGCGCCGAGCGGGAGTGGCTCGCGCAGTACGACCCGCGCGCCTACACCCCCGTGGCGGTCACCGTCGACGTGGTCGCCCTGACACTGCGCGGCGGCGAACTCCACGTCCTGCTGGTCGAACGCGGAGAGCCGCCCTACCAGGGCTGCTGGGCCCTGCCCGGCGGCTTCCTCCGCGCCGGCGAGGAGGACCTCCCCGGCGCCGCCGTCCGCGAACTCGCCGAGGAGACCGGCCTCCAGGGCACTCTGGAGGCCGCCGTCGCCCTCAGCCGCATCCACCTGGAGCAGCTCGGCAGCTACGGCGCCCCCGACCGTGACCCGCGCATGCACGTGGTCTCCGTCGCCTACCTCGCCTTCGCCCCCGACCTGCCCGACCCGCAGGCCGGCAGCGACGCCGCGGCCGCCGCCTGGCACCCGGTCTCCGCACTCGACCCGGCCCACCCCCGAACGGCCGGGCCGCACGCCGACGCCCACGGGGGTGGCGTCGGCGCGCGGCCCGGCATCCGACTCGCCTTCGACCACGCCGCGATCCTCGCCGACGGCCTGGACCGCGCCCGCGCCAAGATCGAGTACAGCCCGCTGGCCACCGCCTTCCTCCCGCACGACTTCACCATCCCCGAGCTGCGCACCGTCTACGAGGCCGTCTGGGGCGAGCGCCTGCACGCCGGCAACTTCCACCGCAAGGTGCTCTCCGTGCCCGGATTCGTCGAGTCCACCGGCGCCACCACCGAACGCGGCGGCACCCGCGGCGGTCCCCGCGCCCGCACCTACCACGCCGGCGACGCCCACCTCCTCCACCCGCCGCTGCTGCGCCCCTCCCACGAGGACGGCATCCGATGACCGCGCCCCGCGCCGCCCGGCCGCCCACCGCACCCGGCGCGACCCCGCGCGGCTTCGCCGAAGCGGCGGCCGCCGTCCTCGCCGCCGGCGGCCCGTACGACGTCTTCCCCGCCGACCCGGCAGACGCCGCCCGCCGGTACCGCCGCCTCGCCCGGCTCCTCCACCCGGACACCGCGCCCGCCGCCGAGCGGTCCCGCGCCACCGCCGCGTTCCTCGCCCTCGGCCGGCTCTGGGAGCAGCACCACGGTCCCGCCGCCGGCACCGACGAGCTCCGCACCCGCCGGCACACCTACCGGCTGGGGCCGGTCGCGGCCACCGGCGACATCGCCGTCCTGCGCTCCGCCACCACCGAGGCCGGCACCGAGGTCCTGCTGAAGATCCCCCGCAGCGCCCTCGACAACGACCTCCTCGACCGCGAGGCCGCCGCCCTCACGGGGCTCGCCCGCCACGGGGACGGCCGCTTCCACGCCTACGCCCCGACCCTGCTGGAGACCTTCCGCCACCAGGACACCACCGACCCGGCCGACGCCCCGCGGCAGGTCAACGCCCTCGTCCACCGGCCCGGCCTGCGCCCGCTCACCGACATCCTGCGGGCCTACCCCGACGGGCTCGACCCACGTGACGCCGCCTGGATCTGGCGCCGCCTGCTCGTCGCCCTCGGGTACGCCCACCGGGCCGGCGTCCGACACGGCGCCGTCCTCCCCGAGCACGTCCTCGTCCACCCGGCCGACCACGGCCTCGTCCTCGTCGACTGGTGCTACGCGGGCACCGGCGCGCCCGCCCCCGCGCCCGCCCTGGTCGAACGCCACCGCGCGCTCTACCCGCCCGAGGTCCCGGCCCGACAGGCTGTCACCGAGGCCACCGACATCCACCTCGCCACCCGGTGCGTCCAGCAGCTCATGGGCGACCGCGCGCCCCGGCAGATCCGCGCCTTCATCACCGGCTGCACCCTGCCCGCCGAGCCCCGCCGACCGCACGACGCCTGGAAGCTCCTCGCCGAGCTCGACGACCTGCTCCACACCCTCTACGGCCCGCGCACCTTCCGGCCGTTCCACCTGCCACCCACCATCTGAGGAGGCCCCCATGGGCAGCGGCACCTGGTCCACCGACGTCTACGACGCCGCCGCGCACTACCGCACCGGCACCGGCGCCAGCGCCTTCGCCTACAGCGACGCCACCACCCGCGGCGCCCGCTCCGGCTGGAAGGCCCACCCCACCCTCGACCCGCACGGCCTCACCACCCGTGAGAGCCGGGACTCGGACGAGCACCCCACCTCGCTCGCCGTCGCCGTCCTCTTCGACGTCACCGGCTCCATGCAGACCGTCCCGCGCACCCTGCAGACCAAGCTCCCCGAACTCTTCGGCCTGCTCCTGCGCAAGGGCTACACCGAGCACCCGCAGATCCTCTTCGGCGCCGTCGGCGACGCCACCTGCGACCGCGTCCCGCTCCAGCTCGGCCAGTTCGAGTCCGACAACCGGATGGACGACCACCTCGGCAACATCCTGCTCGAAGGCGGTGGCGGCGGGCAGATGACGGAGTCCTACGAGCTCGCCATGTACGCCATGGCCCGCCACACCTCACTCGACTGCGTCGAGCGCCGCGGCCGCAAGGGCTACCTCTTCCTCATCGGCGACGAACTGCCCTACGGCAAGGTCAAGGCCCGCGAGGTCCGCGCCGTCCTCGGCGAGGACATCCCCGAGGACATTCCGATCACCGCGATCCTCGCCGAGCTCCGGCAGCTGTTCCACGTCTACTTCATCCTCCCGGCCGGCGCCGCCCACGCCGGCAACACCGAGGTCCTCGACACCTGGCGCAAGCTCCTCGGCCAGCACGTCATCGAACTCGACGACCTCGACGCCGTCTGCGAGACCATCGCCCTCACCATCGGCCTCGGCGAGGAGGCCATCGACCTCCAGGAAGGCCTCGACGACCTCACCGACATCGGCTCCGACGCCGCCGCCACCGTCGGCAAGGCCCTCCAGTCCCTCGCCCGCCACTCCCGCACCCCCGCCGTCCCCGGCACGTCCCTCCTCACCCCCGACGACCGCGCCACCACCGGCACCACCCGCCTCTGAGCCGGTACCACCGCCGGGTGGCCGGCCCACGTCCGCACGTCCGCACGTCCGCACGTCCGCACCTCCGCACCTCCGCACCTCGGCACCGAAGGGGTACCGCCGTGACCGACACCCGCCCCGCAGGCCCCGGCACCGGCCCCCTCGACGGGCACGTCATCGTCTGCGACCTCGGCTTCGGGGACGCCGGCAAGGGGACGGTGGTCGACCACCTCTGCCGAGGCCCGCTCGGCCCCGAGAGCCCCCACCCGGCCCGCGCCGTCGTCCGCCACAACGGCGGCGCGCAAGCCGCCCACAACGTCGTCACCGACGACGGACGCCACCACACCTTCGCCCAGTTCGGCTCGGGCACCCTCGCAGGCGTCCCCACCCATCTCTCCCGCTTCATGCTGGTCGACCCGCTCGCCCTGGCCGCCGAGGCCCACCACCTGGCGGCCCTCGGCGTGCCCGACCCGCTCGCCCTGCTCACCGTCGACCGCCGCGCGCTCCTCACCACCCCGTACCACGCCGCCGCCAACCGCATCCGCGAGCAGCGCCGAGGCCACGACCGCCACGGCTCCTGCGGCCTCGGCATCGGCGAGACCGCACGCTACGCACTCGACCACCCCGACGACGCCCCGACCGCCGACGACTGCACCCGCCCCGCCCGCCTGCTCACCCGCCTCACCCTGCTCCGCGACCGCCTCGCCGACCGGCTCGGCCTCACCCCGGCCGATCTCGACGCCCCGCCGCCCGCCGCCTGCGTCGAGGCCTTCACCGCCTTCGCGGCCCGCGTCCGCCTCACCGACGAGGGCCACCTCGCCCGCCTGCTCCGCACCGGCCCGGTGATCTTCGAGGGCGCCCAGGGCGTCCTGCTCGACGAGTGGCACGGCTTCCACCCGTACACCACCTGGTCCACCACCACCTTCGCCCATGCCGAGACCCTCCTCGCCGAGGCCGGCGCACCCGCCGCCGCGCTGCGGCTCGGCGTCCTGCGCACCTACACCACCCGCCACGGCCCCGGCCCGCTCCCCACCGAGGACAAGTCCCTCGACCTGCCCGAGCCCCACAACGGCACCGGCCGCTGGCAGGGCGCCTTCCGCCTCGGACACTTCGACACCCCCGGCCACCGCTACGCCCTGGCCGCCGCGGGCGGAGCCGACGCCCTCGCCCTCACCCACCTCGACGCCCCCGCCCGCCACCCCGAGCTGCGCCTGTGCGACACGTACGAGCTGGACGGCGCACCGCTGCACGCCATCGGCACCGGCATGAGCGGCGACCTCGACGCCCAGAGCCGCCTCACCGAGGCCCTGCTTCGGGCCCGCCCGGGCACCCTCACCGACCCAGGCCCGGACCGGCGGGACTGGTCCGACGCGATCGCCGACCGCCTCCGCACCCCCGTACTCCTCGAGTCCCACGGCCCGACGGCCCGTCAGAAACGCCTCCGCAGAGCCCCCGTTCACCGCAGTACCATCCACCCCATGACCACAGACCAGGCCGACCGGAAGACCTACGGCCCCGGCACCCACTGCCACTGGTGCGGCACCGCCTACAGCCCCGGCACCTCGGGCTGGCCCCGCACCTGCCCGGGCTGCAGCGAGATCAGCTACCGCAACCCGCTGCCCGTGGTCGTCACCCTGCTGCCCGTCGTCTCACCCGAAGCGGAGGGGCTCGTCGTCATCCGCCGCACCATCGAGCCCGGCTACGGCGAGCTCGCCCTGCCCGGCGGCTACATCGACTACGGCGAGAGCTGGCAGCAGGCCTGCGTCCGCGAGCTCCGCGAGGAGACCGGCATCGAGGCCGACCACGCCCGGGTCACCCTGGTCGCCACCGACTCCGACACCGCGGGCGGCTTCCTCTGCCTGTTCGGCATGCTCCCCGCCCGCCGGATCGAGGAACTCCCGCCGTCCGTCCCCACCCCCGAGACCGAGGGCTGGCAGTTCCTCCCCATCGCCTCCCGGCTGGCCTTCCCCTTCCACACCCGGGTCGCCCACGCCTGGTTCAACGGCGAGTACTCCCACCTGGTCTGATCACGGGCGCCGCCCCACCCGCCGCGCCCACCCACCACGCGCGGCCGCCACACCCCGCCGCCACCCGGGGGGCTCTGGCGCACCCGACGATCACATGGCAAGGTCTGCTCGTCAGCCACCTCGCGGGCGGCGCCCGCCACAAGCAGCCCCGCCCACCGCCCCCGGCCCCCGGGCGGGGGCGCACCACCCCGGGAGACCACCACCGTGAGCACCCCACCCGAAGGCCGACCGCTCTGGCGCCCTGACCCGGCCCGCGCCGCATCCGCCCGGATCGTCGCCTTCCAGGCCTGGGCCGCAGAGCACCACGGCGCACCGGCGGCCCCGCTCGCCCCCGCGGACGACGACGAGCAGGCCGCCGCCCGCTACGCCGACCTCCAGGCCTGGTCCACCGAAGACCTGGAGCGCTTCTGGACGGCCGTCACCGAGTGGTTCGACGTCCGCTTCACCACCCCGCCCGAGGCCGTCCTCGCCGACCCGGCGATGCCCGGCGCCCGCTGGTTCCCCGGCGCCCGCCTCAACTACGCCGAGCACGCCCTGCGCGCCGCCGAGGACCCGGACCGCGCCGACCGGCCCGCGATCCTGCACCTCGACGAGACCACCGAGCAGCCCACCGCCCTCAGCTGGGCCGAGCTGCGCCGCCGGGTCGGCTCGCTCGCCGCCGCCCTCCGGGCCCGCGGCGTCCGCCCCGGCGACCGGGTCGGCGCCTACCTGCCGAACATCCCGCAGGCCGTCGTCGCCCTGCTCGCGACCGCTGCCGTCGGCGCCGTCTGGACCTCCTGCGCCCCCGACTTCGGCGCCCGCAGCGTCCTCGACCGGCTCCAGCAGATCGAGCCCACCGTCCTCTTCGCCGTCGACGGCTACCACTACGGCGGCAAGGACCACGACCGCACCGAGGTCGTCGCCGAACTCCGCCGCGAACTCCCCTCGCTGCGCACCGTCGTGCACATCCCGCTGCTCGGCGGCCCGGCCCCCGAGGGCGCCCTCGCCTGGGACGACCTGGTCGGCGGCGACGACGAGCCGGTCTTCGAGCCCGTCCCCTTCGACCACCCGCTCTGGGTGCTCTACTCCTCCGGCACCACCGGCCTGCCCAAGGCCATCGTGCAGAGCCAGGGCGGCATCCTCGTCGAGCACCTCAAGCAGGCCTCGCTCCACCTCGACCTCGGCCCGGACGACCGCTTCCTCTGGTACACCTCCACCGGCTGGATGATGTGGAACTTCCTCGTCGCCGGCCTCCTCGTCGGGTCCACGATCGTCACCTACGACGGCAGCCCGGGGCACCCCGACACCGGCGCACTCTGGTCGGTCGCCGCCCGCACCCGGGCCACCGTCCTCGGCACCTCCGCCGCCTACGTCATCGCCAGCCGCAAGGCCGACCTCCACCCCGGCGCCGACCTGGACCTCTCCGCCGTGCGCTGCATCGGCACCACCGGCTCCCCGCTGCCGCCCGACGGCTTCCAGTGGATCTACGACGAGGTCAAGAAGGACGTCTGGCTCGCCTCCGTCAGCGGCGGCACCGACGTCTGCAGCTGCTTCGTCGGCGGCGTCCCCACCCTCCCCGTCCACCTCGGCGAGATCCAGGCACCGTGCCTGGGCGCCGCCGTCGAGTCCTGGGACGTCCAGGGCCACCCGCTGACCGACCTGGTCGGCGAGCTCGTGGTCATCAAGCCGCTGCCCTCCATGCCGATCGGCTTCTGGAACGACCCGGACGGCACCCGCTACCGGGACAGCTACTTCGACATGTACCCGGGCATCTGGCGCCACGGCGACTGGATCACCGTCACCTCCCGCGGCACCGTCGTCATCCACGGCCGCTCCGACTCGACCCTCAACCGCCAGGGCGTCCGGATGGGCTCCTCCGACATCTACGAGGTCGTCGAGCGTCTCCCGGAGATCGCGGAGTCCCTGGTCATCGGCGTCGAGGAGCCGGACGGCGGCTACTGGATGCCGCTCTTCGTCGTCCTCGCCCCCGGCGCTGACCTCGACGACTCGCTGCGCGCCCGCGTCCGCACCGAACTGCGCACCCAGCTCTCGCCCCGGCACGTCCCGGACGAGATCATCGCCGTCCACGGCCTCCCGCACACCCTCACCGGCAAGCGGATCGAGGTCCCGGTGAAGCGGCTGCTCTCCGGCACCCCGCTGGAGAAGGCGGTGAACCCGGGCTCGGTCGACAACATCGACCACCTCCGGTTCTTCGAGCGCCTGGGCGCCGAGCGCCGCGGCTGAGCCCTGCCCCGCAGTCCGGGCCCGGACAGCCGAGCAGGGGCGCTTCCAACCCCCACGGTGGAAGCGCCCCTGCGGCCCCGGCCCTGCTCCGGGGCGTCTACTCGCCGGACAGCACCTGGTGCGCCGCCGCGCGCGCGTCGGCCGCGCTGTCCGCGGCCCGCGCCGCTGCCGCGGCACGCCGGCACTGCGCCAGCGTCACCTTCGCCAACGCCGACCGCACGTAGGCGATCGACGAGGCACCCATCGACAGGCTCGTCACACCGAGACCGGTCAGCACACAGGCGAGCAGCGGATCGGCGGCCGCCTCACCGCACACACCGCAGCTCTTGCCGGTCGCCTGCGCGGCCTCGGCCGACAGCGCGATCAGGTCGAGCAGCGCCGGCTGCCACGGGTCCTGCAGCCGCGCCACCGCACCGACCTGCCGGTCCGCCGCGAAGGTGTACTGCGCCAGGTCGTTCGTCCCCAGCGACAGGAACTCGACCTCCTGCAGGACGGACCGGGCCCGCAGCGCCGCCGACGGGATCTCCACCATCGCACCGAACTTCGCCACCAGCCCGGCCTCCCGGCAGGCGTCCGCGAATGCCCGCGCGTCCTGCCGGTCCGCCACCATCGGCGCCATGACCTCCAAGTGGACGGGCAGTCCCTCGGCCGCCCGGGCGAGCGCCCGCAGCTGCGTCGACAGCACCTCGGGGTGGTCCAGCAGTGTCCGCAGACCCCGTACACCCAGGGCGGGGTTCGGCTCGTCGGCCGGCGTCAGGAAGTCCAGCGGCTTGTCCGCCCCGGCATCCAGCACCCGGACGACCACCCGGCCCTCCGGGAAGGCCTCCAGCACCTTCCGGTACGCCTCGTACTGCTTCTCCTCGCTCGGCGCCTTCGCGGAGTCGTCGAGGAAGAGGAACTCGGTACGGAACAGGCCGACGCCCTCCGCCTCGGCCTCCAGCGCCGCCGGCAGGTCCGCCGGGCCGCCGATGTTCGCGAGCAGCGGCACCAGGTGCCCGTCCGAGGTGCGGCCCGGGCCGGAGGACGCGGCCAGCGCGGCCTTCCGCTCGGCCGCCAGCCGTCGCAGCTCCTCCTGCCGTTCGGCGGACGGGTTCACCAGCACCTCACCGCTGCTGCCGTCCACCGCGACGACGACGCCCTCGGCGACCTCGGTCGCCCGGGGCAGCGCCACCACGGCCGGCACGCCCAGCGCCCGCGCCAGGATCGCGCTGTGGCTGGTCGGCCCGCCCTCCTCGGTGACGAAGCCCAGCACCAGAGCCGGGTCGAGCAGCGCGGTGTCCGCCGGCGCGAGGTCGTGCGCGAAGAGCACGTACGGCTCGTCGCTGTCCGGCACACCGGGCATCGGCACGCCGAGCAGCCGCGCCACGATCCGGTTCCGGACGTCGTCCAGGTCGGCCACCCGACCGGCAAGGTAATCGCCGGCCGCGGCCAGCAGCGCGCGGTACGCGGCGAAGGCGTCGTAGATGCCCCGCTCGGCGCTGCTGCCGACCGCGATCCGCCGGCTGACGTCCGCCATCAGCTCCGGGTCCTGCGCCATCAGCGCCTGGGCCTCGAGGACGGCCTGCGCCTCACCACCGGCCAGGTTGCCGCGCGCGATCAGGTCGGCCGCGACCGCGTCCACCGCGGCCTGGGCACGAGCCTGCTCGCGCGGGGCGTCCTCACTCGGGACCTGTGTCGCCGGGGGTTCCAGCACCGCCGTCCCCATGTGCCGCACCGGGCCGATGGCGACCCCGTGGCTGACCCCTACGCCGCGAAGCATCGGTTCCACGTTCAGAGATTCCTTTCACCCGGCCAGCGGGAGTCAGTTCCAGGTGAAGAGTTCGCCGCCCGGCGCGACGTCACCGCTCTCGGCCACACCGGAGAGCGCCTCGGACGTGGCCTCCAGCGCGACGATCGGGGAGATCGGCGACTTGCCCGCGGCCTCCACGGCCGCCGGGTTCCAGCGGATCACCGGCTGACCGCGCTTGACCTCGTCCCCCTTGCCGACGAGCAGCTCGAAGCCCTCGCCGTTGAGCTGGACGGTGTCGATGCCGAGGTGGGTCAGCACACCATGGCCGTCCGCGTCGACGACGACGAACGCGTGCGGGTGCATGGAGACCACGAGGCCGTCGACCGGGGCCACCGCCTCGGTGGGCTCGCGCACCGGGTCGATGGCGGTGCCGGGTCCGACCATCGCGCCGGAGAAGACGGGGTCCGGCACGTTGGCCAGTCCGACGGCCCGGCCGGCGAGCGGCGAGGTCACAGTGGTCATGGTGGAGCCTCCCAGGTGCGGAGTACAGCGCGTGCGGCCGCGGAGCAGCGGCATCGGCATCAGCTGAAGCCTAAATCATGTCAACTTCGGACATACCGGCACGTAACGGCAGAGTGCGCCGAGCGGGGCGACGCCCAGCTCCGACAGCACCGAACCGCCCGAGACCGACCCGTCGACGCAGGAATGACGGGCCTGTCGCGACGTAAGTGGTCTAGTCCTCTGTGTCGATGCGCGGCACTCTACGGCATGTGGGGGCGTGCAGACGATGGCCCCGCTCGGGTCCCCGCCCGGCCGGCCTCCGACCGCGGGTGCTCCGTCCGGGTGACCACGCCGCGCCTCGATTAGGCGCGCGGGCCGAGACCGGCTATCGTTGCTCAGGTCGCCGCGCGGCGATGGTTAACTCCGGATGTCGGGAACGTAAAGCACTGGTTAAACAGTGGCAAACGGGTCTGATAAGCTGGAAACACGAAAGAGCGAAACGCCCGGAGGGTCCGCTGGAAGGCGGTCCGAAGGAAGTGTCCGTTCCTTGAGAACTCAACAGCGTGCCAAAAGTCAACGCCAGATATGTTGACATCCCCGGCCGGTCCGTTTGGATCGGTTGGAGATTCCTTTTGAAATAACACAGCGAGGACGCAGTGCGCGGGGCCGCCTATTCCGGTGGTTGCCGTGCCGCTCAACGCGAGTGTGAACCGGCGGCTTTTAATTAAGCATGGCCGAGTAATCATTCACGGAGAGTTTGATCCTGGCTCAGGACGAACGCTGGCGGCGTGCTTAACACATGCAAGTCGAACGGTGAAGCCCTTCGGGGTGGA
>NZ_JBFBJZ010000023.1:80342-128070 GCF_040686255.1 Kitasatospora sp. NPDC085879 | reverse complement strand
ACGAGAACACCGCCTTCCCCACGCAGACCAAACTCACCCTGGCGGTCGCAGCTTGACCCGCTAACCGCATCGGATGTCTTCGTCGCCGCCCTGGAATCCGGCTGCACCTCCTGGACCGGCCTGCTGGACGCGGTCCGGCTGGGACCGGCCGACGACGTCCTGTTCTGGCTGCTGCCACCGACCGCGTGGCGGGACGGCGGACCGGCGGGCAGCCCTGAGCGCACCCCCTGGGCCGGTGCCGGGAGTGGGGGGAAGGCTCGGGTTTCAGCGGGGCGGCGGAACTGCGCGGGCCGACCGACTCGTCTTCGTAGGTGCCGGAGTCTCTGATGCCCGGCTGCGCGGAGGTGAGCTCGGATGAAGACCTTCGAGCGTGAGCTGGGCTGGTGGAGGTCCCTACCTCCAGCCGCCCGCCGGATCGCCGCCGTCGCTGTCAGCGGCGGCGCCGTGCTGCTCGCGGCGCTGTTGGCGGTCGTGCTCACCATCGGCGGCGGGGGCTCGCCCGGTCGTACGGGGGCCGGCCCGCAGCCCACCCCGACCAGTCCCGGCAGCACGGGTGCTGTGTCGCCGCTCACCGGGCTCCCGGGGGAGGCGGGCAGGATCATCGCCGTCAAGGTCGACAACGCGGCCGCTGCCCGACCGCAGACGGGCGTGAACGCGGCCGACGTGGTCTACGCGATCGAGGTCGAGGGCGGCATCTCGCGGTTCCTGGCGATCTACGACTCGAACCACCTTCCCGCCGGCGACCGGATCGGCCCGGTGCGCAGCGCCCGGGAGAGCGATCTGCCGATCCTGCAGCAGTACGGGCGCGTGGACTTCGCCTACTCCGGGGCGCAGACCCGGTTCCTGCCGGTGCTCGCCCAGGCCGATGTGTTCAACTGCTCGCCGCAGCAGGACAATTCGTTCATCCGCGGGCAGTGGAACGTGCCGCCGTTCAACCTGTACGTGGTGCCGTCCGGGATTCTGCGCCACTTCCCGGACGCGGCCGCGGCCCGCGACGTCGGCTTCCGCTTCGGCGACGCGCCGACCGGGGGTGTGCCGACGGCCTCGTTCACCGCGCGGATGCCCGCGGCCTCGTTCACATTCACCTGGTCCGCCGCGGAGGGGAGGTACCTGGTGGCAGTGGACGGCAGGCCGGCCATGACGACGGACGCCGGGCAGATGGGTGCGCCGACGATCGTGGTGCAGAAGGTCGCCGAGACCACCTCGCCCCGCAGGCTCGTCGACTCCTCCGGTGCGCTTCTGCCCTTCGCGCCGACGGTCGGCAGCGGCGAGGCGGTGTTCCTTCGGGACGGCATGGCGTACCGGGGCAGCTGGTCGCGGCCCAGCGCTGCCGGCGGCACGGAGTTCAGCTACGCGGGGCAGCGGATGGCGTTCCACCCCGGGCAGGTCTGGGTCGTCCTCGAACCCGCCTGACGCCGGCCGTCGGGTCGCGGGCGGCCCCGCGACCACCGGCGCCCAGGGTCAGGCCGCGGGCGGGGTCTCGACCGGGGTGAGCAGGACGAAGTCCGCGCCGTTCGGGTCGACGCAGACGGCGAAGCGGCCGACGCCCTCGGCGTCCACGGGGCCCATCTGCCGAAGTGCCTCTGCAAGGCCGTGATGAGCCTGGACCCGACTGGTCAATGCCAACTACGCCTTCCGGATGGCTCGCTGATTGGCAATCATGTCGCGGTACCAGGCGTACGAGGCCTTGGGTGTCCGCCGCTGCGTCTCGAAGTCGACGTGGACGAGGCCGAAGCGCTGGTGGTAGCCCTCAGCTCGTCGAACAGGGTGTCATCGTGCGGGCCAGTGGGTCACTCCTGCCGGGACCGCGCCTCTTCTCGGGAACCATGCTCCCTGGGGCTGCACGGACCCGTTGCATTCAGCGCTACCGCGGTGCTTCGCCCAGAACTCCGATGCAGCCGCCGTGCGCGGGGATGCCCCTGATGGGCGAGCAACTCCACCACCTTGTCGACCGCGGCCCCGACGACCTCGTGCTCCCAGACCCTCAACGGAAGCCAACCCAGCCGAACGAGGCGTGCATCGGTGTCCTTGTCGCGGCGTACGTTGTCGTCGAGCTTCCGCCACCACCACTCGGCATTGTGCTTCGGCGCGTGCAGGTGCTCGGGGCACGCATGCCAGAAGCAACCCTGCACGAACACTGCGGTGCGCCAGCGCACGAACGTGATGTCCGCCCTCCGGCGCCTCATGCTGGGAAGAGGCATGTTCACTCGGTAACGGAAGCCCAGTGCATGCAGTGCCCGCCGGAGGGCGAGTTCGGGTCTCGTGTTCACGCCGCGCTGCGCCCGCATCACCCGGCGGGCATGGGCGTCCCTCGGTCGCGGGAACGCCCTCCTGACACCCATCTCTTCCATGCTCCGATCAACTCCGGTCGAGGCACGGTGGTCACTGGGACCGGGTCACCCATCTGGCTGGCGGTCAACACGACGCGCCTCCGAGACCTCGGGCATCGAGCCCCTGCGCCCGCCGAGCATGGTGTGCTCCTGGCCAACTCCCGCCTCCTCGCACGTGATTGTCGCCACCAGGAGTGTCGGTCCGCTCCGTACACTGGAGTCGCGAGTACGTCGTCGAGTGTTTCCGCCGATTCGAAGGCGAGGCCATGTCCGACTCCTCCAGCCCGCTCCCCCCTCCCCGCACATCCGCCCGACGTCCGACGGCCCGTGCCACCTCCCAAGCCCGTTTCGACCAGCCCGAGTTGCTCACCGACCGGTTGCTGATCCAGGTGGACGCCTCCCGAGTGGGGTTCGTACGGGACCAGCTCGATCCCGTCCGGAGCGGGCTCGTGATCAGTGGGCCGAAGGCCCTCAGGAAGGCATCGGAGCTCCGGTACGAGGACTTCTCGGGTGTGCTCATCGCCGACCCGGCGCTCTACGAGGACGGCGTCGCGACGGCGGAGGAGCCCTTCCTGTCGCGCTCCGACGAGCTGCCCGCCGCAGATCCCCTCGGCCAGGCGGTCCAGGACCAACTCGCCGTCGGCGCGACGGCGGCACTCACGCCGACCGGGTACCTCCGCGCCGGGGACACGGCCGCGGTACGAGCTGCTGTGCGCGACGTGGCGGCGCGCGAGGACCTCCGGATCGTGCTCGCTCTCCCGATCGACGTCGGCTGGCTGCGCAGCGACCTGGTCGGCCGTCTCGTCGAAGAACTGGGCCCGGCACCCGGCATGAAGGCCATCATGCTCGGCGGCCAGCTGGACCCACTGGCGAGCTTCCCCGAGGCCCTCACCGGGCTGGCGCGGGTACTGGCCCAGGTGCCCGGAACCGCGCTGCTGCGGGCCGATCTCGCGGCGTTCGGCGCGCTGGCACGGGGTGCGGCGTTCGCCGCCTACGGGCTGTCCGGGCGCTTCCGGCACGTCGTGCCGCCCGGTGAGCCCGCGAAGAGCTCGGGGTTCGCCGACTCCCCGGCCGTGCTGTTCCCCGAGCTGATGGCCCTGTTCCTCGGCAAGACCCTCGCACGCCGCTTCGCCGCGGCGCACGCACCCGTGTGCGAATGCGCTGCCTGCGGACGCCGGACGTTGGACAGCTTCCCGAGCAACCGCGACGTCCGGCCGGCAGCGCAGCACAACACGGCGGTACTGATGTCCTGGCAGCAGACGTTGCAGTCCCTGGCGGCCGGGCCCGCCCGCCAGCGGCGGTGGCAGGAGTGCTGCCGTGCCGCAGTGGAGCGGTACGCGCTGGTCAATGCCGCCATCCGGCAGCCGAACGGCTTCAAGGTACAGCCACAGCTGCTGAGATGGTCCCTCCTCGACGCGGCCGACTCGGCACCGGCCGGCGCGGGAGCCGACTGACGGGCGGACCGGCGGCTCAGACCAGTCGTCCGTACAGCTCCTCGACGAAGTGCCAGGCCGCGGCGGTGTGCCGCTGCGGCCGGTACGCCTCGGGTTCCAGGGCGATCCGGATCCCGTCCGGCTCATCGACGAGCACGCCGATGCCGTAGAAGGAGGCCTCCGCCAAGGTTTCGTCCCATCCTGCGCGCGGGACCTCGTCGAGCAGGACGGCCCGGCGGCAGAAGGGTGCGAACCGGCCGGCGCGCTCCAGACCCGTCCGCCATCCGGCGGCCCGCACGACCGCGAGGTCAACGGCGAGCGGCCGAACCGCCCGGCGCGTCACCAGATCCGCGTCCCACTCGACCGCTCCTCGCGGGAGGTCACGGACCTCGGCCTGCTCCGGCAAGGAACCAACCGGAACCGGAAGGCCGACCGGAAGGCCGAGCAGGCGCTCCAGCGCCGGGATGCTGTCCAGCCGCTCGGAACCGGCCGCCTGCCGCCTGCGGTGCTCGGTCTCATCGACCCGGTACAGCAGGAGGGCACGGGTACCCAGGACCGAGAGCATGACGCCTTCGCTCTCCGACGACACCTGCGGCAGCACCTCGCGCACCGAGCGCCACGCCACGGGATTCGCCACAGTCGCCACGGGCCTACCCTGCCCTACCGGCCGGCGCGACGGCCAGGCGCCCCTCCGCCCGCGCCCCGTACGAGTCCGCCAGTGGACGTCGCTGACGGGCCGGCACCCGGAGGCCGGATCCCGGGAGCCGTGGGGCCCCTCCGGGCTGACCAGCAGTGGCCCTGAACCGCGCCCTCATGCATGACACTCACCGAGGTCCGCGTTGTGGAACACCCTGCCTCGTCACCTCCGCCAGCGCGGCGCCTTCGGCGTGCGCACCCGGGTCTCGGAGTCGAGGTGCACCGGGCCGAAGCGCCTCGGTCGGAGTCGTCCGTGTCCCCGCCCGGCCGAAGGTCCGACGGTCGGGCCGTCGCCTGTCGAACCCGCCCGGTGACACTGCGTGAGCCTGCTGGGAGGCCCGCCTCCGGTTGACAGGACACTCGACGACGAGGCTACGTTGGGTGTCGAGGCAGTCTCACTTTGTGATCGGTGCTGCCTGTCACCCACCGTGAGGAACCCGAGCGTGACCACGGCCCCCACCCGTCCCCCCGGATCGCCCACCTCCGCCGCACCCACCCGCGCACCTTCGCCGGCATCGTCGACGACAAGCCGAAGAGCCACCGTCTGATGCGCCGGGGCATCCCGTACGGCCGGAGTTCTTGCGCGGAGCGGACGACGGCAAGGGCCGCGGGCTGAGGTTCGGCCGCCGCGGCGCCTCACTGGAGGAGCAGTTCTGGCCGGTCCGACAGCACTGGTCCAACCCCCGAGTCCAGCGCCGGAGACCCGAAGTCCCCCGCACACGTCCCCAACGGCTTCGACAGGGCCGGGACCGGACTCGCGGACGGCACCTCCGGCACCGTCGACATGAAGCCCTTCGTCCGCACGACGGGGGCGTCTACGCCTCGACCGCCTCGACCCCCCTCGATCACCACGCTGCGAGCCCTCGCCGAGGGCGAGGACCCTCCCCAACGAGCCGGCCGGTTCCCGACCGCCGAGCGCCCCGAGGAGACACCATGGAGAACCCTGTCATCGAAGGAACGGCTGGCGACCGCGCCCGCTGGCAGACCTGCCGCCAGCTGGCGCGCGAGCTGCTGCTGGTCGGTCCGGACGACAAGGACCTGAAGCTCCGCTACCTCGATGTTCTGATCAAGGACGGCATCCCGGAGACCGACGAGCCCAAGGACGTGCTGATCATCGGCGCGGGCATCGCGGGCCTGGTCGCCGGCAAGCTGCTCAAGGACGCCGGACACAACGTCACCATTCTGGAGGCCAACGCCAGCCGGGTGGGCGGGCGGATCAAGACCTTCCGGTCCACCGACGACACGGCCGACGGACCGTTCCGCGACCCGGAGCAGTACGCGGAGGCCGGGGCCATGCGGCTGCCCAGCTTCCACCCGCTCACCCTCGCGCTGGTCGACAGCCTCGGCCTGCGCCGGCAGCTGTTCTACAACGTCGACGTCGATCCGGACACCGGAAACCAGCACGCACCCGCCCCGCCGGTGGTCTACGAGTCGTTCGAGCCCGGCAAGGTCTGGAAGTACGGCGCGGACAGCCCGGACTTCCGCGAACCGGTCAAGCGCTTCAACTCCTGGATCCGCACCAACCGGGTCCAGGCCCGCCGCAAGGACTACGCCGCCGATCCGAGCTGCGTCAACGAGGGCTTCCACCTCACCGGAGACGAGGTGCGGATCACCGCCGCCGACATGGTCAACCAAGCCCTGGAGCCGGTCCGCGACTACTACTCGGTCATCAGGGACGGCAAGCGGGTGAACAAGCCGTTCGCCGAGTGGCTGGACGGCTGGGCCCGGGTGATCCGCGACTTCGACGGCTACTCGATGGGCCGCTTCCTGCGCGAGTACGCGGGCTTCAGCGACGAGGCGATCGAGGCGATCGGCACGATCGAGAACATGACCTCGCGGCTGCACCTGGCCTTCTTCCACACCTTCCTGGGCCGCAGCGACATCAACCCGAACGCCACGTACTGGGAGATCGAGGGCGGCAGCTGGAAGCTGCCCGACGCGCTCGCCGAGGAGCTCCGGGAGGAACTGCAGATGGGCCGGCGCATGGTCCGGATGGAGTACTGGGACCCGCGCCGGGACGGCGGGGGAGCCCGGAGCGTCGGCCCGGTCGGGCCGCAGGTCGCCGTCGAGACCGTCCCCGAGGACGACCCGGAGGCCGAACCCACCGTCTGGAAGGGCGACTTCGCGATCGTCACGGTCCCGTTCTCCGCCCTGCGGTTCGTCCAGGTGACGCCGCCGTTCTCCTACAAGAAGCGCCGGGCGATCATCGAGACCCACTACGACCAGGCCACCAAGGTGCTGCTGGAGTTCTCCCGCCGGTGGTGGGAGTTCACCGAGGCGGACTGGAAGGTCGAACTCGACTCCATCGCACCCGGCCTGTACGAGTACTACCAGCGGGCGGGCGAGGACGACGCCGAGGCGGCCGTGGCCGCCGCCCAGAACGGCCACCGTCCCCCGCGGAACCTGCCCGAGATGCTGCTCGGCGCGCACGCGAGCGTGGACGAGCGCCGGATCAGCCAGGCCCAGCGGGAGGTGTACCTGCACACCCCGCTGCTCCGGGCCAGCGTGCGCCCCGCCACCAACTGCTTCGGCGGCGGCTCGACCACCGACAACCCGAACCGCTTCATGTACTACCCCTCGCACCCGGTGCCCGGCGCCGACGGCGGCGGGGTGGTGCTGGCCAGCTACAGCTGGTCGGACGACGCGGTGCGCTGGGACTCGATGGAGGACGACGAGCGGTACGTCTACGCGCTGCGCAACCTCCAGTCGGTGCACGGCCGGCGGATCGAGGTGTTCTACACCGGCTACGGGAAGACCCAGAGCTGGCTGCGCGACCCGTACGCCTTCGGCGAGGCGGCGGTGTACACCCCGCACCAGATGACCAGCTTCCACCTCGACGTGGTCAAACCGGAGGGCCCGGTGCACTTCGCCGGCGAGCACGCCTCGCTGAAGCACGCCTGGATCGAGGGCGCGGTGGAGACCGCCGTCCGGGCAGCCATCGCCGTGCACGAGGCGCCACCGCCGCCGGCCCAGGCGGAACCGGAGATCCGGCCCGAGGTCCGGCTCGGGCGGGAGAGCCGACAGGAGGCCCTGCGCGGATGAGCGGCGACGGCGAATGGACGGTGGCCCGCTACCTGGCCACCAGGCTCGAACAGTTGGGCATCCGGCACCTGTTCGGGGTACCCGGGGACTTCCTCGGACCGTTCCTGACGATCATGCAGGCCACCACAGCCGTGCGCTGGATCGGCACCCCGACCGAGATGGGCGGCGGCTACGCCGCGGATGCCTACGCCAGGGTGCGGGCCGCCGACGCCGCCCCGGACGATCCCGAACAGGGCGTCGGAGCCGTTGCGGTGACCTACGGGGTGGGCGCGTTCAGCCTCCTCAACAGCATCGGCGGCGCCTACGTCGAGGACGTACCACTGATCGCGATCAACGCGGCGCCGTCCTACGAACAGTGGCTCAACCACCAGGCGGTCGGCCTGCTCACCTCGCACATGAGCTCGCGCCGGGAGAGCAACCTGGAGGTCTACCGGCAGGTCACGGTGGACGCACAGGTGCTCTCCAATCCGGGACTCGCACCCTCGCAGATCGACAGCGCGATCACCGCGTGCCTGACCGAGCGCAAGCCGGTCTACCTGGAGGTCATGGAGGACCTCTGGCACGCACCGTGCGAGCCTCCGCAGGGCGAACTCCGTGCCCACGAGCGGCCGTTCACTCGGCGGAACGAGGAGATGCTGGAGAAGGCCGTCACGGCAGCGGTGGAGCTGATCGGGAAATTCGGCACACCGATCGTCTGGGCCGGCGAGGAACTGGTCCGCCAGCGGCTGGAGAACGAGCTGCTGGACTTCGTCCAGACCACCCGGATGCAGTTCTGCACCACGGTCGGCGCGAAGTCCGTGGTGTCCGAACGGCACCCGCTGTTCGCCGGCGTCTACAACGGCAGGGCGAGCCTGCCGGAGATCCGGACGACCTTCAAGAACGCCGGGTGCCGGATCGGCCTGGGGACCTGGTCCACCTCCAAGAACCTCGGCGGCGAGCAGTCGATCGGCGACGACTGGATCGTGGCGGCACGCGACGGCGTCAGCGTCGGTGCCGGATACTTCCCCGATGTCCGACTCGGCCGGTTCATCACGGCGCTGCGCGACGCGCTGGCGGGACGGACATTCCCGGCCGATCACTTCGCGCTGGCGCACGCGGCAGGCCTGGACGTCCCGGCCAGCACGGCCGAGTTCCTGGACTCGCTGAGCACCGACCACTACCCGCCCGAGCTGACCTACGACAGCTTCTTCCAGCACATCAACTTCTTCCTGGAGCACCAGGCCACCGGCGGGGAGCCACAGGCCCCCTCGCCGTTCACGGTGGTCTCGGACGCGGCGTTCGCGCTGCTGGGCTCGATGAACCTGCGGATCACCGAGCGGGCCGGGTTCCTGGCGCAGAACAGCTGGCTGTCCATCGGCTACTCCGTCGGCGCGGCCACAGGCGTGGCGCTGGGACGACAGCAACCGATGAAGCGCCCGCTCGTCTTCGTCGGGGACGGCTCGTTCCAGGAGATCTGCCAGGAGCTGTCCACCCACGTGCGTCACCATCTGAGGCCGGTGGTCTTCGTTCTGGACAACGAGGGCTTCTACGGCATCGAGCAGATGCTGGTCAGCCCCTGCTACTACAAGGAGAAGCCGTCCAACGGGGCCGACTTCTACAACGTGCTGCACCCGTGGCGCTACGAGAAGCTGGCCGAGGTCTTCGGCACGGACAAGGACCGGATGCACGGGTACGAGCTCACCACCCACACCGAGCTCGACTCACTGCTGCTGGACATCGCCGATCCCGGCAACGACCTCAACCACGCACCGATCCTGGCCCGCGTCCGGCTCAGCCGGCACGACTACCCGAAGGCGCTCCAGTACAAGATCGACGAGAAGTGCACGTAGCCGCCCGGATCCACCGGCCCCCGTCCCCGACGGGGGCCGGTGCGCGCCGAACGGCGCGGTGGCCCTCCGCCCGTCGCAGCCGGCCGGTCGCTACGGGGTCGTGCTGCGGTTCCGGACGGCTCGATGAGCAGCAATCCGCGGTACCACGCGTACGACGCCTTCGGGGTGCGCACCTGCGTCTCGAAGTCCACGTGCACCAGCCCGAAGCGCTGGTGGAACCCTTCAGCGCGTCGAACAGACTGTCATTCTACCCAGGAGCCGCCTCCGGCCTTCCCCTCGTGGCGTAGAGGCCGTGACTGAAGGGGTAGTTGGGAGTAATGGCGGAGAAGAGGCGGAAGTTCGACGTGGAGTTCCGCGGGGAGCTGTGCGGACCGCGGCTGGACAGTCGCGCCCGGCGCGCCTGGCCACGACGATCTCGTTGATCAGTCGTCTGCTCGCGGTCGGACCGGTGGGCACCCACGGCAGCTCCACGCGGGTCAGCTGCCGCTGCAGGCACTGGAGCAGTGACATGAAGTCCCAGACCGCGAAGACGTGGTGCTCCTGGAAGACCCGGACCCGCTCGATGGAGTTGATTCCGGCCCTCGCACAGCGGAACCTGCGCCTCCGGACCGGGGACGGAATGCCCGGTCAGGTGACCAGGCCGTGACGGTAGGCATAGATGACGGCCTGGACCCGGTCGCGGAGTTGAAGTTTGGTGAGGATGCGCGAGACGAAGGTCTTGACGGTCTCATGGCTGATGACGAGGGTTGCGGCGATCTCGCTGTTGGAGAGGCCGTCGGCGATGAGGCGGAGAACCTCCAGTTCGCGAGGAGTGAGCGGGATGTCTCGGTGGGTCTTCTCGGCGGGGCGGATGCGGGCGGCGTAGCGCCCGACGAGGCGGCGTGTCACGTCGGGGTCGAGGAGGGCCGCGCCGGTGGCCACGGTCCGGATGCCGTGGAGCAGTCGGTCGGGAGGGGCGTCCTTGAGGAGGAAGCCGCAGGCGCCGACGCGCAGTGCCTCGTAGACGTACTCGTCCAGGTTGAACGTGGTCACCACGAGGACTTTGACGGGGTGGGGCACTCCGACGCCGGCCAGCAGGCGGGTGGCTTCGAGGCCGTCGAGGACCGGCATGCGGATGTCCATCACGACGACGTCGGGGCGTACCTTGCGGGCGAGGTCGACCCCGGTCCGTCCGTCTCCGCACTCGCCCGCCACCTCCATGTCGGGCTGGGCACCGATGATGGTGACCAGGCCGGTGCGGACCAGCATCTGGTCGTCGCAGACCAGGACCCGGATCGGTGCGCTCACGAGGTGCCGTCGGCGGGGATGCGTGCCCGGACGGTGAAGCCGCCGTCCGGGCCGCAGCCGGCGCTGAAGTCGCCGCCCAGAACGTCGACGCGCTCGCGCAGGCCCGCCAGGCCCCGTCCGCTGCCGGCGGCGACGGCGGTGGCGCGTGAGCCGGTTCCGTCCGTGCTGACCTCCACGGTGATCTCCATCTCGCCGCGCTGAACCTGCACGGAAGTGCGGCTGCCGTGAGCGTACTTGAGGGCGTTGGTCAGTGCTTCCTGCACCACCCGGTAGGCAACGAGGTCGGCGCTGCCGGTCGATGCCGGCGGTGTGCCCCGCTCGGTGAAGTCCACGGGCTGTCCGGCCCGGCGGGTCTGCTCGACGAGCGTGAGGACCCTGCCGACTGCCGGTGTCCTGGCCTGGGTGGCCTCCGCCGGGCCGACGCCGTGGTCGGTGTCGTGACCGGGGTTGAGCAGGTCCAGCAGGTGACGCAGGTCGGTGAGGGCGCGGCGGCCGGTGTCGCTGACAGCGGTCAGGGACTGCTCCAGCCGCTCGGGTGCGGCGGTCAGGTAGCGGGCGGCTTCGGCCTGGACGACCATCGCGGTCACGTGGTGGGTCACCACGTCGTGCAACTCGCGGGCGATGCGGATGCGTTCGGCAGTGCGGGTCTCGGAAGCCACACGCTCGCGGCGTGCAACCTCCGCGGCCCGTGTGGAACGCAGCCACGCCCCGGCTCCCCAGGCCAGGGCGAGCGTCAGGTAGAACGTCACGAACTCCGTCGCCGTCTCGCCGCCCGAACCGAGCCGGGCAAGCGCGATCGCCAGAGGCACGTACGCCACGGACAGAAGGACCACGGTGGTGCGCCGGCGCTGTTCCAGATGGAGGCCGGCGCTGATCAGCGCGACGGGCAGGGTGGTCCCGGCGGCCGAGTGGTAGCCGCACAACTGGTCAAGGGCGAAGCCGCTCGCCACCAGCCCGAGACAGATGACCGGCCACCGCCGGCGCACCACGAGGGAGAGGCATTCGAGCGCGAGGGCCACGACGGCCAGCGCGTCGAAGGGGCGGGTCGGCAGGTCCCCGACCTGCGTCCCGTGGCCGCGCAGTCCCGGCAGGAACGACGCGACCAGGAACAGTGTCCCGAGAGGGAGGTCGCGGAGGGTGACGTCCAGCCGGCGCCACACCTGAGCGGCCCCCTGAAGGCTCATCACCGGGCGAGTGTAGCGAGGGCGTCGACGCGCTCGGCACGCCGGCGGGGGACGATGTGGCCGCGCCGACGGGCCAGCCACAGGAAGACGACCGTGAGCAGCGCGCCGGACAGCGTCGCGTACACGCTGGCCTCCGGGCCGAACTCGCCGCCGGTGATCAGCTCGGCCCCCGACGTCGAGGCGTCCAGCAGTCCGTGTGTGTCGCCGTTGCCCGATACCTCGGTGCCGAAGATGCCGGACTCCGCGAAGTTCCAGCCGAAGTGCAGGCCGATCGGCAGCCACAGGGAGCGGGTGGCGGCGTACGCGGCGGCGAGCATGCCGCCGGCCTCGATGGCGATGGCGACGCCGCCCAGCAGGGTGGCGTCCTTGTTGAGCAGGTGGGACGCACCGAACATGGTGCCGGACAGGGCCAGCGCGATGTACGTTCCGAGGCCGCGCTCCACGAGCCGGAAGAGCAGACCGCGGAACATCAGTTCCTCCGTGACGGCGGCGCCCGCCATGAAGCCGACCAGCCCGATCGCCCCGGTCGGCGAGCCGAAGCCGTGGACCTTGTAGTCCCCGAGGAAGTAGATGTTCGCAATGACAGCTCCGAACATCGCGACCCCGACCACCAGGCCCCGCAGGAGCGACCCGGACGCTCCCTCGCGGGCCAGTTCCGTGACCGGGCGCCGCTCGGTACGCCCCACGACCCATCGGTAGACGAGCACCGAGAGCACGACCGTCACGCTGCCCACGAGGAGCGAGAGCCACGGGTTGTCCTGGACCGCGGTGGCACCTCGACCGCCGACCGCACAGGCCAGGACCACGGCCAGGACCTGCCACACCAGTTTCATGACGACTCCTTCTTCGGTTCCGTTTCCCGTTCCCGTTCCCGGTCCGGTCCGCGACCGAGGCGCCGCGGCTGAACTGAACGCTAGGAAAATGGTGATGAGGAATCGTCACCTCACCGAGGACACCTGCACGTAGCTCTCACGGGGGACAGAAGCCCCAGCCACTCCTCCATCGGCCCGCCCGGTGCCGAACCTGCAGCCGATCCGCCCGGCCCTGGTCGGCATCGGCGGTCGGCTCCGCGACGACTGTCTCGACCTGTTCGGCGACGACGACACCACCGGCAGGTCCACCGACGCCGACCTCCGCGCGGGCCGCCGCAGCTACGCCGTGAGCGCCCTGCTCGCCGCTGCGGACGAGACGCAGCGGGCCGTGGTGGAGTCCGCGCTCGGTGACCCGTACTGCCCCGCCGACACGATCGAGCACATCCGCGAGCCGGCCCGGCTGCCGGGCGTGGACGGGAAGCTCTGCTCCGGCCCGCCGCCGCACTCGTACGGTGGGTGTATGGCTGGACGGGTAGCCGGTTGGCCGGTGGCAGGCGCTGTCGGCATGCCCGAGCACAGGATCGGCACGCAGGAGGAGTTCGAGGCGGCCCGGGAGGAGCTGCCGGCGGAGGAGAAGAAGCTCACCCGCCGAAGTGACGAGCTCGCGCGGAAGCGGCGGGAGCTTCCCTGGGTGCCGGTCGAGAAGGACTACCGTTTCGAGACCGCGGACGGCACCAAGTCGCTCGCGGACCTCTTCGGCGGGCGCTCGCAGCTGCTCGTTCACCACGTCATGTTCGGCCCGCCCTACGAGGCCGGATGCCCGGCCACAACCTCGACACCGGCCGCGAGCATGTTGGCGGCGATCTGATCCGCCAGCGCGTCGTGGCAGATCAGCAGGTCCATCGGTGGGTCGCCCTTCATGACGATCCGGTAGCCGCTGCTCGTCCGCTCGAGTTGCCAGTCGTGCCGCCCGGTGGTCCACATGTCCTCGTAGCAGGCGAGGTCCGGCGCGCTGGTGCCGGCCGCAGTGTGCACGCCGGTCCTGGGCGGTGGCTCGGCCTGGAACGAGACCCCGGGAAGATAGCCGCCCGGCACGGCGGTCTGGAAGTGGAGCTCGGGGTATCGGTCGTCTCCGAGCGCCTCCAGCACCTCGGCCGCTGGGTAGCCGAACAGGTCGATGTCGTCGAGTACGACGGGGACGGCGGCCGGACCGCGCCACGCGGGCCCCGGCGCACCACGTCCGACCACGCCCCGGCCGGGAATCGGCCTTCGCGGGTGCCCGGCCCGGCTCAGCACGACGTACGCCATCAGCAGGTCGCCAGGTTCCGGGTCGTGCTGGTCACCCCTCGCGCAGGCGGTCAGCTCAAGATCGCCCCACTGGACGGTGAAGATCCACGTCGCATCGAGACCCCCCGGACCCCGGACCTGGCCGAGGCCGGCCAAGGTCCTCCGCGTGGCGACATCGTCCATTCCGAAGCGGAGCGTTCCCGCACCGTCCGGCAGAAGGACTCCGATCCCCGGCAGCAGTTCGAACATCCGCTGATCGTGGCGGCTCACGGCCCATCGCGGCAAGCGAGTTCGTCGCCGGTAACGACGCCGTGCCGGATGCGAGCGCGCGCCGGACAGACAACGCGGCCTTCCCCGCGAGGTGGGCGTGGGCAGC
The DNA here is from genome assembly GCF_040686255.1 of Kitasatospora sp. NPDC085879. Classification (NCBI taxonomy): domain Bacteria; kingdom Bacillati; phylum Actinomycetota; class Actinomycetes; order Kitasatosporales; family Streptomycetaceae; genus Kitasatospora; species Kitasatospora sp. NPDC085879. The sequence continues at coordinate 113,794 of NZ_JBFBJZ010000023.1, read as the reverse complement.
CAGAACCATTGGCGGTGGCCTCCGGACTTGTTGAACACCCTGTCCCTTGCGCAGTGTCCGGGGCGCAACTGCTGCAGGCCGAGGCCGGCACGTCCGGTCAGGCTGTCGTCATGGCGGATTCGATGCTGCGGTGCCGGGCGGCGCCGTGCGCGAAATCGGGCACCGCTGACGTGCCCTCGCGCAGGTCGTCCAGGAACTGCTGGTAGGCGTGAGCGACCGCGTAGAGCGGCGCGTCGGCTCGGGGGTCCAGTTGCGGGACGTGAACATACGATTCCGGGACCGTCAGGGGAGCGAGTCCGGGGGAGGTTCCGCGGCCGCCTTCGAGGGTGACCGGGCTGAGCTGGAGATGGCCGATCGGGGCGGTGAGGACGAGGTCGCCCTCGGTGCCGTTGATCTCCCAGCGGAAGTTGGTGCCCCGGGACGTGCCTCCGCGGTAGTGGAAGGTGACCACCGCGCCGCCCGGCAGCCGTCCCGAGGCCACCACCTGGTCTGCGGCGGTCATGGGCACGGGCTGTCCGCTCTCGGTGTCCACAGCCGACGTACGCCGCGACACCAGTTGGATCCGCAGTTCCTCGGGCTCTCCCAGGACGGACGCGAGTCCGTCGAGGGTGTGGCTGAAAGGAATGGTCAGCAGCGTCGCGCCGTTGGCGGCGTCGAGCACGTAGTGATCGCCGGGGCCGACGGTGGCGCCCCAGGCACCGCCGGAGCCGACGACCGTAGTGGACAGCACCTCCCCCACGTAGCCGTCGGCCACGAGATCCCGTGCATAAGCCAGGGCCGGATGCGACCGTGCCTGGAGTCCGACGACGGTCGGCACAGCGCGGCTGCGCGCTTGCTGCGCCATGTCCTCGGCCTCCGCGAGCCCGTTGCCCAGCGGCCACTCGCACAGCACGCTCTTGCCGGCGCTCAGCGCCGTCTGCACCAGTTCCCGGTGACGCGGCACCTTCACTGCCACGACCACGAGGTCCACCTCTTCGCAGGCAGTCAGTTCGGCCGCCGTCCCGAAGGTTAGAGAGACACCGTGCTTCTGTCCGGCGCGCTCCGCCGACTGTTTCGAACTCGCGCTCAAGGCCTTCAGCTCGTAGCCCGGGACGGTGCGCAGGGCCGGCAGGTGAGAGCGCTCGGCCCAACTACCGTGCGCCCCGAGTCCGATGATCCCTACTCCGATCGGCTTCTCGGACCGGACCAGTTCGGTGAGCAGTGACTCAGATGTGTTCACGATTCGCAGCCTGTTCTCTGTATAGATGGGGCACCGGCGTCGCTCACAGTGGCCATGGACCCAGTGAGGGAGTGACCGACCACAGGGCCCCGTCATAGGAAGCAGGGCCATGTGTCGAGCAGGGCGCCGAGGCAGGAGATCCGCGCCCGGTGGGCACGGGATCGGAGTGCGTGGGTCAGCGGGTGATGCCGCAGATGGGCGTGAAGGACACGGTGGTGTTGCAGGTGACGCGGAACTTCTGGCCCGGTTTCACCGAGCATGCCGACGGAGACCATGTCGGTGGAGGCCGCGAAGTCCGGCCGGCCGTCGGCGGTCAGTTCCGTGCGCTTGCAGACGAAGTCGGGCCGCGTTCGTTGTCCAGCAGTGCCATGAGGGGTGCGGCGTAGCGGGTTCCAGCCACCGCATCGGCCGGGATGGCCTCGTCGATCGTGCGGAGGTCTGCGTCGGTCAGGGCGACGTCGGTCGCGGCCAGGGCCTCCGTGACGCGGTGGGGTCGGCGGGTGCCCAGTACGGCCACGATGGTGCCGCGCTCACGGCTCTGGGCGACGACCCAGGCGGTGGCGAGTTGCGCGACGCTGATGCCGCGCGCGTCGGCAAGCGGCCGCAGCCGTTCGACGAGGGTGAGGTTCGTGGCAAGGTTGTCGGGGTGGAAGCGGGGCAACCAGTGGGCGCGCGGGTCACCTCCGGTGGGTTGCCGGTAGGTGCCGGTGAGCAGGCCGTGTGCGAGGACCCCGTAGGCGGTGACGCCGATCCCCAACTCGCGGCAGGTGTCGAGGATGCCATCGGCCTCGGGATCACGGCTGAACAGGGAGTACTCGATCTGCACATCGCAGATCGGGTGCACGGCGTGGGCACGGCGGATGGTCTCAGGCCCCACCTCGGAGAGCCCGATGTGCCGCACGTACCCGGCCTGGACCAGCTCGGAGATGGCGCCGATCGTGTCCTCGATCGGGGTGTCGGGGGCGAGGCGGGCGGAGCGGTAGATGTCGACGTGGTCGGTGTCGAGGCGGCGCAGCGAGTAGGCGAGCGCGTTCTTCACGTGGGCGGGACGGCCCTCGATGCCGACGAAGGATCCGTCGGGGCCGCGCAGACCGCCGAACTTGACGCTCAGCAGCGCCTTTTCGCGATCGCCGGCGCGCAGGGCGCGGCGGATGAGGTCCTCGTTGTGGCCCATGCCGTAGAAGTCGGCAGTATCGAGGAGGGTGACGCCGGCGTCGAGGGCCGTGCGGATCGTGGCGATGGCGTCGGCCTCGTCGGCGGGGGCGGTGTGGTCGGACATGCCGGCGCAGCCCAGTGCGAGAGGGGGGACCTGCGGGCCGCCGGCTCCAAGGGGTCGGGTCTGCACGGTGCCTCCTGCGGGGCGAGAAGGGTGGACGCGGCCGACAGGGGGCTGCTGAGGGCGCAGCCACCTGTTAGCGTTGACATCTCAACACTAAGAAAAGGCGCGTTGATATGTCAACACCGAACGGAGAGGCCGCCGCGCCGGGCGAGGCCATGACCGACGCCGCGTGCGAGCCCGTCGACTTCTGGAGCGCCTTCAAGCGCGCCCACGAGGTCGTCCGAGCCCGCGTGATCGCGGACACCGCCGAGGCGGCGGGCCTGTCCGAACCGGACCTGACGATCCTCGCCAACCTCAACAAGGCGGGAGGCAGCCTGCGCCAGAGCGAGCTCGCCGCGTCACTCGGTTGGGACCGCACACGCATCTCCCACCAGCTCACCCGCATGGGCAAGCGTGGACTCGTCACCCGCGAACGCGCCGGCGGTGTCACCGTCACCCTCACCGACCCCGGACGTACGGCCATCACCGCCGTACACCCCGGCCTGGACACCGCGGTACGCCGCCACCTCACCGACAAGCTCTCCGCGCAGGAGATCGAAACACTGATCTCCGTGTTCCGCCGGCTGTAGGCGCCGGAACAGGGCCGGTCCAGCCAACGGCTCCGTCTCACATGCACTGGTGACGGAGGGCGACGTCAGCCCAGCAGGTCAGGGCAGCGGTCACGGCGTCCCCGTCCAGCTCGAGGCCGCATGTGAAGGCGTACAGGCGGGGCAGGTCGACTGCCTGGGCTTCGACGATCCAGGCGGTCAGGAGCTCGGCGTTCCCGTCCGCCGGTGTCAGCAGGGCGGCGAAGGAGCGAACGAGGCTGGCGAGGACGGTCGTCTCCGGACCCAGGATGCGCTCCTCCTTGAGCCGTAGCGGATGGCCTGCGCGTAGGCGCCGGAGGAGCGTTCCCGGCAAACGATCTCTGGCCGGGGCGGCCGGTGTGCCGCAAAACCGTTGCGCCCCCGTTGAGGAGATCCCGAGGTTCAAGGCCCCGCCGTACGTGGGCGCTACCTCTCTCGGCCGACGGTCACACAGCCGAGCGCGGCCGGGCAGACGGTGGGGGGCCTGCCCGGCCGCGCCGTCCTCGACGCCTGCGCGGTCAGCGGCACCGGCCCCGGCCCAACGCGGCGAGCAGCCGCGCCCACCAGGCGGACGCCCCGCGGCGAGTACTCCCGGTCGGGACGGACGAACCGTTGGCGATGCCCTCTGTGCTCGTCGAACACCATGTCTTCGCCCCTCGCGACGGCGCACTGCCTTCGAACGTCCTCCATCACCAAGGCGGCTGATCGGCATCGAACCCGACTTGGGCAAGTTCCTGCGCGGATGCCCAACTACCCGTGCTGCAGCGCCCGATGGGCAGCGATCAGGTCGCGGTACCAGGCGTACGAGGCCTTCGGGGTGCGCTTCTGCGTGTCGAAGTCGACGTGGACGAGGCCGAAGCGCTGGTGGTAGCCCTCCGCCCATTCGAAGTTGTCGAGGAGGGACCAGGTGTAGTAGCCGCGGACGTCGACACCTTCGGCGACTGCGGCGGCGAGGGCGTCGAGGTGGCCGGCGAGGTAGCTGATCCGGTCGGGGTCGCGGACGGTGCCGCCGGGGGCGGGTTCGTCGGCGACGGAGCAGCCGTTCTCGGTGATGGTGATGGGCGGGAGGGCGGCGCCGTAGCGGTCGCGGAGGCCGACGAGCAGTTCGCGGAGGCCGTCGGGGACGACGGGCCAGTCGAAGGCGGTGCGGGGGACGCCTTCGATCGGGGCCTCGCTGAAGGGGAGGCCGGGGTCGGTGGGGGCGGCGATGCGGGTGGGGTTGTAGTAGTTGACGCCGAGTCCGTCGAGGCCGGGGCCGGCGATGAGTTTCAGGTCCCCGGGGCGCACCGCGCCGCCGAGGTCCTCGGTGAGGCCGAACGCCGACAGGTCGGGGTAGTGCCCGAGCAGCAGCGGGTCGGTGAACAGCCGGTTGTGCAGGGCGTCGTAGGCGGTGGCGGCCGCCGCGTCCGCCGGGTCGGGGCCGGCGGTCCACACCGGGGTGAGGTTGTTCGCGATCATCACCCCCAGGCCGCGCTCGCGCAGCACCGCGGCGGCCAGCCCGTGGCCCAGCAGCTGGTGGTGGGCGGCGGGCAGGGCGTCGAGCATCAGCGCGCGGCCGGGGGCGTGGATGCCGAGGGCGTAGCCGTAGACCATGTGCACGAAGGGCTCGTTGAGGGTGATCCAGGTGGGCACCCGGTCGCCGAGGCGGTCCACGACCACCGAGGTGTACTCGGCGAAGCGGTACGCGGTGTCGCGGTCCAGCCAGCCACCCACGTCTTCCAGGGCCTGCGGGAGGTCCCAGTGGAAAAGGGTGGGCAGCGGGGTGATGCCGGACTCCAGTAGGGCGTCGACGAGGCGGTCGTAGAAGGCGAGCCCTTCCGGGTTGACCGGACCGGCGCCGGTGGGCTGGATGCGCGGCCAGGCGATCGAGAACCGGTAGCCGTCGAGGCCGAGGCCCTGCATCAGGGCGATGTCCTCCGGGTAGCGGTGGTAGTGGTCGCAGGCCACCGCCCCGGTGTGGCCGTCCCGGACGGCGCCGGGGCGGGCGGCGAACACGTCCCAGACGGACGGCCCGCGCCCGTCCTCCGCCACCGCTCCCTCGATCTGGTACGCCGCGGTGGAGGCTCCCCAGCGAAAGTCGGACGGGAGGTCGAGTCGGTTCGGCACAGCCTGACTCCCTGCTCACGGCAGCGACGGATGAACGGCAGTAACATGAGTTGAGCTCATGTTACTGCAATGTCGCGAAAACACACCAGCACCACGGGACCGGTTCAGGGCTGGTAGCGGTAGCCGATGAGGACGTGGGGCGGCGCCACGACGGTGGAGCGCCGGAGTACGGCCCGGAGTCCGGCGAACAGCTCGTCCACCGCAAACGGTTTCGTGAGGTGGTCGTCGGCCCCGGCGTCGAGTGCGCGGATCCGCTCGTCGACCTCGGCACGGCCCGACAGGACGATGATCGGTACGGAGAGCGAGGCACGCAGGCCCCGGATGACGTCCATGCCGTCGAAGTCGGGCAGTCCGAGGTCCAGCACGACGGCGTCCGGGCTGTTCCGGCCGACGGAGTCGAGGGCCTCCTGTCCGGTCGCGGCGGTCAGCACGGAGTAGCGCCGGGCATGCAGGTTGATCTTCAGCGCGCGCAGCAGTGCCGGTTCGTCGTCCACCACCAGGATGTGGCTCATTCCGTCTCGCCTCCGTCCGTCGGAACCGGATCCGCCGGGACGGTCTCGGCCGGGAAGGTCGCCGCCGCGGGGAGGGTGAGCAGCATGGTGGTGCCGCCGCCGGGGGTGTCCTCGACGTCGAGGGAGCCGCCCATGGCCTCGGCGAGGCCGCGGGAGAGGGCGAGGCCGAGGCCGACGCCGGTGGTGTTGTCGGTGTCGCCGAGGCGCTGGAAGGGCACGAAGACGCGGTCGCGGTCCTCGGGCCGGATGCCGGGGCCGCGGTCGATCACGCGGATCTCGACCCGGTCCTGGTGGTGGCTGGCGGCGACCAGGACCGGTGCGCCCGGGGCGTTGTAGCGCAGGGCGTTGGTGATGACGTTGGCCAGGACGCGTTCGAGCAGCGGCGGGTCGGCGAGCACCGCGGGAACGGTGTCCAGGTCCAGGGGCTGGACGGCGGCGTCCGGCCTGGCGAGGGAGTCCACGGCGCCCCGCAGCACGTCGTCGAGGCCGGTGGGTTCCAGGTGGAGGGTGAGGGCGCCGGCCTGAAGGCGGCTCATGTCGAGCAGGTTGTCCACCAGGCGGGTCAGCTTGACCAGCGACTCGTCCGCCATGTCGAGGAGTTCGGCCTGGTCCTCGGGGGCGAACTCGACCTCGGGACTGCGCAGCGATCCGACGGCGGCCATGGCGGCGGCCAGCGGGGTGCGCAGGTCGTGGCTGACGGCGGCGAGGAGCGCGGTGCGCATCCTGTCGGCGGCCTTGATCGGTTCGATCTCGGCGGCGACGGTGGCGAGCCGGTCGCGTTCCAGCGCGGCGGCGACGTGCGCGGTGAACGCGGCGAGCACGCGCTGGTCGGCGGCGGGCAGCCGGCGTCCGGCCAGGACCAGCAGGGTGTCGGTGCCGACCGGGACTTCGGTGACCACCCGGTCGGCGGCCGGGGTGTCGCCGTCGGCGTCGCTGCGCGCGAGGGCCTCGCCGCTCGCGCGGTCGAGCAGGGCGACGGAGTCCATGCCGAACGCCGTGCGGGTCTTGTCCAGCAGGGCAGGTACGGCGTCGGCGCCGCGCAGCACGCTGCCGGCGAGGGTGGAGAGCGTCTCGGCCTCGGCGGTGGCGCGGGCTGCGCGGGCGGTGAGCCTGGTGGCGTGGTCGACGACGGTGGAGACGGTGAGCGCGACGACGGCGAAGACCACCAGGGCGATGACGTTGTTGGGTTCGCCGATGGTGAAGGTGTGGACGGGTGGGATGAAGTAGTAGTTGAGCAGCAGGGAGGCGACCAGCGAGGCCAGCAGGGCGGAGGTCGCGCCGCCGAGCAGGGCGACCGCGACGACGCCGAGCTGGAAGATCAGCGCCTCGGTGGTGAGGTTCAGGGTCCCGGTGAGCTGGGAGAGGACCATGGTGAGCAGGACGGGGAGCACCAGGCCGGCGGCGTAGCCGGCGACCGTCCGCCGCCGGGAGTGCCGCCGTCCGAGGGTGGGGAGGCGGCCGCGTCCGGTGAACTCGTGGGTGACCATGTGGACGTCGATGTCCTCGGACAGGTCGACGATGGTCTGGCCGTTGCCTGGCCCGGTCAGGAAGCGGTTGAGCCGGCCGCGTCGGCTGGTGCCGAGGACGAGCTGGGTGGCGTCGTGGGCGCGGGCGAAGGCGAGCAGAGAGCTGGGGATGTCGTCGCCGACGACGACGTGGTAGCTGCCGCCGAGGGTCTCCACCAGCTGCCGCTGCTCGGCCAGTGCCCCGGGGGACGCGCCCGCCAGGCCGTCGCTGCGGGTGACGTGCACGGCGAGCAGTTCGCCGCCGGCGGTGCGGTCGGCGATCCGGGCGGCCCGCCGGATGATGGTCTCGCCCTCGGGGCCGCCGGTGAGTGCGACGACGACGCGTTCGCGGGTCTCCCAGACGCGGTCGATGTTGTGGGTGGCGCGGTAGTCGCGCAGGCCTTCGTCGACCCGTCCGGCGACCCACAGCAGGGCGACTTCGCGCAGCGCGGTGAGGTTGCCGACGCGGAAGTAGTTGGAGAGCGCGGCGTCCACCTTCTCCGCCTTGTAGACGTTTCCGTGCGCCATGCGGCGGCGAAGGGCCTGCGGGGCCATGTCCACCAGTTCGATCTGGTCGGCGCGGCGGACGACCTCGTCCGGGACGGTCTCGCGCTGCGGGATTCCGGTGATCTTCTGGACGACGTCGTTCAGCGACTCGAGGTGCTGCACGTTGACCGTGGTGATCACGTCGATGCCGGCGGCGAGGAGTTCCTCGACGTCCTGCCAGCGCTTGGCGTGCCGCCCGCCGGGGATGTTGGTGTGCGCCAGCTCGTCGACCAGGGCGACCTGCGGGCGGCGGGCGAGGATCGCGTCGAGGTCCATCTCCTGGAAGTCGGTGCCCCGGTAGCCGCGGGTCAGCCGGGGGACGAGTTCCAGGCCCTGGAGCAGGTTCTCGGTGTGCCGTCGGCCGTGGCACTCGATGAAGCCGACGACCACGTCCGCGCCCCGGTCGAGCCGTCTGTGCGCCTCGTCCAGCATCCGGTACGTCTTGCCGACACCGGGAGCCGATCCGAGGTAGACCCTCAGTTGCCCTCGGCGGACACCGGTGCCGGGGGTGAGGTCACGGGACATGGGCGCTGCTCTTTCCATGCGAAGGGCGGCCGGAATCGATGGTGAGCTCTCCATGCACGACGCCGATCGGGTGCCTTGCTCCTGCCGTCGGGTGCAGCACACGGGCGACCGACCCGGGTGCTGGGGATCCCAGCACACGGGTCGGTCCGGTCGTTTGCGCTGCCGCGCCATCACTTTGCTTGGCTCACAGCCTTGTTGAGCAGGACGACGTTGACTCCGTCCTGGCCGAGGAAGCCGAGCGAGCGGCCCTCGGTGTACTTCTCGATCAGCCGGTTCAGCGTCTCGACGGGGATGCCGCGGGTCTTGGCCACCCGGGCGACCTGCTCCTTGGCGTAGGCCACGGAGATGTGCGGGTCGAGACCGGAGCCGGAGGCGGTGACCGCGTCGACCGGGACGCTCGCCGGGTCTACGCCGTCGAAGGCGGCGATCGCGGCCCGGCGCTCCTGGACGGCCTTCAGCAGGTCCTCGCTGTTCGGGCCGAGGTTGGAAGCGCCGGAGGCCTTCGGGTCGTACGAGCCGGCGGAGAAGCGCGGCTGGAACCACTTCGGGTCCGGCTGCGCCTGCTCGTCCGGGTTCTTCTTCGGCAGGTCGTAGCTCTGGCCGATCAGGCTGGACCCGATCTCCTTGCCGTCGGACTTCACGATCGACCCGTTGGCCTTGTCGGCGAAGGCGACCTGGCTGACCCCGGTGACCAGCAGCGGATAGGCGAGGCCGAGGATGACGGTCATCACCAGCAGCATCCGCAGCGCGGTCAGGTGGGTTCGCAGAATGGTGGGCATGGTGTTCTGGCCTCTCTCAGCTCAGGCCGGGGATGAACTGGACGATGAGGTCGATGAGTTTGATGCCGACGAACGGCACGATGAGGCCGCCGAGGCCGTACACCCCGAGATTCCGGGAGAGCAGCGAACTCGCGTTCGACGGCCGGTACTTGACGCCGCGCAGGGCGAGCGGGATCAGGCCGATGATGACCAGGGCGTTGAAGATGATCGCCGAGGTGATCGCCGACTCGGGGCTGTGCAGGCCCATGACGTTCAGGTGCCGCAGGCCCGGGTACACCCCGGCGAACATCGCGGGGATGATCGCGAAGTACTTCGCGACATCGTTGGCGATCGAGAACGTGGTCAACGCGCCCCGGGTGATCAGCAGTTGCTTGCCGATCTCGACGATCTCGATCAGCTTGGTCGGGTTGGAGTCCAGGTCGACCATGTTGCCGGCCTCCTTGGCCGCCATGGTCCCGGTGTTCATCGCGACACCGACGTCAGCCTGCGCCAGCGCCGGGGCGTCGTTGGTGCCGTCGCCGGTCATCGCGACGAGCTTGCCGCCGGCCTGCTCCTTCTTGATCAGGGCCATCTTGTCCTCGGGGGTGGCCTCGGCGAGGAAGTCGTCCACGCCCGCCTCCTCCGCGATCGCCTTCGCGGTCAGCGGATTGTCGCCCGTGATCATGATGGTCTTGATGCCCATCCGGCGCAGCTCGTCGAAGCGCTCGCGCATGCCCGCCTTGACGACGTCCTTGAGGTGGATGACACCCAGGGCGCGGGGAGCGGCGCTGCCGATCCGGGAGGCGACGACCAGCGGGGTGCCGCCGGCCGCGGAGATCTGCTGGACCAGGTCCGTCACGTCCGTGCCCACGGTGCCGCCGTTGGAGCTCACCCACTCGGCAACCGAGTTGGAGGCACCCTTGCGGACCTGGTGGACACCGCCGGCCTCGTCCAGGTCGACGCCGGACATGCGGGTCTGGGCGGTGAACGGAACCCAGGTGGCGTGCGCCAACTCGCCCTGCGCGCGGGCCCGCAGGCCGTACCCGGTCTTGGCGAGGACGACGATCGAGCGGCCCTCGGGGGTCTCGTCGGCCAGCGACGACAGCTGGGCGGCGTCGGCCAGCTCGTCGACCGTCACACCCGTCGCGGGGAGGAACTCGGCGGCCTGCCGGTTGCCCAGGGTGATGGTGCCGGTCTTGTCCAGCAGCAGGGTGTTGACGTCGCCCGCGGCCTCGACCGCGCGGCCCGACATGGCGAGCACGTTGCGCTGCACCAGCCGGTCCATGCCGGCGATGCCGATCGCCGAGAGCAGCGCGCCGATGGTGGTCGGGATCAGCGCGACGATCAGCGCGACCAGCACCACCATCGACTGCGGAGCGCCAGCGTAGGTCGCCATCGGCTGCAGGGTCACCACCGCGATCAGGAACACGATCGTCAGCGACGCCAGCAGGATGTTCAGCGCGATCTCGTTCGGCGTCTTCTGCCGGGACGCGCCCTCGACCAGCGCGATCATCCGGTCGATGAAGGTCTTGCCCGGCTCCGAGCTGATCCTCACCACGATCCGGTCCGACAGCACCCGGGTGCCACCCGTGACCGCCGAGCGGTCGCCGCCGGACTCGCGGATGACGGGCGCGGACTCGCCGGTGATCGCCGACTCGTCGACGCTCGCGACGCCCTCGACGACGTCACCGTCGCCGGGGATGATCTGCCCGGCCTCGACCACCACGTGGTCGCCGAGCCGCAGCGCGGTGCCGGACACCTCCTCCTCGGCCTGCGAGGCAGGCCAGCCGACCAGGCGACGGGCCATGGTGTCACTCTTGGTCTTGCGCAGGGTGTCGGCCTGCGCCTTACCGCGGCCCTCGGCGACGGCCTCGGCGAGGTTCGCGAAAACGACGGTCAGCCACAGCCAGGCCGTGAGCGCCCAGGCGAACACCGACGGGTCGGCGATCGCCGCGACGGTCGTGACCACCGAGCCGACCTCGACCACGAACATCACGGGGTTCTTGACCATGACGCGCGGGTCGAGCTTCTTCACCGCGTCCGGCAGCGAGGCGACGATCAACTTGGGGTCGAGCAGCCCGGCGGCGACTCTGTGCGGTGCCTCGCTGTTCTCGACCGGTGTGGGGGCGGGGGTGAGCGTGGTGGACATCAGTGGAGACCTTCTGCGATCGGCCCGAGGGCCAGGGCCGGGAAGTAGGTGAGGCCGACGACGATCAGCACCACACCGGAGAGCAGGCCGACGAACAGCGGCTTGTGCGTGGGCAGCGTGCCCGCGCTCGCCGGCACCGGCTGCTGCTGCGCGAGCGAACCCGCCAGCGCCAGCACGAACACCATCGGCAGGAACCGGCCGAACGCCATCGCCAGGCCGAGCGCCGTGTCGTACCACTCGGTGTTGACGGTGATGCCGGCGAACGCCGAGCCGTTGTTGTTCGCGGCGGAGGTGAACGCGTACAGCACCTCGGAGAAGCCATGCGGGCCGCTGTTGAGCATGCTCGCCCTCTCACCCGGCAGCGCCATCGCGATTCCACTGCCGATCAGCACGATCGCCGGCGTGGTCAGGATGTAGAGCGAGGCGAACTTCATCTCCCGGCCGCCGAGCTTCTTGCCCAGGTACTCCGGGGTGCGGCCGACCATCAGACCGGCCACGAACACCGCGACGATCGCCAGGATCAGCATGCCGTACAGGCCCGAGCCGGTTCCGCCGGGCGCGATCTCACCCAACATCATGTTGAAGATCGTCAACCCGCCGCCGAACGGCGTGAACGAATCGTGGAAGGAGTTCACCGCACCGGTCGACGTCAACGTCGTCGACGCCGCGAACAGCGAGCTGGCCGCGATGCCGAACCGCTGCTCCTTGCCCTCCATCGCCCCGCCTGCGGCCTGCAGCGCCGTGCCCGAGTGCTGGGACTCGGCGAAGGTGATCAGCGCGGCCGAAGCCACCCAGAAGATCGCCATGACCGCGACGATCGCGTAGCCCTGGCGGTTGTCGCCCACCATCTTGCCGAAGGTGCGCGGCAGCGAGAACGAGATCACCAGCAGCAGGAAGATCTCCAGCCAGTTGGTGAAGCCGTTCGGACTCTCGAAGGGGTGGGCGGAGTTGGCGTTGAAGAAGCCGCCGCCGTTGGTGCCCAGCTCCTTGATGACCTCCTGCGAGGCCACCGGACCGCCGGGTATCGCCTGCGCGTTGCCGGTGAGCGTGGTCACCTCGTGGAAGCCGTGGAAGTTCTGCACCACGCCGTTGGCGACCAGCACCAGCGCGAAGACGATCGACAGCGGCAGCAGCAGGCGCAGCACGATGCGGGTCAGGTCCACCCAGAAGTTGCCGACCCGGTCGGTGCGGTTGCGCGTGAAGCCCCGGATCAGCGCGGCCACGATCGCGATACCCACCGCGGCCGAGACGAAGTTCTGCACCGCCAGGCCCGCCATCTGCACCAGGTGCCCCATCGCGGACTCGCCGCTGTAGGACTGCCAGTTGGTGTTGGTGGTGAACGAGACCGCGGTGTTCCACGCCTGATGGGCCTCCATCTCCGGCACACCCAGCGACAGCAGCAGGTGCGTCTGGAGCCGGATCAGGCCGTAGAGGAAGAGGATCGACAGGGCGGAGAAGGCCAGGACCGAACGCAGGTACACCGGCCAGCGCTGGTCGGCGTCACCGTCCACACCGATGACCTTGTAGAGGCCGCGTTCGACTCTCAGGTGTTCGGCGGAGGTGAGGAGCTTGGCGATGTAGTCGCCCAGGGGTCGGTAGCACAGGGCCAGGGCGCCCACCAGGGCGAGGGCCTGAAGCCACCCGGCAGCAGTGGAGCTCATGATCAGAACTTCTCCGGGTGGATCAGCGCGACGACGAGGTAGCCGACCAGCGCGACGGCGACGATGAGACCTGCGATGTTGTCGGCACTCACAGCTTCTCCACCCCCTTCGCGATCAGGGCGATGACGGCGAACACGGCGACCGTGACACCGACGAAGACGAGATCCAGCATGGGCTCCACCAACAGGTGCGGACGTTGGCCGCAGGCTCCCCCGGAGTCCCTGGCGGCACCGGCGGCAGGCCGGCGAGAGCAGCAAACCAGCGGATCCGCGCCGTTCCGCGGTCCCTGACACCGTCCATACGGGTGGGTCCGGATTATTGACACGGCCTTGACGGCCACGTCACTCCACCGAGACCACGACTTGGCCAGAACGTGTCGCCGGTCCTCGGCCGGAGCGCCGGCGGAGGGGCTGGACCGACGGTCTCGGATCACATCCGCGGCCACATCGCCCGTGGTGTGGCCGGGAGCCCGGGCTGGGCGATCTGCCGGTCTCTTCGGCGGGCGCGCCCCAACGGGTAGGTTTACCTGCCGTTGAGGGCGCCGGGCGCCGTGGCTTGGGAAAGCGGTGTGGGGAATGGTTGCACGGGCCGTTGTGGACTGCGCGCTGTACGAGGACGGGCTTCGCCTGCCGGAGCAGGTGGACCTGTCGGAGGTACTGCAGCGGATAGGTGAGAAGGACGGCCGGTTCGTGTGGATCGGCCTCTACCAGCCGGCCGCCGAGCAGTTCGCCGAGATCGCCGCAGCATTCGACCTGCATCCGCTGGCGGTCGAGGACGCGGTGCGCGCCCATCAGCGACCGAAGCTGGAGCGCTACGGTGACACGCTGTTCCTGGTGCTGAAGACGATCACCTACGTCGAGCACGACAAGGTGACGGCGACCAGCGAGATCGTCGACACCGGCGAGATCATGGTCTTCGCCGGCCCCGGCTTCGCGATCGTGGTCCGCCACGGCAGCGCCCCGCCGCTCGCGGCCGTACGGCGCGATCTGGAGGCCGCACCGGAGCTGATGGCCCTGGGCCCGACGGCGGTGCTCCACGCGGTGGCCGACCATGTCGTCGACCGGTACCTGGAGGTCGCCGACGCCTTCGAGCGGGACGTGGAGGAGCTGGAGACGGCGGTGTTCTCGCACGAGCGCACCGACGATGCGGGCCGGATCTACCAGCTGAAGCGCGAGCTGCTGGAGTTCAAGCGGGCGGTCGTGCCGTTGGGCGTACCGCTGCAACGGCTGGCCGACGGCACGCTGCCGCTCGTGCCGGCCGCGATAGCCGCCTATCTGCGGGACGCCGCGGACCACCACGCGCAGGCGAAGGAGCGGATCCTTGCCTTCGACGAGCTGATCTCCAGCATCCTGGCCGCGAGCATGGCGCGGCTGTCGATGCAGCAGAACACGGACATGCGCCGGATCAGTGCCTGGGCCGCGCTGGCGGCGGTGCCGACCATGACGGCGGGCGTGTACGGCATGAACTTCGACCACATGCCGGAACTGCGCTGGACGTTCGGCTACCCGGCGGTCCTGGCGTTGACGGCTACCGTCTGCGTGCTCATCTTCCGGGCGTTCCGCCGCAACGACTGGTTGTGACCGGTGCCGGCCCTGCGGGCCGGCACCGGGGTTCACCGGTCGTGGTGGATCCATGCGGCGACGAACGCGATCCAGGTGAACAGAGCCGAAAAGGTCAGCAGCGGGGCGAGGCGGCGCATGGTGGTTTCCTCCCTGGGGTTCATGTGGTGAGGGGCCGGGTCAGGCCAGGCCGAGCCAGCCGAGGACGGTCTGGGCGAGCAGGATGGTGGACATGGCCGCGACGCCTACGACCACGGCGGCGGCCGCGATGCGGTAGCGGGGACCGTTGGCCGCATCGCCCAGGACGGAACGGCGATTGGTGAGGACGAGGAGGTAGACCAGGACGATCGGGCTGATCAGGCCCTGGAGGACCTGGGTGCCGATCAGGAGCTGGATGACGTCCACGGGGGTGAGTGCGACGATCGCGCCGAGGGCGATCTGGGCGGTGAACAGGCCGAGGAACAGCGGGGCGTCGCGGAAGCTGCGGGACACCGAGCGCTCCACGCCGGCGGCCTCGCCGATCGCGTAGCTCGCGGAGAGCGGCACGACGGCTCCGGCCAGGGCGGAGGCGCCGATCAGGCCGAAGGCGAACAGCAGCTCCGCGCTCTGCCCGGCGACCGGCTTGAGAGCCTCGGCGGCCTGGGCGGCGGACTCCAGCGGGCCGGTGCCGCCGATCACGGAGGCGGTGGCGATGATGATCGTCAGGCTGATCAGGCAGGCGAAGACGGCTCCGAGGACCGCGTCGGCGCGGATCAGTCTGTAGTCGGCCGGTTTGACGCCGCGGTCGACGACGCCGGCAGCGGCATAGAACTGCATGTAGGGGCTGACGGTGGTGCCGATCAGGGCGACCGCGAGCAGGACGAAGTCCTTGCTCGGCTCGATGTGCGGAATCGCCAGGTGGCCGCCGACCTGTCCCCAGTCGGGGTGGCCGAGGATCATGGCGACGGGGTAGGCGAAGAACGCCAGCGACATGATGAGGAAGATGCGTTCGGCCCACTTGTACGAGCCGAACAGTACGAGTGACCACAGGAGGACGGCGGCGGGTGGGATGACCGCCCACTTGGGGACGCCGAGGAGCTCGAACGCGGCGCCGATCCCGGCGAACTCGCTGACGACAAGTCCGGTGTTGGCCAGCAGCAGGCAGAAGACGGCGAGCGCGGTCAGGCGGAGGCTGAACTGTTCGCGGATCAACGCTCCGAGGCCCTTGCCGGTGTGGGCACCGAGCCGGACCGCCATCTCCTGGACCATGACCAGGGCGATGGTGACCAGCACCATGAAGAACAGCGTGCCGTAGGTGAACTGGGAACCGGCGCTCGCGTAGGTGGCGATGCCGGCGGCGTCGTTGCCGGCATTGGCGGCGACCAGTCCTGGTCCGGCGACCATCGCGACGGCCCCGATGCGCCGCCATCCCCGACGGCGGGCGGCGGGTGCAGCCGGCGCCGGGAGTACGGCGGCCGGGGAGACGGTCGTGGTGGGCGCGGTTGGGGCGTTGACGTCGCGGGTCACTTGAGGAGCCTCCGGAAGTGCAGGCGGCCGCGCTCGGGCAGCAGGGCGTCGAGGATGTCGTCGGCGAGGATCCGGCCGAGCGGGCGGCCGGCGTCGTCGACCACGAGGAGGGAGCTGGCGCGGGCGGCCACCAGATGGTCGGCGGCCTCGGCCAGGCGGGAGTCCGGGCGCACGGTGACCGGCGGTGCGAACTGGGCCAGCCATTCCACCAGGTCCCCGACCAGCGCGGTGTCCTCGGCCACCGCCAGGTCGAACAGCGGAACGTCGCCGGCCAGGCGGCCGTCCTCGTCGATCACGGCGATCGCGTCGATCTCGGTGCGGTGCTCGGCCTGCGCGGCCAGCTCCGCCCGCACCTGGGCGATCGTCTGATCGGGGCGCGCGGTCACCAGCACGGTGGTCATCGCGCCGCCGGCCGTGCCCTCGCGGTGGGTGAGCAGGGTGCGCAACTCGGCGGCCTCGCCGGCGGGCATGCGGGTCAGCAGTGCTTCGCGCTCGCCCGGGTCGAGGTCGCGCAGGGCGTCGGCGGCCTCGTCCGGTTCCATCTCGTCGAGCAGCCGGGCGGCGTGCTCGGGTGCCGCTTCGCGGAGCAGGTTCTCCAGTTCGGCCGGTTCCATCTCCTCCAGGGCGTCTGCGGCGTGCTCGGGCTCCAGCCAGCCGAGCAGCTGCTGGCGTTCGTGGCGGCCGAGGTCCTCGAGGATGTCGGCGAGGTCGGCCGGGCGCAGCCGGTGCAGTGCGGACCGGGAGGCGCGCAGCCTCACTTCGGCGGGCCCGTGGGTGGCCTGCTCGCCGAACGGGGCGACGGACTGCCAGTCCAGGACGCGGTCCGGGGTGGGCCGGACCTGCCAGCGGCGGGGGCCGAGGCGGCGCAGCAGGGTGGGCAGGGAGACGTCCACGCCGACCAGGACGGTGCGGTCGGCCAGCGGCGTCAGGTAGAGGTCGGCGGCGCGGGTGACCTGGATGCCGTCCACGTCGACGAGCTGGTGGTCCATCACGTCCCGTGCGAGCAGGACCTCGCCGGGCCGTCGGAGGTAGTCGCGGAGGTCGACGCGGGCGGTACGCAGCCGTACATGCCCGGCACCGACCGTGTCGACCGCGCTCGCGGCGAGGAAGGCCCGGCGCCGTCCGATCCGGATGATCAGGCCGGTGACCGGCGGATAGGGCTCGGGCCCGTAGAGGCGGGCGACCACGTCGACGACGCGGCCCACCTCCTCGCCGGACTGGTTGGCGACCGGGCCGCCGATCAGTCCGGCGAGGGACACCAGGGAGGCACGGACGGCGCGGGTCGCGGTGGTGCGGCGCGCCCCATCGGTCCTGCGATCGCGCAGCCGGGCCGTGGTGGACATGAGCAGAGTCGTGGCAGGCACGGGGAACACCCCCTCGCCTCGGTCGGGACGAGGCATCGGGCGGCCCGGGTCACGCCGCTGCATCCGCTGGCCGGCCGCGCGCCCGGACGCACGGCGGCGTATCCCGGCAGGGCAGCCGGGCGCGGGAATTCGCCGTGCGCAGGGTGGTCAGAGGAAGAGAGGTTGCCGCGGGTCGCTGAAGGACGGCGAGGACAACACGGTGGAGGGCCGACTATGGCCCGGACTACTGTCCATCTCGCCTCCTCACGATCCCGGCCACGAGGTGATGTCGCGGCGGCACGGCAAGGGGAAAGCCGGCAAAGACCCGGCACACCCCAACTCGTCAGAGCTTTGGCACTCCACGGCGTGTCTCCGCATCGAGCGGAGAAGCCACTTGGGGTCACCCCTTGGGCCGGGGAGACCTGTCCTGATCCGGAGCGTCTCTCGACGGGTGGGATCAGTGGCCTGTGTCCATGAAGACGCCTCACCGAACGAGGTGTCTGTTCAAACCTGCACAAGCATAGGGCCCCGTCGACCTGGCGACCCAATCCTTGACCGGACGTTGACCTCGTCCGCCCGGCGCCGACCTCGTGTCGGTCGCCGCCCGGCCTATGGTCAGGGTGTGCCGAGGGCGGCGTCCTCACGGTCGAGGTCGTACTGGAGGCGCCGGCGGGTGGTGTCGCCGATGCGGTGTTCGTCGTACAGACGGTGCAGTTCGATGCTCTGGACGGTGATGATCTCGTGCCGCAGCTGGCGGTACGCGGCGTCGGCGGTGTTGCCGTCCGGTCCTTCGGGACTGCGGTCGAGGCGGGCGCTCAGGCTTCTGCGCACCCGGTCGACTGCGGTCTCCAGCGCCGCAAGGTGTTCGACGTGGTCGAGGGCAGCGCGGTTGAGGGCGTCACGGGCGTCGTCCTCCTTGCGCACGGTGTGCTCGGGTTCGAGCGCGAGGCCGGAACGGTTGACCACCGCGGCCAGGGTCAGCCCTGGACGACCAGGGTGAAGACCACCACGGACGTGGTCAGGACCGCCGGTGCCGGCCGGCAGGTCGCGCACCAGCGCCGGCAGCGCCGGGCCGACGATGCTGAAGACGACGCTCTCCAGCCCGGATCACCGTCCTCATCCCGAAGTCGAACCCGCCCGACCCTGGCAGCGCCTGCCGCAGAACCGGCGCGGCGCCGTCATCGACCGCGCGCTGCGCCGCCACACGGGCGCCGTGGTCTGCCGTCTCCGGCTGCGCACCTGACGTGCCTGAAATGCTCCGTATGGCGCTTTCCGTATGCGGATATTGACGATCCCTTAACGGCCTCCTCGCGCACCCGAACCGGTGCCGAACAGGCTCCTCGACGCCCCTCACCTGCACAAACATCCGCCGAACGGGGCAACGGAAGGGGCCGTGCGGCAACGTGGCAACCAGGCTCCCGAGCCATACGCTCGATCAGTGTTCAACCTGCCCCAGGCGCTGAAGCGTCTCGTGATCGGCCGCGCGATGCGCAGCGAGGAACTCGGCGAGACGCTGCTGCCCAAGCGCCTGGCGCTGCCGATCTTCGCCTCCGACCCGCTGTCCTCCGTCGCGTACGCCACCGGCGAGATCCTGCTCGTCCTCACCGTCGGCGGCACGGCCTTCCTCTACCTGACGCCGTGGGTCGCCGCGGCGGTCGTCGTGCTGATGGCCGTCGTGGTGATGTCCTACCGCCAGGTCGTGCACGCCTACCCGAGCGGCGGCGGCTCCTACGAGGTGGTGTCGAAGAACCTCGGGGCGAACGCCGGACTGGTGGTCGCGGCCTCGCTCCTGGTCGACTACGTGATGACCGTTGCCGTGTCGGTGGCCTCGGGTGTGGACAACATCATCTCCGCCTTCCCGAGCCTGGCGGACTACCGGGTCGGCTTCGCGCTCGGCTTCGTCGTCCTGCTCACGGCGATGAACCTGCGGGGTGTCCGCGAGTCGGGACGGGCCTTCGCCGCGCCGACGTACCTGTTCATCACCGCGATCATGCTGATGATCGTCACGGGCGTGATCCGGGTGGCGTTCGGCGACACCCCGGTGGCCGAGAGCGCGGCATTCGGGATCGAGCCGGAGCCGGGCAAGGCGAACCTCGCCGGGCTGGCACTGTTGATCCTCGCCCTCCGGGCCTTCGCCTCCGGCTGTACGGCGCTGACCGGCGTGGAGGCGATCTCCAACGGCGTGCCGGCCTTCCGCAGGCCGAAGTCGAAGAACGCCGCCAGCACCTTGGCGGTGATGGGCCTGACCGCGGTCGTGATGTTCGTCGGCGTCACCTGGCTCGCCATGGTGGCCAAGGTCCACTACGTGGACGACGCCTGCCAGCTGACCGGCATCTCCGGTGACTGCGCGAACTACACCCAACCCACCGTGATCGCCCAGCTCGCCGCCTCCGTGTTCGGAGGCAGCGACAGCATCCCGTTCTACGTGGTCCAGGCCGCCACCGCACTCGTGCTGGTCCTCGCGGCCAACACCGCGTTCAACGGCTTCCCGCTGCTGGCGTCGATCCTCGCCCAGCACCGCTACCTGCCCCGGCAGTTGCACACCCGCGGCGACCGCCTCGCGTACTCCAACGGCATCCTCGCCCTGGCCGTGGTGGCCGGCGCCCTGCTGTGGTTCTACCGGGCGGACGTCACCAGCCTGATCCACCTGTACATCCTCGGCGTGTTCACCTCCTTCACCCTGTCGCAGTTCGGCATGGTCCGGCACTGGAACGACGTGCTGCGCACCGGCACCGACCCGGCGGTGCGCTCCTCGGCCCGGCGTTCACGGGTGATCAACGCGTTCGGCGGTGTGTTCACCGCCCTGGTGCTGGTGATCGTGCTGGCCACCAAGTTCACCCAGGGGGCCTGGCTGGCGGTCCTGGCCGCGGCGGTGCTGTGGCTGATGATGCGCGGCATCCGCCGCCACTACGACGCCGTCGCCGACGAACTGGCCATCGAGGACGCCCGGGCCGAGTCGGTGCGGCCGGCCAGGGTGCACGGCGTGGTGCTGGTCTCCAAACTGCACAAGGCCACCCTGCGTGCGCTCGGCTACGCCCAGGCGTTCCGGCCGGACAGCCTGGAGGCCCTGACCGTGGCGGTCGAGAAGGACGCCACCGAGGAGCTCGGCGCGCAGTGGAGCAGCTACGACGTCCAGGTGCCGTTGAAGGTGCTGGACTCGCCGTACCGGGAGATCACCAAGCCGGTCGTCCAGTACGTCCGCGAGTACCGGCGCAACCACCCGCACGAGGCGATCGCGGTGTTCATCCCGGAGTACGTGGTCGGGCACTGGTGGGAGCAACTGCTGCACAACCAGTCGGCGCTGTGGCTCAAGTCCCGGCTGCTGTTCACCCCGGGCGTGATGGTGATCAGCGTGCCGTGGCAGCTGTCCTCCGCGCCTCGCGCCGACCGTCCCGCGCGGCGGGCGCCCGGGGCGATGCGGCGCGGCGAGCCCGCTCCGGTACTCGACGTTCCGCAACCCGAGAAGCTCTGAGGCCGGCCGGCCCGCGGGCAGATCCGGGCACCGTGCCGGAAGCGGTCAGGCGAAGACTGCCAGCACGAGCGCCCCCAGCATGGCCGCGACACCCGATCCGACGAACAGACGCTCCAGCCACTGCCGCTCGCCTCCGTCCACCAGGACCTGGCCCGGATCGGCGGGGTCGTAGCGGAGCCGGACCTCCGCACCGTCCGCCAGAGGCAGCGCCCGACCGGCCGGCACCGGGGAGAACACCTCGACCACCTGGCCGGCCCCGGTGGAGAACTGCAGCAGCGGACGCCGGCCGGCCGAACCCTCCCCGGCGCCACCGGCCCGGTACCGAACCAGGGCAAGAGTCGGAGTGCCGACCCGCCGCAACCGGCGGATCTCGTGCAGACCCGCGAGACCGGCCAGGTACGCGACCAGGCCGCCCATCCCGAGGAACACCGCAAGAGCCATCGCCGCCGCTCCGCCGTTCATGGCCACCGACCTCCCGCCCGCGACCCCTCCGGCTTCCAGTCTGCGCCCCACGGCGCCCGGTGCCCACGACGGCCGGGAATCACGCGCCGTCAGAGATCCTTCAAGAGCGGGCGGCCCGCACGGCGCGGATCCTCGTCGTGAACCGCGGGAACCGGGGATCGTCCCTCCGGAGCCGGTGGACCTACACCTCGATGTGGGAGCCCATGATGACGGTGCGGTCGCGCGGGAGGCCGAAGTACTCCGCGGCGTCGGCGGTGATGTAGGAGGTGGCGATGAACAGCCGCTTGCGCCACGGTGCCATCGTCGGTTCCTTCCCGCGCCGGAGTTCGATCTTCGACAGGAAGTAGGTCGCTTGGTCGAGCTGCAGCTCGCCCTCGGTCGCAATCGGGTCGAGCAGCGCCAGCGTGCCGGGTACGTCGGGTGTCTCCATGTAGCCGAACCGGGCGGTGACGTGGATGATCCCGTCCTCCGCGTAGCCGAGGTCGTCGACGACGATCCGCTGTTCGGCCGCAACCCGGGGCACGGTCTCGGTCTGGATGGAGAGGATCACGACCTGGTCGTGCCGCACGTGGTTGTGCTCGACGTTGGCGCGCATCGCCAGTGGCGTGGTCTGCTTGCCCCGGTTGAGGAAGACCGCCGTGCCGGGGACCTTCAGCGCCCGCACCTGGCCGCTGTGGAGCCGGTCGACGAACTGGCGCAGGGGGCCTTCGTGGCGTTCCCGCTCCGCGGTGACGAGTTGGCGGCCGCGCTGCCAGGTCGTCATGACGGTGAACGCGGTGACGCCGATGAGCAGGGGCAGCCACGCGCCGTGGAAGAGCTTGGTCGCGTTGGCCGCCACGAACAGCAGGTCGACGAAGAGCAGCAGCGTCGCGCCGGTGGCGACCAGCCACACCGGTGTGCCCCACCTCGCGCGGGCCACGTAGAAGAACAGCAGGGTGGTGATGGTGATGGTGCCGGTCACGGCCATGCCGAACGCGAAGGCCAGTGCCGTGGAGCTGCGGAAGGCGAAGACGAGGGTGAGCACCGAGACCATCAGCAGCCAGTTGATCCAGGGCACGTAGATCTGGCCGATGGTGGACTCGGAGGTGTGCGCGATCCGAAGCCGCGGCAGGTAGCCGAGCTGCGCGGCCTGGGAGGCGACGGAGTACGCGCCGGTGATGACCGCCTGGGAGGCGATCACGGTCGCCGCGGTGGCCAGCACGACCATCGGCAGCCGTCCCCAGCCGGGGGCGAGCAGGAAGAACGGGCTGCTGATGTTGGCCGGGTCGTCGAGGATCAGCGCGCCCTGGCCGAGGTAGCTCAGGGTGCAGGCGGGGAAGACGAGGAACAGCCAGCCGCGGGTGATCGGGCGGCGTCCGAAGTGGCCCATGTCGGCGTACAGCGCCTCGGCGCCGGTGACGGCGAGCACGACCGCGGCCAGGGCGAAGAACGCGGTGCCGAAGTGGCCGAACAGGAAGCCCAGGGCGTAGCTCGGGGACAGCGCCTTGAGGATCTCCGGATGGTCGGCGATGCCGGAGATCCCGCAGGCCGCGATGGCCGTGAACCAGAGGATCATCACCGGGCCGAACAACCGGCCCACCGCGGCGGATCCCTTGCGTTGCACCAGGAACAGCACCACGATGATCGCGGCGGTGCCCGGCACGACCGCGTCCTCGAGCGACGGCTCGACGACCTTGAGCCCCTCGACCGCGGACAGCACCGAGATCGCCGGGGTGATCATGCTGTCGCCGAAGAACAGCGACGCGCCGAAGATGCCCAGCGCGGCCAGCACGGCCGTCGTCCGCCGGCTCTGCTGCGAGCCCCACCGGCGCAGCAGGGTGATCAGCGCCATGATGCCGCCCTCGCCGTCGTTGTCGGCGCGCATGGCCAGCAGCACGTAGGTGACCAGGACGATGACCACCACCGACCAGAACACCAGCGACACCACCCCGTACAGGTTCTCGGTGGAGACCGGTACGGGGTGCGGGTCCTCCGGGTTGAACACGGTCTGGAGGGTGTAGATCGGGCTGGTACCGATGTCGCCGAAGACCACGCCGAGCGCGCCGACCACCAGGGCGAGGCCCGCGCCGGCGGTCCGGCCCGGCTCCGGTGGGCGCACTGCGGAACCGTGCTCGGCCATGGTGGTCCTCCTCCGCGCGGGCTGCTCTGCCTCCCGGCTGGTTCACATGGAGCGGACAATACCGATCCCGTGGTGCAGCCCCCGGCAGGCGTGCGTCACCCGCCCCGAACGGCCGCCCGGGCCGTCGGTCCCGTTCTGCCATCCATGCGACGTAAGAATCGGCGGAGTGGGAGTCGAAGAGTCGTCAGGACCGCACCGGGGCCCTGACGGGCGGGAATGGCGTTTCTGTCGCACCAGGGCGCACCCACGCCCGATCGTCGTGTCCCGGACACCCGCCGTCGCCTCGTCCGGCGCAGGCGCTCACAGGGGTCCGGCCGAGGTGAGCCCAGAAGGGGCAATGGAGTGATCTCGGTTGAGCATGACGTGCAGCTGGACGACGACGAGTCCGCCGATGACCGACTTGCCGACTGCCGGGCCTGCGCCTGACGGGGCACTCTGTCGGCGCCCTCACGCTCACGGCCCGGACCACGGGCGATCCGGTGCGTTGGCGCAGTTCAGGACTGGTTGGACGACTGCTCCGGGGCCTTCTGCGGTGTGCGTGGGGCGTGCCGGGGTGCGGTCAGGTCCAGCAGGAGCAGCGCGTCGTGGTCGGGGGTCCCGGGTTCTGCGAGGTAGACGCCGAGGCGTTGGCCCGCGGTGCCCTCCAGGTTCATCGACTGGGCGGTGAGGGTGATCGTGCCGACGTCGGGGTGGTGGAAGGTCTTGTCCACCGACTTGCGGCCGGTCACGTCGTAGCGTTCCCAGAGCTTGGCGAAGTCGGGGCTCTTGAGGAGGAGTTCGCCGACGAGGTTGGTCAGGTCGGGGGCGTCGGGAGCGGTGCCGGCGACGGCGCGCAGCCGGGCGACACAGCCGGTGATCTGGCGGTCCCAGTCCGGGAACAGCTCGCGGGCGGCGGGGTGGAGGAAGAGGTAGCGGGCGAGGTTGCGGTGCTTGGCGGGCCAGTCGTCC
The DNA here is from genome assembly GCF_040686255.1 of Kitasatospora sp. NPDC085879. Lineage (NCBI taxonomy): Bacteria > Bacillati > Actinomycetota > Actinomycetes > Kitasatosporales > Streptomycetaceae > Kitasatospora > Kitasatospora sp. NPDC085879. The sequence goes on along the minus strand of NZ_JBFBJZ010000023.1, from coordinate 89,499 downwards.
AGGCCGGCGTACAGGGCGAGGCCGCCGGGGTTCCAGGCGAGCAGGTCCATGCTGCGGCTGACGATGTAGGCGGGGTTCGGGCGCAGCGATTCCAGCAGCAGCTTGAGGTGGGGGCGCACGGTGCGGCTGGGCGCCGGCGGCGGTTCGGGTGCGTAGCGGGCGGCGCGGGCGGCCAGTTCGCGCAGGTGCTGGTGTTCCTGGTCGTCCAGGTGCAGGGCGCGGGCGAGGGCGTCGAGGACGGAGGGGCTGGGGCGGGTCTCCTTGCCGCGTTCCAGGCGCACGTAGTAGTCGATGCTGATGCCGGCGAGGGTGGCCAGTTCCTCGCGGCGCAGTCCGGGGGTGCGGCGCAGTCCGGTGCCGACGGTGAGGCCGGCCTGCTGGGGGCTGGTCTGGGTGCGGCGGGCGCGCAGGAAGGTGCCGAGCTCCGCGCCCTCTCTGTTCGTCCGGTTGGTGGGGGTGCCCTCGGATGCCATGGCTTCAGTGTCACACCGCGCTGACCTGGGCGGCAGTGCGGTGGGGGCCCTGCCGTTACCCCTGAACGGCCCGCCCTGCCTGCGGAGGCGGAAACGCGCGAGGGTGGGTACACGGCGACCTGCGCCCGCCTCTTCGGGCAGCCGGCACTCCCGACCGGCGGATGAATCGCCGCTCGCGGCCGCGCGCTGCGATGAGCGGGCCCGGGGTGGCGTCCAGGGTGGACATCGCCGGAGAAGACGATGGAGCGGAGAGAGCGGATGCGGTACATCAAGTTGCGTGACCTGGACGTTTCCCGGATCGGACTGGGTGCGATGGGGATGACCCACGGCTACACCGGTTCCGGGACCGACGAGGCGCAGTCGGTTCGGACCCTGCACCGGGCACTGGAGCTGGGCGTCACGCTGGTCGACACCGCCGAGATCTACGGCCCCTACACCAACGAGGAACTTGTCGGCCGGGCGCTGAAGGGCCGCCGTGACCAGGTGGTGCTGGCGACGAAGTTCGGTCTCGTCTCACACGCGGGCCGGGGACCGTGGAACCTCGACAGCAGCCCGGCCAACATCCGCAGCGCCGTCGAGGGCTCGCTCAAGCGGCTGGGCACCGACCACATCGACCTGTACTACCAGCACCGGGTCGACCCGAACACGCCGATCGAGGAGACGGCCGGCGCGGTCGGCGAGCTGGTGGCCGCAGGCAAGGTCCGCGCGTTCGGCCTGTCCGAGGCAGGACCGGACACCATCCGCCGCGCCCACGCCGTCCACCCGGTCACCGCGGTGCAGTCGGAGTACTCCCTGTGGACCCGGGGCGTGGAGCAGCGGGTGCTGCCGGTGCTACGTGAGCTGAACATCGGCCTGGTGCCCTTCTCCCCCCTCGGACGCGGCTTCCTGACCGGCACGATCCGCTCCACCGACCAGTTCGACGAGGACGACTTCCGGCGAGACAACCCGCGCTTCACCGGTGAGAACTTCCAGCGCAACCTGGCGCTCGCCGACGAGGTCCAGGCCGTGGCCGCCGAGGCCGGCGCCACACCCGCGCAGGTCGCGCTCGCCTGGCTGCTCGCGCAGGGCGACGACATCGCGCCCATCCCCGGCACCAAGCACGTGGCCCGGGTCGAGGAGAACACCGCCGCCGACAGCGTCGAGCTGACTGCCGAACAGATCGACAAGCTCAGCAGCCTGCCCCCCGCCGCAGGCGACACCCACACCGAAGCCCAGGCGCGGATGCTCGAACGCTGACCGCTTCCCCCGGCGGCCCCTGACCGTGCGGCCGCCCCGACGACCCCGCACACCCGAGCGACAAGGAAGATCCTCATGCAGAGCGTCACCCTGAACAACGGCGTCGAGATGCCGATTCTCGGCTTCGGCGTCTACCAGATCCCGGCGGAACAGACCGAGCAGGCCGTCTCCGACGCCCTCGCCGCCGGCTACCGGCTGCTCGACACCGCGGCCGCCTACGGGAACGAGGAGGCGGTCGGCCGCGCCATCAAGGCCAGCGGCGTCCCGCGCGAGGAGCTGTTCGTCACCACGAAGCTGTGGGTCCAGAACGCCCCCGCCCAGGACAACGCCCGCCGTGCCTTCGAGACGTCGCTGAAGAAGCTGGGCCTGGACCACGTCGACCTGTACCTGATGCACCAGCCCTTCGGCGACGTCTACGGCCAGTGGCGCGCCATGGAGGCCGTCAACCGCGAGGGCCTGGCCAAGGCGATCGGCGTCGCCAACTTCTACCCCGACCGGCTCCTCGACCTGATCCTCAACAACGAGGTCACCCCGGCGGTCAACCAGATCGAGACCCACCCGTTCTTCCAGCGCCCGGCAGACCACGACCTCATGCGCGAGCACGGCGTCCAGCACCAGGCGTGGGGCGGCTTCGCCGAAGGCAGGAACAACCTGTTCACCCACCCCGTCCTCGCCGGCATCGGCGAGACGCACGGCAAGTCCGCCGCCCAGGTCGTACTCCGCTGGCTGATCCAGCGCGGCATCGTCACCATCCCCAAGTCGGTCAACCCCGACCGGATGGCGCAGAACTTCGACGTCTTCGACTTCGACCTCACCGACGACCAGATGGTCCGGATCGCCGCCCTCGACACCGGCGCCACGCTGTTCTTCGACCACCACGACCCCGAGATGGTCGCCTGGCTCAGCAAGCGCCGCCTGGACGACTGACCCGGCGAGGGTGTCGGCATACCCACCCAGAGGGTGCCGGGGCTGATCCCGAGGCGCTTGGCGATCGAGGTGCTCGGGGTTGGGCAGCATGTCGCGGGCGGCCAGGACGATGTCCGGGTTGACGACGGTGGGCCGGCCGCCGACCTTGCCGCGGGCGCGGGCGGCGGCCAGGCCCTCGCGGGTGCCGGAGACGATCAGCTCCCGGATGAACTCCGCCAGTGCGGCGAAGACGTGGAACACCAGCCGCCCGCCGGGGGTGGTGGTGTCGAGCCGTTCGTGCAGCTAGGTGAAGCCGATCTCCCGGCGACGTAGCTCGGCGACCATGGTGATCAGGTCCTGCAGGAGCGGCCGTAGCGGTCGAGGGCCGTCCGCCGCGGCCTACCACTAACGGCTACTCCATTGATCCAAGCGCGCAAATCCATGCTCTAGCGGAGGCGGGCCAGCAGGTGGGCATCGAGGAAGCCCCGCTCAGAGGCCGGGTCGTGGAGCAGCCGGGCGAACGTGACGAGCCCGGCCCCGGCCAGCAGCTCGACGAAGCGGTCCGCCGGCCAGCTGTAGGCGGGCGTCACCTTGTGGTCGAAGCGGACCGGCTCGGGTGCGTCGGTCGCGAAGAACGAGACCAGGAGCAGGCCACCTGGTGCCAGGACACGAGCCTGCTCGGCGAGCAGCGCGGAAAGTTCCTCAGGAGGGGTGTGGATCATCGAGTAGTGGGCCAGCACGCCACCGAGCGCGCCGTCCTCGACTGGCATGGCCTCCATCCGCGCCTCGTCGAACTGCAGCGCCGGATGGGCCCGCCGGGCGTGGTCGACCATGGCTGGGGAGAGGTCGAGCCCGAAGGCGTCCAGCCCCAGGCCGTGCAGCATGGCCGTCAGATGTCCGGGCCCGCAGCCGACATCGGCTGCCCGCAGGTTCCCCGTCGCGCGCACCAGCTCGGCAAAGATGCCGATCATGTTCCGCGAGAACGGCCGCGTCTCCAGCCGATCGGTGAACATCGACGCATACAGCTCGACGACCCCGTCGTAGGCCGCCCTGGTCTCGTCCTGGTGCTCCACCACGGGAAGGAAGTTAACACCCGCCGTTCGCAGCTCTTCTCCCGCCCCGTACCGAATCCCGCGCCCGTCGTCGCGGACGCTCTCGGCCACCACGACAAGACCACCATCCGGCTCCGCAACGAGGCCGGTGGGACCTGGAGCCGATGCGCCACTGGCGGCCACAGTCGGGGCGGCCCGGTGGCCGATCGTGTCGATGCCGTCCCGCGCACCGGCCAGCACCGAGGCGACGGCCCCGCCGAGGCCGAGCACGCAGGCCAGGCAGAGCGCGGTGAGTGCCCGGACCAGGCGGGGGTGTTCCAGGTGGAGCGGTCGGCGAGCCGTCGAACGGCGGCGGCCGCGGCGAGGGGAGCGCGCGGACGGGGTGGTCCGGCAACCGCCCCCGGGCCCGTCACCTCCGGCGAGCCCGGCTTCCCGGATCCGCTCGTCGCGTGCAGTGCACCTGGTGCCATGACCGCGCGTCCCCTCCCCCTGTCCGTGGGCCTCCGGAGCCCCTCCCCCGGTGTGTCCGTCCGGGGATCGGAGCTCCGGCACGGCCCCGCGCTCCTTCCGCACGAAGGTGCGCGAGGCCGTTCGGCGCAGCTCACGCTAGGGTTCGACGGGTCGCGACCAGCCGCTCCCTGACGCCCCCTTGACGCCCGGAGCAGCGTTCTTGACGGATCGTTGACGAGCGAAGTCACGGTCGCCGGCAGCAGACGCCGACGTGCAGACACTCCCTGCTCACGGCGGCGCCGGAGGAAGGGACAGGGAGATGAGGCGCTCTCATTGCGCCGCCCTGGAGGCGCGCACCGGATATCGCAGGTGCCGAAGGGGCCGTCACCACCCGGAACGGACAGGACGGATGGGACGATCACCGCGTCGCCGCCCTCCGCCGCCGATCTCGCTTCAGGCCAGTTATTAACACGATGATCCGATGATCAGGCAGCGGGCTCACATGTCGCGGTGCCGCACCGCGAGGGCGACCGCGGTCAGCGGCCAGAGCGCGTACACCAGCCAGGATCCGGGGACGGTGGCGGTGTGGCCCAGGGAGCCGAGGTCCTGCTCCCAGCTTTGGACAGAGTGGCCACCGCCAAGTCGCACGTGTCACGGTTGCTCGCCAAGCTCGGCGCCCGCGACCGCGTCCACCTCGTGATCACCGCCTACGAGACGGGGCTCGTCACGCCGCCGCGCTGACCGCATCCGCCCCGCCCGGGACAGGCCCGCGTCCCGGGCGACAGGACGCGCACCGCCAGGCCCGTCCCGTCACGCGCAGGTGAGAGCAGCGTGGGCGGCGGGCCTGGGCCGCCAGTGTCCAGCAAATCGGCGAGTTCCCCGTCGGTCATCCCCGTCGGCTCGCACGCGAACGGTCGGGCGGCTACGACGCGGGGCTCGGCCGGTCCGCGGGCGGGGCGGGCGGACCGGAGGGCGTCGGCGGTGCGTAGGGCGGAACCGGCGGTGGAGCGAAGGGCCCGCCGTAGCCGGGGCCCGGCCGTGGCGTGCGCGTGGCGACCGCGACGACCGCAACGGCGGCGGCCACGCCGAGCGCGAGGTACGGCTGCAGCATGATGAACATCGCGTCGAGCGGCAGGTCGAGAATGCCGTCCAACCGCCCGTTGGTCAGCTGGAAGAAGAGCTGCTGGCCGGCGGCGGAGAGGGTCGTCACCACGAGGAGCACCGCCGCGGTGGGCCGCACCCAGGACACCCCCCTGAACGCCAGGACGGCGAGCACCGACGTCGAGACCAGGGTGGCCGCGAGCGGCGTGAAGTAGACGGCGATGGCCAGCCAGGGCAGGTCGGCATTCTTGTCGGCCATTGCGATCAGGTAGTTGTAGTTGCCCTGGGTGATGCTGATGACCAGGGCGATCGCGAAGATCCCGAGGTACACCAGCAACAGCACCCCGATGGCGGTCAGTCCGCCCCCGGATCCCTTCTGCGGACCGTTTGCCGGCAGCGCGTCCCCGCCGTACGCCATGAGCCCCACCCCTCGTCGACGTTCCTGGCGAGAGGGTAGCGCCCTGGGGTGACAGCCGGGGCGGATTGGACCCGCCCGGAGCGCGCGGGTGTTCGACTGCGTCAGGTTCGGGTGGGACCGGACGCGCACGGCTCGGCCATCGGGAGCTCGCCGACATCCGCCCCGGCGCTGCTGCGGCGGCTCCTCTCACCGGGCGGGGACCGCATCGGCGCCACCCACCGCGGTCCGCTGGAGTGCATCGCCCTCGGCTGACCGGCGACGGTCGGTCAGCCGGCCGGGACCGCTCGGTGGATGGCGGGGAGGGCGGCCCGGGCGGTGGCACCCAGGCGGTCGAAGAGGTCGGCGGTGGATGCGGCGTCCCATGGGCGGCCCCGGGCGGCGAGGACGCGGACGCTGATCCGCAGGTTGTCGTGCCGGACGGTGAGCGCGAGGACGGCCTGGGTCTCGTTGCTCATGGTATCGACGATCCGGTAGCCCTCGCTGCCGATGCCCGTCTGCGGCTCGTACCGGCCGTCCTTCGCGGTGTCCTTGACGTCTTCGTCCCGGCCCGCCTCGAACTGCTGCTTCGCCGTGGCGCTGTCGGGCCAGACGGTGATGTAGGTGCGGACGGCCCCGCCGGGGCCGCTCTCGGCCCCCGCGCCGAGCTTCTGCCCGCAGGAGGCCGTCCGACCCGAGGACGGGTCGGGGCTCTTCTCCTCGGCCTGCGGGACGCCGGCGGCCTTGCCCAGCACCGGCGCGAGGGGTGCGTAGTCGAGCAGCCTGCAGAGGCCGGCCACGTCGATCGGGGTGCCGTAGGTGGTCGGCCCGGCCGCGGCATCGGCCGCGCTGCCGGGCGTGCCGGCCCCGGAGGGGGCCGCGACGGTCTGGTGCGGCGGCCGGGACTGCACATCCGGGGGTGTGCTGGTGCAGGCCCCGGCCGTGCCGGCTAGTACGAGCAGGAGCACCGCGGGGGCATGTCGTCGAATCCGCATGGTCCGGAGCCTAACCAGGGGATCCGACAGCGGCGCCCGAAATCCCCTCCCCCGCCGAGCGAGTGACGGCATGTCCGGTGGCGAAACCACAGCCCCCGGCACCTGCCACTAGCGGAACAACGGCCGATGAGCCGGGCACCGTGACCCGTCCGACGGATAATGGCCGGGGCCACAGGCCGGCTGCGTCGGCGGCACCGATCGATGGAGAGGCAGAGGACGGATGACCCTGGAGGCAGGCCTGCGTGTCAGGTTGGCAGAGGACCTCGGGATCGGTGAGGCAGTCGCCGGGGAGCCCGGGGCCGTCGTCGGGTTCCTCTCGCTGGGAGCCGGGATCGAGGGCACCGTCGAGCGGGTGGACGGGGAACTCCCGGAGAGCGACGAGGTCCGCGAGTACCAGCGGCTCAAAGCGCTGTTCGAGGACTACGGGCACACCATGCCGGAGGCGAGCCGGAAGCGGCTGGAGGCGGAGATCGCCGCGCTGGAGCCGCAGTGGGCCGCGCACCGGGAGCGGGGGAACCTGGTGACGGTCCGGGTCCGGTTGGACAACGGCTTCGTCCTCGACGGGGCGCACCAGGACATCCTCACCCCACTGTGAAGCCGTTCGCCCTCCCGCCGGCCAGCTGATCCACCCCGCCCGTCGGCAATGGATTCCCGCCGTCGAACGGGCGGGGCGCCGCCCGGTGAGACAGGCGCGCACGAAGCGCTCCAGGCCGCTCCGGGGGCGCAGGTGGACGCGGCGGTCGGCGGCCTCGATCTGCGGGGCATCCGAGGGAGTTCACCAACGCGGCGGGGATCTGGGCGGCAGGTAGGGTGCTCCCGTCCTGGCGGATGGTCAGGGCCGGGGCATCGTCCCGGACTTCCCGGACCGCCCGACCGCCCGTGTGCCGACCAACCACAACAACACCCACCGGCAATTGACCTCGCCGGGGCGATTCCACGCGGACGAGCTGATCACGACCGCGATGGTCGCCGACAGCGCGGCCGACGTCGCGCGCCATGCCCGCTCGCGCCACCCCGAGCAATGGGGACTTTCGCCGTCCAGCAGCGGGAAGACCGATTTTTTTTCCCCACCAGGGAACTTCTACCGTCCATTGACACTCGTTCTGAGCGCTCAATGACGAGCATCGTTCGCGCCACTGCCTGCTGCGCGCCGGCCGCGTGGGAGCTCCGCTCTGGGCAATAGGGCCTGGCGGGACATGCAATTGGGGAGGTGATTCTCGTGAAGTTGAATGACGAGATCACCTCACCGGCGGTTGGGGCTGCAGCGGCAACTGCCATGGTGGCGCCCGCGACCACGGCTCACGCGCTCAAGGCCAACCACCTTCGGGTCGGTGTGCCGGTGGTGGCTCCGTTCAACGAGCGGTTCCCGGCCGAGTCCCGCCTCGGTGGACGGATCGGGCCAGGGCCGCTTTCGTCCGCCTAGAAGCCCTTCCACCGGTCCTGATCAGGCGCGAAGCTAGTACTCGCCAGCAGGGAACACCGCCCGGCGGCGAACCGGACGAGGCGTCAACTGTGCGACGCGCGAACGGTTCCGCCCCTTCAGCTCACATCTCCCAGAGGACCACTGTCATGCTTCGCAGTCTCGTCGCCAAGGCCACCGTGTCGCAGCTCTCGCCGCTCGTGTCCCGGCACTTGCCGCGCTGAGCGCTCCCACGGTCGCCACCACGACCACCGCCTGGAAAAGGCGCACTGCGGGAACCACAGCCTGGGAGTAATCAGTCGGCCCGCGCCCCCGCCCACCGACTTTGTCGGCTTTATCGGCGCACCAGCGCTTTTCGCCGGCTCCGGCGGCCCACCCCTGCCTCCACCGGGCCCGCGAGTCCTCACTCGCTCTATCCGGGTGCATTCCGACCGCTGCCCCCGCACGGCAGCCATCACGGCCGCACCCGCCTCCATTCCTCTCCTTTTCTCAATGATTCCGGAGCACTTCTGTGTCTGCCAACGCTTCCAAGCTGACCCGATTCGTCCTTGCCGCCGCTATCGCCGCTTCCGGTGCGATCGCCACCACGGCCTTCACCGCAACCGCCGCCCACGCGGTGGGAACGTCAGCGGTCGGTGGTCAGATCAGCCGCTCCGAGGTCCTCGCCCGGGCTCAGTCCTGGGTCGACGAAGCGGTTCCGTACAGCCAGAGCGCGTACAAGACCGACAGCAACGGCACGTACCGGCAGGACTGTTCGGGTCTGGTGTCGATGGCCTGGCACATCGACACGACCGGAACCAACATGGGATTCACCACTACGTCGATGGGGCAGTACGCGACGCAGTTGGGGAGCCTGGACGATCTGCAGCCGGGTGATGCCATCAATAACATCACCAGCCACACGGTGTTGTTCGGCCGTTGGACGGACTCCGGTCACACCGCGGCCGTGATCTACGAAGAGGCCCACACCGGGACGGACGCGCGGAGCCGCACCATGTACCGGTCCGAGATGACGGGCGACGGCTTCAAGCCGTTCCGCTACAACAAGGTCATCGACGATGTGCCGGCCTCCGGTCAGGTCGTGATCACGGGCGTCGGGGACCTCAACAACAACGGTGTGGCCGACCTCA
>NZ_JBFBJZ010000023.1:27744-80244 GCF_040686255.1 Kitasatospora sp. NPDC085879 | reverse complement strand
AATGGTCCGCCGCAAGTCCGACGGCCACGCCCTCATCTACTGGGGCAAGGGCGACGGCACCTACACCAACCCCACCGACGCCGGCGGCGGCTGGGACGCCTACGACGCGATCACCGGCATCGGCGACATCAACAACAACGGCGTCGCCGACCTCATGGTCCGCCGCAAGTCCGACGGCCACGCCCTCATCTACTGGGGCAAGGGCGACGGCACCTACACCAACCCCACCGACGCCGGCGGCGGCTGGGACATCTACGCCTGACCTCGATTCCTCATGACGGCCCGTCGGTTCCTTCGGCGGGCCGTTCGGGCTGGTCCAGGCAAGTGGTGGGCGGGCTGGCGCCCCGGCTGTCGCGTCGGGTGGCCGACACTCCCACCGCACATCGACGAACGCCCGTCATCGCTCGGCGGGCGCCGCCCCGACCGGCCGGTACCGCCGATGGCCGGTACCGCCGCGACCGGGGCGGTTGTGCATCTGCCGGCCGCCGCCATCGAGGAGGGCTGCGACCTCTCTTCGATGAGCGGCATCCCGGCCCGCACCGCTTACCGTCCGCTGCCGGCCTGACGGCCCGGCCTCACTTCAGGTGCCGGGCGAAGAACCGGGCCGCGTCGTCCCCCGCGAACTGCGGGACGCCGGTGTGCCCGCCCATGTTGGCGTGCAGCGTCTTCTCCCTGGAGCCGAAGGCGTCGAACAGATCAAGGGCCGCCTGCCGGTCGTTCCCTTCGTCGTCCCACTGCAGCAGGACGTGCAGCGGAATGGTGACCTGGCGGGCCTCCTCGAACATGGCGCGAGGGACGAAACTCCCGGCGAACAGAACGGCGGCCGAGATGCGCGGCTCGACCACCGCCAGCCGGGTCCCGATGGAGATCACTCCCCCCGAGTACCCGACCGGGCCGCCGATCTCGGGCAGCGAGAGGAGGGCGTCCAGGGCGGTCTGCCATTCCGGGACGGCCCTTTCGACCAGCGGGAGGACGAGGGCGTCGACGATCTCGTCGCCGACCGGCTCGCCGGCCTCCATGGCCCGGCGCAGGTCTGCGCGGGCCTGCTCGGCGGCGGCCCAGCGGGGCCGGTCACCGCTCCCGGGGAGCTCGATGGTGGCCGCGGCGAAGCCGTCCGCCGCGGCGTGCCGGGCCCGCCCCGCCAGCCGGGGGTACATCTTGTGCAGTCCGAGCGGGGGGTGGCCGAGCAGGATCAGCGGCGCCGGTGCGGACGCGGATGCCGATCCGGGCGTCCACAGGATGCCGGGGATCTCACCGAGGGTGAATTCGCGTTCGAGGACGCCGTCGTCGAGGCGCTGTTCAGACGTGAATCGCATGGTCGTGCCTTTCGGGAGTGCTCGTGAACGGCGCTCCCGGACGACCTACCGCCCGACCGTGACCCCGGAGAGGAGCACCCATGTCGATACTGCGTTCACGGGTACCACCTCCTCGTTCTCTCGCACGGCCTCCGGAAAGCTAGCAGTGGTCGCCGTGGTTCGCCAACGGGTTTGTGCGTGGCTCCGTGGCGCGACGAGTGGCCAGGGGCGCCCGGATCCCGCTCCGACCCAGGTCACCGGATTCCGGTGGCTCCGGCCACCCATGCGGCGATGACCGGCGCGTCGGGCTCGTGCTGCCGCCAGGCCTCGTTGAGGCGCACGAGCCGGTCCGCGGCGGCGATGCCGCGCAGCGAGGCGACCTTGCCGTCGCTGACTTCGAACGCCACGACGCCCACGACCCGGTCGTCGACCACGGCGAGGACGGCCGGGGAGCCGTTGACCGGCGCGATGTGGAACGCGGGGGTGCCGCCGGCCAGCCGAAGCTTCGCCGGAGTGGGCTTGAAGCCGGCCCGCACGAAGGAGGCGACGCGCTCGCGCGTCCGGTACCGCAGCAGCCGCCTGGCCAGTCCGGCGCCGTCCGAGACCGCGGTCGCGTCGGCGGTGAGCAGCTCTACCAGCCGTTCGGTGCGCCCCGACGTGGCGGCGGCGAGGAACTCCTCGACGATCCGGCGCGCGGAGGCGGGGTCGACCTCGTCGCCGCTGCGGCGCTCGGCGGCGACCCGGCGTCGGGCCCGGTGGACGTGCTGCTGGCTGGCGGACTCGGTGATGTCGAGGATTCCGGCGATTTCGGCGTGGGGGTAGGAGAAGGCCTCGCGCAGGACGTACGCGGCGCGCTCGACCGGTGAGAGGCGCTCCATGAGGGTCAGGACGGCCAAGGACACCGATTCGCGCTGCTCGAAGGTGTCGGCAGGGCCGAGCATCGGGTCGCCTTCGAGGAGTGGCTCGGGCATCCGGTCTCCGACGGCGCGCTCATGGCGCGCCTGCGCCGAGCGGAGCCGGTCGAGGCAGAGGTTGGTGACGACCTTGGTCAGCCACGCCTCGGGCACCTCGATGCGTTCCCGGTCGGCGGCCTGCCAGCGCAGGAACGCGTCCTGTACGGCGTCCTCGGCGTCGGCCGCCGATCCGAGCAGACGGTACGCGAGCGAGGCCAGCCGGCCCCGGCCGGCCTCGAACCGATCGATGGCTGCGCTGTCCATGCGGAGCAGCCTATGCGGCGACCCTCGCACCGGCCCGGTCGGGCGCGGTGGCCAGGCGGCGCTTGCGCTTCGGCATGCCGAAGGTCGGGTGGGCGATGCCCCACCCGGCCCCCTTGAGCACGCCCGACTTGAGCCGCGCGGCGGTCCGGCCGCCCAGGTACCAGGACTTCGACCGGACGTCCCCGTCCACCATCTGGAAGATCGCGTCCCGCCGCCCGAGGCTGATGTGGTTGCCGTGGTACTTCAGCCCGGTGGTCGGGACCTTGCTGTCCGTCAGGCGCGCGATGATCGCGGCGGTCGCCTGCAGGGTGGTGGATCCGGCCGAGGCGCAGGACATCGGCAGCGGCCGCCCGTTCTCGCCGATCGCGTAGGCGCAGTCGCCGGCGGCGTAGACGTCCGGGTGCGAGACCGAGCGCATGGTGCGGTCGACGACGATCTGGCCGGTCTCGGCGACCTCCAGGCCGCCGGCGGCCGCGATGGGGTGCACGGCGAACCCGGCCGACCACACCGTCACGTCGGCCGGGATGGACGTACCGTCGGCGGCGATCGCCCGTGTCGGCTCGACGGCTTCGATGCCGGTGTGCTCGTGGACGGTGATGCCGAGCCGGTCGAAGGCCTGGCGCAGGTGACGGCGGGCCTTCGGGGAGAGCCAGGCGCCCGGCTCGCCGCGGGCGGCGAGCGCGACCGAGAGGTCGGGCCGGGACTCCGCGAACTCGGTGGCGGCCTCGATGCCGGTCAGCCCCTCACCGACGACCAGCACGGTGCCGCCCTCGCCCAGGCCGGCCAGGCGCTCGCGCAGACGCAGCGCCGAGGACAGGCCGGTCACGTCGAAGGCGTGCTCGGCCACGCCGGGGACGCCATGGTGGGCCACGGAGCTGCCGAGCGTGTAGAGAAGCGTGTCGTACGCGATCTCGCCGTCGCCGTCCTTGCCGGTCACGGCGACGGTCCTGCGCTCGGGGTCGACGCCGGTGACGCGCGCCAGGCGCAGCCGCACCCCGGTGCCCGCGAACACGTCGGCGAGCTTGCGGAACGCGAGGTCCCGGCCGGTCGCGAGCTGGTGGAGCCGCATGCGCTCGACGAAGTCGGGTACGGCGTTGACGACGGTGATCTCCGCGTCGGCGGGCGAGAGCCGACGGGCCAGGTTCCCGGCGGCGAAGGCCCCGGCGTATCCGGCGCCGAGTACGACGATGCGGTGCTTCATGGCGTTGCTCCTGTCTCGTTCGCGTGCCCCTTGAACGAGACGGCGCCCCGATTGCTGACAGGAGCCGGGTGTGACGCGGGTCACTGATTCACAGGTCCGACCGTTCGCTCCGCATGGCCTCTCGGGGGTGGGAACGATGCCTACGGCGTGCCGGGAAGACGGACCGTCACAAGGAGACCGCCGGCGGGGCGGGGGACGAGGTCGAGGGTGCCGTCGTGGGCGCGGACGATGCTGTGCACGATGGCCAGGCCGAGGCCGACGCCGGCGTGCTCGTCGGTGCGCACGCGTTCCGTTCCGCGGTGGAAGGGTTCGGTGAGGGTCGGTACCAGGTCCGGTGGGAGCCGACGGCCCGTGTTCTCGACCCGCAGCACGCTCGTGTCGCCGTCCGCCTCGGTGTGGACCGTCACGGTGCCGCCGGCGGGGAGGTTGTGGACGATGGCGTTCTGGACGAGGTTCGTCACCATCCGCAGCATGAGCTCCGCGGAGCCGCTGGTCCGGGCCGCCCCGCCGGTGACGTCGAGCGTGATCCGGCGCCGTTCGGCGAGGGGAAGCAGCGTTTCGGCGGCTTCTTCGGCGATGAGGGAGAGGTCGACGCTCTCGCGGGTGAGGTTTCCGCGGTCGCCGCGGCTGAGCAGCAGGAGGGCCTCGGTGAGGTCGATCGCCCGCGTGTTGACGGCGTGCAGGCGTTCGATGAGTTCATCCCGGTCCCGCGTGGGGTCCTTGCGGGCGACGTCGAGGAGCGTCCGCGAGATCGCCAGCGGGGTGCGCAGTTCGTGGGAGGCGTTCGCTGCGAACCTCTGCTGCTCGGCGACGTGGGACTCGAGTTGCTCGAGCATCGAGTCGAACGCGTCGGAGAGTTCGCGGAACTCGTCCTGGCGGCCCTTCATGCGGATCCGGTGGGACAGCGACCCGGTCCCGGCCGTCCGTGCCGCATCCGTGATCCGGGTGAGTGGTGCGAGCATCCGGCCGGCGAGGACCCACCCTCCCACGAGGCCGAGCACCAGCAGGAACACCAGCACTGCGGCCGCCCTCGGAGCGAAGACGTGCAGGAGGTTGGACCGGATGGGAAAGACGCCGGGGGTGAGGGTGCCGGTGGAGCCGGGGACGATGAGCGCACGATCGGGGACGTACCGCAGGAGGAACACCCACACCGCCGCGAGCAGCACGACGCCGGCGAGCATGAGGAAGCCGGCGTAGCTGAGAGTGAGCTTGAGGCGAACGCTCAACCCGGGCGCTCTATCCACGGTCTCCTCCCTCGGGTCCGGCCTCCGGTTGCGTGTCGATGCGGTAGCCGACGCCGGGCACCGTGGCGATGATCCATGGTTCGCCGAGCCGTTTGCGCAGGGCGGAGACGGTGATGCGCACGGCGTTGGTGAGGGGGTCGGCGTTCTCGTCCCAGGCCCGTTCCAGCAGCTCCTCGGCGCTGACGACACCGCCCTCGGCGGCGACGAGGACGTCCAGCACGGCGAACTGTTTGCGGGTGAGCGCGACGTAGCGTCCGTCGCGGAAGACCTCCCGGCGGAAGGGGTCGAGCCGCAGGCCCGCGATCTCGCGGACCGGGGGCCGGGCGTACGCGCGTCTGCGGTCGAGCGCCCTCAGCCGCAGGACGAGCTCGCGCAGGTCGAACGGTTTGGTGAGGTAGTCGTCGGCGCCGAGTTCGAACCCGGAGGCCTTGTCGTCGATCCGGTCGGCAGCGGTGAGCATGAGGATCGGGATGCCGCTGCCGGAGGCGACGATGCGCCGGGCGATCTCGTCGCCGGAGGGGCCGGGGATGTCGCGGTCGAGGACCGCGAGGTCGTAGGAGTGGACGCTGAGCAGTTCCAGGGCGGAGTCGCCGTCGCCGGCGATGTCGGCGGCGATCGCCTCCAGCCGCAGCCCGTCACGGACGGCTTCGGCCAGGTAGGGCTCGTCCTCCACGATCAGTACGCGCATGTCGGAAGCCTAAGCAGCAGGCCGTATCGCCGACGTATGCAGGGACGTGTGCACCACCGGACGCGACTCAGCCTGCCGGTGCCGGCACGGGGCGAGACTCGTCCGACGGCGCTTGCGCCGTGGTGCACCACCAGCGGCGCGACGCCAGCGCGGCCAGCACGGCGCCGGCGGCGTTGACCAGGACGTCGTCCACGGAGGACACCCGGTCCAGCCGCAGGACGTACTGCGCGGTTTCGACCAGGATGGAGCAGCCCGCCCCGAGTGCCAGGATCCGCGGCACGGACGCCAGCGCCGCGAAACGCATCGGGGCGAAGAACCCCAGCGCCGCGAAGACGAGCAGGTTGCCGGCGATCCCGAGCGGCCCCATCGTGACCAGGTCCCGCAGCGGTACCAGGCTCACCCGGGCGGGGGCGGTCCCGGCCCCGGCGCCCGGCATCATGGTCAGCCACAGGAACGGCACCGTCCCGTGGACCATGCCCACCTCGGCCAGCGACGTCCGCCAGGCGGATGCGAGGCCGGCGGCACGCCGACGGCGCGCCAGCGCCCACACCACCAGCGCGGCCAACGGCACCGTGACCAGCGTCATGAGCACCACGCCGTTGAACGTGTCGAAGCAGCCGTGCCACCGCCCGGCCATGCACCTCGGAGCGGACATCATGAGCGGCCGCCGCACGACGAACGCGGCGCTCGCCATGGCGAGGACCGCCAGGCCGAGGAGCACGATCCTGCGCGCGCGGCGGGGCGGTGCCGACAGGGCTGCGTTCTGAGTCATGCCCCCATGGGAGCCGAAGGGCCGTTGTGGTGGCGTATGCGATTTTCGATACGCGCGCGATACACGGAGTCCCCGGCATCAAGGAACGGGCGCAAGCCGGCAGTCGACCGGGTTCGGTCCGGCGAGCCTCCGCACGGTAGGCGTGGTGCGGCGGGAACGCCCGGTCGTTGTGCGGCGAATTCGTGATTCGCGCCTGGAACACCCGATGCGGCACAGTGATCCCATGAAGGCGCAGACGGGGACAGACCATCGCCCGCCGTCCGGGGCGGTCCGCCGGCGGCCCGTCCAGCAGCGCAGCCAGGAACGGTACGAGCGACTCTTGGACGCCTGCGCGGGCCTGCTGGACGAGGTCGGCCCGACCGCGCTGACGACCAAGGAGGTCGCCCACCGGGCGCAGGTGCCGATCGGCACGCTGTACCAGTTCTTCTCGGGCAAGGAGAGCCTGTTGGGCGCGCTCGCCGAGCGGAACCTGGAGAGCTTCCTCGCCCGGCTGGCCGTCCGGATCGAGGCGGCGGAACCGGTCGGCATCCCCGGTTTCGTCGACCTGGCGGTGGACGAGTTCGTCGCCATGAAGCGCAGCGTGGCCGGGTTCGGGCACCTGGATTTCGGGCTGGTCGGCTCCGTGCCCGGCGATCTGCGGGACGACCAGCACCTGCTCGACCGCGACCTGGACAACAACGCGGCGGTGGCGGAGCGGATCGGTGCCCTCGGTGGCGAGTTGTTCGCCTACCCGGGCTTCGCGCTGGCCCTGCGGGTGGCGCTGGAGTGCGCGGACGCCGTCCTCAAGTTGGCGTTCCGGCTGGACCCGCAGGGCGATCCGGCGCTGATCGCCGAGTGCAAGCGGTTGCTGCGCGGCTACCTGGCGGAGCGCCCGGCGGCCTGAAGTCCCGGACGGAAAGGCGGATGCCCACCTCCGGTGAGGTGGGCATCCGCTGCCAGGTCTTCGCCGTCAGGAGGCGAAGGCCTGGAGTTCGGAGACCTGGCCGGCGGGCCAGGCGGTGTTGCCGGTGACGGTGATCCGCAGGTAGCGGGTCGAGTTGGCCGGCAGGTTGATGGTCACCGTGTTGCCGGTGGCCGGGTCGAAGGTGTAGCCGGCCGAGCCCACCAGGGTGGTGAACGAGGAGCCGTCGGTGGACCCGGAGGCCGACAGCGTCTGCGTCCGGGCGTTCCACGCCGAGGCCGGCGGCAGCTTCAGCACCGCCTTGCCGAGGCTCACCGCACAGCCCAGGTCGACCTGCACCCACTGCGGGAAGGCGTTGTTGGCACTCTCCCAGTACGAGTTCGCGTCGCCGTCCACCGCGTTGCCCGCACCGTAGGACTGGTTGGTGCCGGAGGCGGTGGCCGGGCGGCCCTGGGCGATGTTGCCCGTGCCGGTCGGGCAGGTCGGCGACGGCGAGGAGGAGGGGCTGGGCGACGGCGAGGAGGAGGACTGCGACGGGCTGGGCGAGGGGCTGGAGGTGCCCGGGTCGGAGGGCACGCCGTTGTACGTCCAGACCGGGTTCGGCCAGGTGCCGGTGCAGGTGGAGCCGGTGAGGCCGGAGTTGCCGCCGCCGTCGGTGATGACGAAGCCGGTGCCCACGCAGTTGTGGATCGGTGTGGCGGACTGCGCGATGTTGGTGGCCTTCACGTTGGTGAACGTCAGGGTGGCGTTGGCCTGCGCCTGGACGGCGTAGGTGCCGGCGCCGTTGATGTTCACATTGGTGAAGTTGATGCCGTTGGCCGCGCCCTCGATGGTCTGGATGGCCTCGTACGAGCTGTCCAGGATGTCGGTGTCGGTGATGTTGATCGTCGCGCCGCTGATCGGCTCGTTGAGTCCGCTGAACCAGACCGCGCCGACGCCGAAGTTCCAGTTGTAGTCGCTGTTGCCGGTGCGGATCAGGGTGTTGCGCGCTGCGGTGATGGTGCCCGCGACGGCGGTGCCGCTGCCGGAGTTCACGCCCGGGTAGCGGTTGGCGATGTGCAGGCCGCCGCCGTTGGTGATGGTGTCCGACATGACGTTGTCGGAGATGGTGAAGTCGCGGCCGCCGTAGGTGACGATGTTGTTGGCCAGGATCGGCAGCACCACGGTGTTGTGGGTGAAGCTGTCGTTGGTGTTCGGCTTGTCCTGCGGCCAGGACGCGAGGCCGTCGTCGCCGGTGTTGCGGACGAAGGTGTTGGTGACGGTCGAGTTGGTGACGCCGGTGTGGAAGTTCACGCCGTCGGCGGTCTGGTCGAGGATGCGGCTGTTCTTGATGGTGAGGCGGTCCATCGGACCGTCCATCCAGGCGCCCACCTTGGCGTGCTGCAGCCACAGGTTGTCGACGGTGGAGTTGGACATCGCGCCGCCGAGGGCGTTGACCTGGTCCTCGTCGACCCGCTCGCGGATGTCGCCGATGATCGCGAAGTCCTTGAGGGTGACGTCGGAGCTGCCGCCCTGGTTGGCCCACTTGCCGTAGATGCCCGCCGCGTTGGCACGGTTGATCGGGTCGCGTCCGCCGAGCACCGAGTACCACGGCCCGGCGCCGACCAGGGTCACCTTGTCGACGATCACGTGGCTGTACAGGGTGAAGGTGCCCTGCGGGATGTAGACGGTCCTGCCCTGCGCCGCGCCCGCGTTGACCGCGGCCTGGAACTTGGCGGTGGAGTCGGTGGCGCCGGTCGGGTCGGCCCCGAAGTCGGCGACCACGTCGAGGGCGCCGGCCGGCCTGGCGATCGGCGCGGCGACGTTCTCGAAGTCCGCCAGATCGATGGTGAAGGTGGGCGACTGCGCGGTGGAGGCGACCTGCAGACGGATCTTGGTGCCGGCCGGGTAGCTCTGGCCGAGCAGGGTGCGGGTCTCGTCGTAGAAGTGGTGCGGGTTGGTGTCGCCCGGGTTGTTGTTGAACGGGTAACCACCGTAGTACCAGCTGTACCTCGAGGTGACGGGGACGCTCTTCAGCTTCGCGCCGTCGACCAGCAGGTCGATCGAGGCGTCGCGGCCCTTGCCGTCCGGGGAGTCCGGCAGGCTGTACCGGAAGTCGATCGAGTTGGCCGCCTGCGGCAGCGTGAACTCGACGTACTGGCCGGTCCCACTGAGGGTGACGGCCTGGCGGCCGGACGCCTCGGACGGCAGCGCGCCGTACTTGCGGTCCGGGCCGATCACGGTGCCGTTGGTGGCGGCGTACTCCGCCTCCTGCTCGACGAACGGCACGGTCGCTCCGCGGCCCGGGACGTTCAGCGGGGAGAGGGCGGGCACGCCCGCGGCGTGCGCGGCGCCCGCGTTCGCCAGGACGGCGGTCAGCAGGCCGACGGTGCCGAGGGCGGTCGCTGTCAGGGCGGCGACGGTGCGCTTTCCGTGCCGGGTGGGGAGTGGTTGCTGCATCTGCGGCTGCACATCCTTGCCGATGGTGGGGGTGCTCCGGATGGAGGGCAAGTGCCCGACTGCCGCACCGCACTGACGCCGCGTCGAACCCGCGCCGGGGCGGCCCGCGACTTCCGCCGGGCGTGGCGAGACTACGAGCAGCGGATGCACGAAGTCCATACCAGTGCGCAAAAACCCGATCGAAGTCTGCAATTTAAATGCTGTAGATCGGCAAGGATGCGATCAGTGCCCGGACGTGGGGAGTTGGGACCGGGCCGCCCCCATTGCGGGCGGTGAAACCGCGCCGCAGAGTGGAAGCACAGTTCAGTGCCGAGAGTCACCGAGGAGCATGATCATGCAAGCCACCGTAGGCGACCAGCTCCACATCCACAGCCGGTCCGTCGGCATGGTGGACCGCAAGGGCGAGATCATCGAGGTCCGCGGCACCGACGGCGAGCCCCCGTACCTGGTCCGCTTCGAGGACGGCCACGACGGGCTGGTGTACCCCGGGCCCGACTGCGTCATCGAGCACCAGCAGGAACGCCGCTGACGGTTGCCCGCGCCGCCGCTGCCGGGCCCGCTGGCCCACCTGGCCCCACTGCTGGACGACTACGGCTATCTGGCAGTGGGCCTGCTCGTGCTGCTCGACAACTGCGGCATCCCGGTGCCCGGCCAGACCGTCCTGGTGCTGGCCGCCGTCTACGCGGGCACCGGCCGGATGTCCATCGCGGTCGTGGTCGCGGTGGCGTTCACCGCCGCTGTGGTCGGCAACTCCCTCGGCTACCTGATCGGCCGCACCGGCGGCCACGCCTTCGTCCACCGCTGGGGCCGGTACGTCGCGCTCACCCCGGCCCGGATGGCCAAAGCCGACGGCTTCTTCCGGCGCAACGGCGTCAAGGTCGTCGTCGTCGCCCGGTTCATCGACGTACTGCGCCAGACCAACGGCATCATCGCCGGCACCACCGACATGGCCTGGCGGCGCTTCCTGCCCGCCAACATCGTCGGCGCCGCGCTCTGGGTCGGCGTCTGGGCCGCCCTCGGCTACGCCCTCGGCACCGACATCGGCGCCCTCTACGAACGGGCGGTGCGCTACCAGGTCTACCTGCTGGTCGCGGCCGGCCTGCTGGCGGCCGGATTCGGCCTGCGGGCCTACCTGCGGCGGCGTCGGAAGCGCCGGACCGATGGCGGCGGTGACACCGGGGCACCCACGGAGAACGGCCCGGCGAGGAGCGGACCGGCGGGCAACGGCCCCGCGATGGACGGCCCGGCGAAGAGCGGCCTTGCGGTGGACGGCCCGGCGAAGAGCGGCGCGGCCGAGGAGGCGCCCGGTGAGGAGGCTCCCGCGGAGGACCGGGACCCGCCCCCGCGCGACACGCGAGGGGGCGGGTCCGGCGCGGGCGGGCCGGGGCCGGACGGTCAGCCGAGCAGGATGACCTCGAACGGCGAGGCGTAGCGGGTGCCGAGCCGCTCGCCGGCCATCGCCCCGAAGGTTTCGAGGGTGCCGCGGGCGTCGGCCATGTCGCCGCCCAGCCCGTCCAGGTAGGCCCGGTGGGCCTCCAGCGAGGCCACGCCGCGTTCGAAGTGGTCGGTGGTGTCGACGGCGTGGCCGGAGTCCGGGGAGGCCGCGGCCCACAGCTGCCGGACGCCGTTCCACGGCTCGTGGCCCTCGTCCAGCAGGTCGCGGAAGACCCAGCGGTTACCGGCGTCCCGGACGGCGTCCAGGGTGGCCCGGCCGACCGCGATGTGGTCCGCCTGGTTGGGCCACGTCCCGCCGTACGTCTCGCGGAAGTTGGTGGTGATCACGATGTCCGGGCGGTGCCGGCGGATCGTCCGGGCGATGTCCTTGCGCAGCGGCAGCCCGTACTCGACGACGCCGTCGGGGTGGCCGAGGAACTCCACCACGTCGACGCCGACGAGTTCGGCGGAGGCGATCTGCTCCTCCTCGCGGACACGGCGGCAGGTCTCCGGGTCCATCGAGTCGATGCCGGCCTCGCCGCTGGTGGCCATCACGTAGACGACCTTCTTGCCCTGGGAGGTCCAGCGGGCGACGGCCGCGGCCGCGCCGTACTCCATGTCGTCGGGGTGCGCGACGACGGCGAGGGCGGTGCGCCAGTCCTCGGTG
Source organism: Kitasatospora sp. NPDC085879 (assembly GCF_040686255.1). NCBI lineage: Bacteria > Bacillati > Actinomycetota > Actinomycetes > Kitasatosporales > Streptomycetaceae > Kitasatospora > Kitasatospora sp. NPDC085879. The sequence goes on along the minus strand of NZ_JBFBJZ010000023.1, from coordinate 68,386 downwards.
ACCGGCCGGTACGGGGGTGGTGCCTGGTCCGTCATGGTCAGTCGGCGCTCCTGATCGAGTAGTTGAAGTCGGTGTGACCGAAGTGGCCCATCAGCCTGAGCCAGAACGGCATCAGCATCTCGGTGCCACGGGCCGCACTGATCCCGCCGAGGTCGATGATCTGCTCCCCGGGCCAGCCGAACTGCTCCAACACGCCGCGGACCAGGGTCTTCGCCTCCGAGTCCTCGCCGGCGATGAAGAGCTGGTGCGGCCCGGGCACCCGGCCCGGGTCCACCATCAGCGGGGCGGACAGCGTGTTCAGCGCCTTCACCACCCGCGTCTCGGGGAACTCGCGCTGGATCTGCTCGCCGACGCTGTCGGTGTTGACCGGCTCCAGGCTGACCTCGCCGGTGGCCGAGAACACCAGCGCGTTGGAGACGTCGATCAGCACCTTGCCGGCGAGCCGTTCGGCGCCGGCCAGGCGCAGCGCCCGGAGCGAGACCGTGCCCGCCGTGGCGTTGACCAGTACCTCACCGAATTCGGCGGCGTCGGCGAAGGTGCCGGCGTGGCCGCTCGGGCCGGACTGCTCGGCCCAGGAGACGGCCGCCGGATTGTCCTTGGTGCGCGAGCCGAGGGTGACCTCGTGGCCCAGCGCGACGAGTTTGGCCGCCAGGGTGCGGCCGACAGTGCCCGTGCCGATGATCCCGAATCGCATCGCAAGTCTCCCGTGTGAGGGGTCCCGTTCAGGGGTCGCTTCGTTGGCTGAGGACGCAGAACTCATTGCCTTCCGGGTCTGCGAGGACGACCCAGGACGCCCCGTCCTGGCCGACGTCGGCGCGGCGGGCGCCGTGGGCGATCAGGCGGTCGACCTCGGCCGCCTGGTCGTCCGGCCGGAAGTCCAGGTGGAGGCGGTTCTTGATCTGCTTGCGCTCGGGCACCGGGACGAAGAGCAGACCGGGCAGCCGGTCCGCGGACAGGCGGATCTCGAACTCGTCCGGTGCGTCGTGGACCACCGTCCAGCCGAGGGCGGACGCCCACCAGCGGCCGAGCGCCACCGGGTCGGCGGAGTCGACGACGACCTGCTCCCACTCCAGTGCCATGCCCGCACCATAGTCCACCCGAGCTGACGGGGCATCACCACCCGCCGTCCGCCGGGTGAGGCTGCGACCAGCGGTGACGCAGCCGGTCCGCCTCGTCACGCAGAGCCTCCAACAGGGCCCGGGCGTTGGCCGATCCGCCGGCGCGCAGGACGGCGACGCCGATCCGCCGGACCAGCTGCGGGCCGTCGACGGCCCGCACCGCGAGGTCCTCGCGGTGCGGGCCGAGGCCGAGCCGCGGCAGCAGCGCCACGCCGACGCCGGCCGCGACGAAGCCCTGCAGCACGCCGTAGTCGTCGGTGCGCAGCACCGGGACGGGTTCGAAGCCCTGGTCCGCGCAGGCCCGGAAGAGCACCCGGTCGACCTGGTCGGACTCGCTGAGGCCGAGGATCCAGCCCTCGCCGCGCAGCGCCGCCAGCGGGACGCGCTCGCGGGCCGCCTGCGGGTGGTCGGCGGGCAGCACCAGCAGCAGCGGGTCCTCCAGCAGCGGGTGGACGACGAACTCCTCGCCGAGGTCGAGGCCGCCGTCCGGCCGGGAGTAGACCAGGGCGACCTGCAGCTGCCGGCTGCGCAGCCCGGCCAGCAGGGCGGGCAGCTCGCCCTCGGTCAGCGCGATGTGCACGCCGGCGCGGTGCAGGGTGCGGACCGCCGGGGGCAGCAGCAGGGCGCCCGCGGTCGGGAAGGTGCCGACCCGGAGGGTGGCGGCGCCGTGCTCGACCAGGTCGGCGATCTCCCGATCGGCGACCTTGATCCGGTCGAGCACGGCCTCGGCGTGCGGGAGGAGGGCGAGGCCGGCCTCGGTGAGGACGGCGCCGCGGGCGCCGCGGTGGACCAGCGGGGTGCGGAAGTGCGCCTCCAGGGTGGCCAGGTGGTGGCTGACCGTGGGCTGGCTGTGCCGCAGGGCGCGGCCGGCGGCGGCCAGCGATCCCTCGCGGGCGATGGCGCGGAGCACCTGGAGGTGCCGGAGATCGAGCACGGGTGGGGCCTCGGCTGTCGGTGGTCCGGTCGACGGCCCGGGGCGGCGGCCATCGATGTTTTCTGGAGATGTCCAGAAAAGTACCGGGTTCCTCGATGGGCGGCGCGGTGCGACGGTCGGGGGGTGAGCACCACGACCCTCTCCTCCCCCGTCCCCGCCCTCGCCGACCCGGCCCAGCTGCGCGCCCCGTACGCCGAGGCGGTGCGCGCGAGCGCGGACCGCGACTGGCTGCGGCTCAACGTGCCCGGGCACGCCGCCGACCCGGACCGGTTCGCCGGACTGGCCGGCCATGTCGGCGAGGACGTCCTGCGGCGCGACCTGCCGCCGCTGCTGGAGGGCATCGACCTGGGCCCGGACAGCCCGATGGAGCAGGCCCTGCGGCTCGCGGCCCACGCCTGGGGCGCCCGGCGGACCTGGTTCCTCACCAACGGCGCCTCGCAGGGCAACCGGATCGCCGCCCTGGTCGCGCAGGCCCTCGGGCGGACCCTGGTCGTCCAGCGCAGCGTGCACTCCAGCGTGGTGGACGGCCTGGTGCTGTCCGGCCTGGGCGCGGCCTTCGTCCGGCCCACCGTGGACGGGCGGACGGGCATCGCGCACGGCGTCACGGCCGGCGACCTGGCGGTCGCACTCGCCCGGCACCCGGAGGCCGCGGCCGCGTACGTGGTCACCCCCAGCTACTTCGGCGCGGTCGCCGACGTGGCCGCGCTCGCCCGGGTCGCGCACGCCGCCGGGGTGCCGCTGATCGTCGACGAGGCCTGGGGCTCGCACTTCGGCTTCCACCCGGAGCTGCCCGCGAACGCGCTCGCGCACGGCGCCGACCTGGTGGTCTCCAGCACGCACAAGCTCGGCGGGGCGCTGACCCAGGCCGCCATGCTGCACCTCGGCGAGGGCCCGTTCGCGGACCGGCTGGAGCCGCTCGTCGAGCGGGTCTTCCACCTCACCCAGTCGACCAGTGCCAGCGCCCTGCTGCTCGCCTCGCTGGACGAGGCCCGGCGGACGCTGGTCGGCGGGCAGCGGCAGATCGCGGAGTCGCTGGCGGCGGCGGACGCGGTGCGGGCCGCGGTGCGGGCCGGCGGGCGGTTCGCCGTGGTCAGCGACGGCTTCGCCCGGTTCCGGGACATCGTCGCGGCGGACCCGCTGCGGGTGTCGGTGGACGTCCGGGCGGGTGGCATCACCGGGCACGAGGCCCGGCGGCGGCTGATGCAGGAGCACGGGGTGCTGGTGGAGGTCGCCACCGACGCGGCCGTGGTCGCGGTGGTCGGGGCCGGTGCCGGTCCGGAGGCGGAGCGGTTCGCGGCGGCCCTGCACGCGCTGCCGGTGGTGCCCGGGGTCTCGGCGGACTCCCTCGCGCTGGAGCTCCCCGCGCCGGGGCAGGTCCGGATGACCCCGCGGGAGGCGTTCCTGGCGCCCGGGCGGCTCGTCCCCGCGGCGCGGGCCGTCGGCCGGGTGTCCGCCGACACGCTCTCCGCCTACCCGCCGGGCATACCGAACGTGCTGCCCGGCGAGGAGATCACCGCCGAACTGGTCGACTTCCTCCAGCGGGTCGCCGCCGCCCCGACCGGCCACGTCCGCGGAGCCGCCGACCCGGCCGTCGCAACCCTGCGGGTCGTCGCGGACCGGTAGGACCTGTCCGGCGGATCCCGACGGCCCGCATCGCACGAGCCCGCGTCCGCACGGGCCTGGGCGGTCGTCCTACTCGGGGCCGATGGCGTCCGCCACGGTGGTCTCGGACGCTGCCGTCGGTGTGCGGAGGGTCCGGCGGACGGCGTCGCGGAGCCAGCGGTGGGCGCCGTCGGCCGTGTGTCGGGGGTGCCAGGCCATGCCGATGGTCAGTGGTGGCAGTGCCAGGGGGATGTCGAGGAGGTGGAGTCCGAGGGCGCCGGCGTCGTGGGTGAGGGGCGAGGGGGCGGCGCCGGGGGGTGCGGCGGGTACGAGGCAGACGATGTCGCTGCGGGCGGCGAGGGTCATCGCGGCCAGGTGGCTGGGGAGGACGACGCTGACCCGCCGGTGGAGGTTCTGCTCGGCCAGGGCGGTGTCGAGGGGGCCGCTGAACCGGCCGCGGCGGCTGACCGCGACGTGCGGGGCGGCAGCGAGCCGGGCCGGGGTCAGCGGCCCTTCGGTGAGCGGATGGCCGGGCCGGACGGCCGCGACCATGCGGAGGCTGACCAGTTCTTCGATCTGGGTCTCGGGGTCCGCGTGGTCGATGGATCCGATCTCCAGATCGATCCGGCCGTCGCGCAGCGCCGGTCCGGCCTCCAGTTCTTCGGCCCGGATCCGGAACGAGACCCCCGGCGCCTCCCGCTGGGCCAAGTGCAGCAGGCCGGGGGCCAGTGCCGCGCCGACCAGGTCGGCGGCTTGGAGGGTGAAGGTGCCGCTGAGGCGGGCGGGGTCGACGCTCGCGCCGGGGCTGAGCAGCGCCGAGAGGCTGCGTACCACCGTGGCGGCTTCCTCGCGCAGGGCCTGCGCGCGCGGGGTGGGAACCATGGTCTGTCCGGCCCGGACCAGGAGGGGGTCCTGGAGGATGCGGCGCAGACGAGCGAGGGTGCGGCTCATGGCGGCGGGCGAGGTGTGCAGACGTGCGGCGGCGCGGGTCACGCTGTGCTCGGCCAGCAGCGCGTCCAGCGCGATGGCGAGGTTGGCGTCGACGACCGGATCGGGGCTGTTCACCAGCATCATTCCATTTCGAGCAATGATTCCGTGCTGAGGTTCCCATTGTGGCAGCACGGAGGTCCTCCGCAGGATGAGGGACGTACCGAACCAGTACGACCTGCGAGGTTTTCATGATCGTCCTCACCGCTCCCACCGGGAACATCGGCCGGCACCTGCTCCCCCGGCTCCTGGAGTCCGCTCCCGCCGCGGGCGAGGAGCTGCGCGTGATCGTGCGCGATCCCGCCCGGCTCCCGGACGCGGCGCGCGGCCGCGTCGAGGTGGTCACCGGCTCGCACGCGGAAGCCGAGGTCCTCGACCGGGCCTTCGAGGGTGCGGACGCCGTCTTCTGGCTCGTCCCCCCGGACGCCTCCCTGACCCCGTACGACACGTACAGCGGTTTCACCCTCCCCGCCGTCAGGGCGCTCGCCGCCCACGGCGTCGGCCATGTCGTCGGCGTCTCCGCGCTCGGCCGGACGGCCGCCGGGAACGCGTGGACGCCTTCACGACCCGGGTCCTGCCGGCCATCCAGGCCAGGACCACCGGCGTCCGGTCACGCTTCTACGACACGGAGTTCTACTCCGCGCGCGTCACCGACGTCTGGGTGTGGGAGGCCGACGACCACCACGCCTACCGGCTCCTCATCGACGCACTGCGCGAAACCCCGTTCTGGGACCGCTACTTCGACGTCGTCGACCTCCTCGTCGGCACCGAGAACGGCTACGCGCGAACCTACGGCCTCGACACCGTCGCCACCATCACCACCTGACACACCGCCCACGCGCGCAACCGGGCCGATGCCTTCCGGCCGGTGACGGCCGGAAGGCATCGGCTTCGGCTCCCGTCAGGTCCTGGCGCCTCACGTGCCCGGGAGGTCGCGGGCGGTGCGCAGGGGTGACCGGCAGATCGGCAGCCAGACCAGCGCCAGTCCGGTCGCACCGACCCAGAGGCCGGCCCGTTCGGAGAGGAGGGAGCCCAGCAGGCCCGCCAGGGCGCCGCCGACGGTGAGGGCGCCGGTGAGGATGACCCGCATGGTGGCGTTCATCCGGCCGAGCAGCTCGTCGGGGGTGACGTGCTGGCGGAAGCTGACCTTGATCACGTTGTCGATGCCGACCTTGAGCGTGGTCACCAGCCAGGCCCCGGCCGCCCACCAGAGCGCCGGCCCCCGGTCGACCAGCGCGACGCCGATGCCGACCGGCGCCACCGCGAGCCCCATCAGCCAGAGCAGTCGGCCGGCCCCGAGCCGGCGGGCCAGCGGGCGGGCGAGCAGGGAGCCGAGGAGGACGCCGACGCCGCCGACCGCGAAGAAGAGGCCGGTGGCGGCGTCCGGCAGCCCCAGTGTCCGGGCGAAGACCAGCGGCAGCACGGTCTGGCAGAGCTGGATGGACACGTTGGTGAGGGCGCCGGCGAAGGCGATCGGCCGCAGGACGGGGTGGGCGAGCACGAAGCGCAGTCCGTCCCGGATCTCCCCGGCGAGCCGGCGGCCCCGGGGGCCCGTCCGGGCGGGGGCAGGTTCGGGGCGCGGGATCCGCCGCAGCAGCCAGGCGGATCCGAGGCAGCCGGCCGCGTCCACGAGCAGCGTCACGGGGGCGGTGAGCAGGCCGACCAGGAGGCCGCCGGCGCTCCGTCCGCCGATCTGGGCGACGGCATCGACGGTCACCAGGTGGGCGTTGGCCCGGGTGAGGCCGGCGCGGCCGACCACGGCCGGCAGGTGGCTCTGTGCCGCGATGTCGAAGAACACGGTGGCCGTGCCCGCCAGCAGTGACACCGCGCAGAGCTGGGCGAAGGTCAGGCATCCGAGCGTCCAGGCCGCCGGGACGGAGACGTACAGCAGCGCCCGCGCGACATCCGCGGCGATCATGACGGGCCGCTTGCGGAGCCGGTCCACCCAGGCCCCGGCGGGCAGGCCGACGAACAGGAAGGCGGCCGTCTGCAGTGCGGCCAGCAGTCCGACCTGCCAGGCGGGGCTGTGCAGGGCGAGGACGGCGGTGAGCGGCACGGCCAGGCTGCCGACCGCACTGCCGGCCTTGCCGGCGGCGGCCGCGGCGAGCAGCAACCGGTAGGCGCGGTCGGGCCCTTCGGCGGCATACGGGGCGGGAACGGGCGGCGACGCCGATGTGTGAGTGGTGGTCATGGCGTCAGACCATGGCGGCCGGCGGTCCGTCGCGGCCATGGATTCAGCGTGGGCTAAATTCGGGACGGCCCCGAGCGGCCGCCGGCGGACGACTGCGGAGGGCGAAGTGCCGATACTGGACCTGGAGTTCACCACCCGCGACCTGGCGCGGACCCGGTTCGCGATCTCCCCGCTGTGGGAGGTGGTGGCCGCCGTCCGCGTCCTGAAGCGACCCGAGGGGCATCCGCTGTACCTGCCGTGGAGCGGGCCGGCGCGGGAGCGGCTGACCGCCGCCGGGCTGGACTGGGGGCTGCTCGCCGACCTCGTCCCGGAGCTGCCACGAACCATCCCGGTCTTCGTCGCGCCGCCGCCGACCACCTCGGTGCCCGATCTGCGGGTGGAACTCGACGCGCTGCGGGCCACCGCGCCGGAGTCGGTCCGGGCCGGTCTGAGCGGCCCCCGCGCACCGCATTCCGAGCGGGTCGCCGCCCTGTGGGCGGACCCGGTCCGCGGGCTGGCCGAACTCGCCGACACCGTCGAGGCGTTCTGGGCCGTCGCGCTCGCACCGCTGTGGCCCCGGCTGCGGGCGCTGCTGGAGGGGGACGTGCTGCACCGGGCCCGGACGCTGGCCCGGTCGGGCGCCCAGGCCCTTCTCAACGACCTGGGCTCCCAGGTCGGTTGGGAGGGCGAGACGCTCAGCATCGGGCACCGGTACGCGCGCGGCGGCCGGCGACTGGGCGGGCAGGGGCTGCTGTTGGTGCCCTCGGCGTTCGTCTGGCCCACGGTGTTCTCGGTGACCGGCCCGGGTTGGCAGCCGACGCTGCGGTATCCGCCGCGCGGGGTCGCCACCTTGTGGGAGCGGCGCGAGCGGGAGCCGTCGCGCGCGCTGGCGGCCGTCCTCGGACGGACCCGGGCGCTGCTGCTGGCCGAACTGGACGAGCCGGCCTCGACCGGTGAACTCGCCCGCCGTACGGGGGTCACGCCGGGCGGTGTCTCGCAGCACCTGGGCGCGCTGCGCGAGGCCGGGCTGCTCGACGCGCACCGGGTCGGGCGCCAGGTGCTGTACGTCCGGACGGAGGCCGCCGAGGTCCTCCTCAGGGCGGCGGGCTCGTAAGGGAGCCGGCCGGCGGACCCGTGGGGGCTCCGCCGGCCGGCCGGCCGTTCGCGTCCGGCTACTCGACGGTGACGGACTTGGCGAGGTTGCGCGGCTTGTCGACGTCGCGGCCGAGGGCGACGGCGGCGTGGTAGGCCAGCAGCTGCAGCGGGATGTTGAGGAGCAGCGGGTCGAGTTCGGGCTCGCTCTTGGGGACCAGGATGCAGTGGTCGGCGAGCCTGGTCTCGGGGGTGCGGTGGGCGATCGCGAGGACGCGGCCGGAGCGGGCCTTGATCTCGCCGAGGGTGGTGAGGTTCTTGTCGAGGAGCTCGTCGTCGGGGACGAGGGCGACGGTGGGGATTTCGGGGCTGATCAGCGCGAGCGGGCCGTGCTTGAGCTCGCTGGCGGGGTACGCCTCGGCGTGGACGTAGCTGATCTCCTTGAGCTTCTGGGCGCCCTCGCGGGCGACCGGGTAGCCGCGGACCCGGCCGATGAACATCATCCCGGCATTGTTGGCGTACTCGGCGGCGAGCTTGGCGATCTCGTCCTGCTGGTCGAGGATCTGCCGGATGTGGTCGGGCAGGGCCTTGAGGGCGCTGACGATGCGGCGGCCGTCGGCGGGCGAGAGGTCGTGGATGCGGCCGAAGTTCAGGGCGAGCAGTGCGAAGGCGATCACCGTGGAGGTGAAGGCCTTGGTGGAGGCGACCGAGATCTCCGGGCCGGCGTGCAGGTAGATGCCGCCGTCGCACTCGCGGGCGATGGCGCTGCCGACGGTGTTGACGACGCCGAGGACGCGGCCGCCCTTGCGCTTGATCTCCTGGACGGCGGCGAGGGTGTCGTAGGTCTCGCCGGACTGGCTGACCGCGACGTACAGGGTGTCGGCCTCGATGACGGGGTTGCGGTAGCGGAACTCGGAGGCGGGCTCGCTGTGGGCGGGGATGCGGGCCAGTTCCTCGATCAGCTGGGCGCCCATCTCGCCCGCGTAGTAGGCGGATCCGCAGCCGAGGATCTTCACCCGGCGGATCTCGCGGAGCTCGCGGGCGTCGAGGTTGAGGCCGCCGAGGTGGGCGGTGGCGAAGCGCTCGTCGAGCCGGCCGGAGAGGGTGCGCTCGACGGCGCCGGGCTGCTCGTGGATCTCCTTGAGCAGGTAGTGCTCGTAGCCGCCGGTGTCGTAGGAGCCGACCTCCCAGTCGACGGTGGACGGCTGGCGGGTGACGGTGCGGGCGTCCTCGGTGAAGGTGCGGAAGCCGTCGGCGCGGACGACGGCGAGCTCGCCGTCCTCGAGGTGGACGACCTGGCGGGTGTAGCGGACGAGGGCGGCGACGTCGGAGGCGGCGAACATCTCCTTCTCGCCGAGGCCGAGCACGATCGGGCTGCCGTTGCGGGCGACGACGATGCGGTCGGGCTGGCGGGCGTCGACGACGGCGATGCCGTAGGTGCCGACGACGTGCTTGAGGGCGGCGCGGACGGCGTCCTCAAGCTCGGTCTCCTCGCCGGTGTGCGCGGCGATCAGGTGGGAGAGGACCTCGGTGTCGGTCTCCGAGGAGAAGACGGCGCCCTCGGCGGTGAGCTTGGCGCGCAGTTCGTCGGCGTTCTCGATGATGCCGTTGTGCACGACGGCGATGTGCTCGGCGTTGTCGACGTGCGGGTGGGCGTTGGCGTCGCTGGGGATGCCGTGGGTGGCCCAGCGGGTGTGGCCGATGCCGGTGGTCCCCTTGAAGCGGGCGGGGACGGCGGCGGCGAGGTCGGCGACCCGGCCCTTCGTCTTGCAGACCTTGAGCGTGCCGGTCTTGCCGGTGACGGCGACGCCGGCCGAGTCGTAGCCGCGGTACTCCAGTCGCTGCAGGCCCTCCAGCAGGAAGGCGGTGGCGTCCTTGGGGCCGATGTAGGCCACGATTCCGCACATGGTGGGACTCCTTCGGTTCGGCGGTCGGGCGGCTCACCCGTACACGATGCGACGCAGCTGCCGGGTGGACAGCTCAGGCGCCGCGACACGCCGGGACGCCAGTTCGGCGCCGAGGCGGGCGAAGATCATTTCGTTGGTCAGGCCGCGTGCCTGCAGCTCACCGTGGCGGCGGCGGACGTACTCCTCGGTGGTCTCGGAGAAGTACGCGACCACCTCGGCGACGACTCGCGCGGCCTCGCCCGGCCCCAGCGGGGTGGTGCGGGTGAGGTGGGCGAGGAGGTCCTCATGAGGGTGGGGTGAGGCGGGCACGGTCGAGGAGCCTATGCGCCCGACCGCCGAATACCCAAGAATCCTGCCCGAAATCGGGCAGGCATTCCGACGTTCGACGCCCTCGAACACTCTTGCGGCGTCCGAACCCGACCGCGTAGCGTCATGGTCCGCATACGCAAAGACATCGTCGGAGGCCGGCATGTGCGGGATCGCGGGATGGGTGGCGTTCGACCGGGACCTCACCCGGGAGCGTGCGGTACTGGAGGCGATGACCGCCACCATGGTCTGCCGCGGCCCGGACGGCGGGGGGCTGCACCTCGCCCGGCACGCCGCGCTCGGCCACCGACGGCTCGCCGTGATCGACCCGCCCGGCGGCGCGCAGCCGATGGCCGTCGAGGAGGACGGCCACGCCCCTGCCGTCCTCAGCTACAGCGGCGAGGTCTTCAACCACCGCGAGCTGCGCGCCGAACTGGAGCGGGCCGGCCACCGCTTCCGCACCCGCAGCGACACCGAGGTGGTGCTCCGCGCCTACCTGCAGTGGGGCGAGCGCTTCGCCGACCGGCTGAACGGCATGTACGCCTTCGCCCTCTGGGACGCCCGGAGCGAGGAGCTGCTGCTGGTCCGCGACCGGATGGGCGTCAAACCGCTGCACTACCACCGCACCGCCGACGGCGTGCTCTTCGGGTCCGAGCCCAAGGCGCTGTTCGCCCACCCGTCGCTGCGCCCCGAGGTCGACCTGGACGGGCTGCGCGAGCTGCTCAGCACCGCGCGGACACCCGGGCACGCCGTCTACCGGGGCCTCGCGGAGGTCCGGCCCGGCCATGTCGTCACCGTCGGCCGGGCCGGGCTCACCACCCGCCGGTACTGGGCGCTGGAGGCCCGCGAGCACACCGACGACGGCCCGGCCACCGCCGCGGCCGTCCGCGACCTGCTGGCGGACACCGTGCGGCGTCAGCTCGACGCCGACGTACCGCTCTGCGCCCTGCTCTCCGGCGGGCTCGACTCCAGTGCGATCACCGCGCTCGCCGCCGCCGAGCTGCACGCGCGCGACGACGGCCCGATCCGCAGCTTCGCGGTCGACTACACCGGGCAGAGCGAGCGATTCCGGCCGGACGCCATGCGCGGCACCCCCGACGGCCCGTACGCCCGGCTGGTCGCCGAGCACGTCGGCGCCGACCACCGCACGGTCGAGCTGGACAGCGACGCGCTCAGCGACCCGGCGCACCGGGCCGCCGTGCTGCGCGCCCGCGACCTGCCGTGGGAGTTCGGCGACATGGACACCTCGATGCTGCTGCTCTTCCGCGCGGTGCGCCGGGAGTCCACGGTGGCGCTCTCCGGCGAGGCCGCGGACGAGCTGTTCGGCGGCTATCCGTGGTTCCACGACCCGGCGCTGATCGCCGCCGAGACCTTCCCCTGGGCGGCCCTGCTGTCCCGGACGGCCGGCCTCGGCGCCGGCCCCCGGGAGGGGCTGCTCGGCCGGGACCTGCTCGCCAAGCTGGACCTGGACGCCTACCGGGCCGACCGCTACCGCGAGGCGCTGACCGCCGTGCCGCACCTGCCCGGCACCGACCCGGTGGAGCGCCGGATGCGCGAGCTCACCCACCTCAGCCTGACCCGCTTCGTCCGCATCCTGCTGGACCGCAAGGACCGCCTGTCGATGGCCTGCGGCCTGGAGGTGCGGGTGCCGTTCTGCGACCACCGGCTGGTCCAGTACGTCTTCAACACGCCGTGGCGGATCAAGTCCGCCGACGGCCGGGAGAAGAGCCTGCTGCGGGCCGCCGTCCGCGACCTGCTGCCGGCCGCGGTCGCCGACCGGGCGAAGAGCCCCTACCCGTCGATCCAGGACCTGCGCTACCCGCGCGCCCTGCAGGCCTCCCTCGGTCGGCTCGCCGCCGACCGGGACGCGCCCGCCGCGGCCCTGCTCGACCGCCGGGCCGTCGCCGACGCGCTCGCCCCCGGCGCCGACCCCCAGTACGCCCGGGCCGCCACCGAGGTGGTGCTCGGCATCGACGACTGGCTGCGAACGTACGCCGTGTCACTCGTGATGTGAGACGGTGGAGCTGAGGTGTCGGCAGGGGGGCCTGTTGCGCCGTCCGGGGGAATCGCCTCCCCCGACGGTGCCGACACTTCGCCGTTCGGCGGCGGCCGATCCGTGCAATCGGTGCCGCCGGAGCCAGGATGGGTGTGCCGCCCGTCCGTCGTCGACCACCGGGGGAATCAGCACCATGCATCCGCGGATCTTCGCGATCGTCACCGCAGTCCTGCTCGGCGTGCTCGGCATCGGCGCGGTCACGGTGACCCGCTGGACGCCCGACACGGCACCGGTCGCGGCCGGCGTGCCCGCCACCACCCAGGCCGCCCCCGGCGGGGCGGCCTCCGCCTCGGCGCCCCCGACCGGCGACCCGGCCGTGTGGACCCGCTCCACCCTGCGGAACAAGCTGATGGCGGAGATGGACGCCAGCGACCCCGGTGTGGCGCTCGCCGACCTCGACAAGATCAGCAAGGCGAAGCCGTACACCGTGCGGTTCTGCCACCCGATCGCGCACGAGCTCGGCCACGCCGCGGTGAAGCGGTACCACGAGGACTTCCAGAAGGTGATCTCCTTCCCGCACGAGACCTGCGCCGCGGGCTACCTGCACGGCGCGGTCGAGGAGATGCTCGCGGCGTCCAAGAACCCGCAGCAGGACATCCTCACGCTGTGCGCGCCCGCCAACACCGGGCCGTGCATCCACGGCGTCGGCCACGGGATCATGTTCGTCACCAAGCAGGACATCCCGTCCGCCCGCGACCTGTGCAACAAGTTCCCCACCACCAACCGGCGGATCACCTGCTCCGAGGGCGTGTTCATGCAGCTCTTCGCGCCCGACGAGGAGGACGAGAAGGCCAAGGCCAACCTGCCCGCCGACAAGCTCGCCGCCGACCCGCTCTACCCCTGCCCCGAGCAGCCCAGCCTCTTCCAGTCCGCCTGCTTCTTCTACGCGCCGACCTTCTACCTCAGCTCGCACGACTACGCCAACCATCCCGAGGCCTTCGCCGGCGCCCTCAAGTGGTGCCTGAACGCACAGGCCAGCGGCGGCGCCAACGACTGCAGCCGCGGGGTCGGCTCGCGCACCATGAAGTACAACCTGGACCGTGCCGACTGGGCCGCCCAGCAGTGCGCCACCGCCGCCGACGCCTGGCAGCGCAAGGCCTGCGCGCAGGGCCTGCTCAGCTACTGGACGGTCAACTACACCGAGTCCGGAGCCGCCGCCAAGCTCTGCTCGCAGATCACCGACAAGGAGATCGCCGGCTACTGCCGCTCCGCGGGCGGCCTGTCGAACACCCTGGACTAGACCCTTGCGGTAAGGAGCGTACGATCGGCACGCGGGTGCGCCGAGGAAGCCGCGCCATGGCTTCCCCCACCCACGTCCGCTGGAGCGCACCCCACCATGACCTCCGAAGACTTCCGCAGCGCGGCGCACGCCGCGGCCGACCTGGTCGCCGACTACCTGGAGGGCCTGCCCGGCCGGCCGGTCTGGCGGCCGATGGCCGACGCCGACCGGCAGGCCCTGCTCGACCTGCCGCTGCCCGAGGCCGGCACGGGGCTGGACGGGCTGCTCAAGACCGTCGCCGAGCAGGTCATGACGGCGCCCATGGGCAACGGCAACCCGCGGTTCTTCGGCTGGGTGAACTCCGCCCCGCAGCCGGCCGGCGTGCTCGCCACCCTGGCCGCCTCGGCGATGAACCCCAGCTCGGCCGGTGGCGACCACGCCGACGTCCACCTGGAGCGCACCGTGGTCCGCTGGATCGCCGAACTGGTCGGCTTCCCGCACCCGCCCGGCGGCGGCCTGCTCACCTCCGGCACCTCGATGGCCACCATCGTCTGCCTGGCCGCCGCCCGGAACCGGGCCGCGCTGCGCGCCGGCGTGGACGTCCGCGAGGACGGCCTGGCCGCGCTGCCCCCGCTGGTCGGCTACGTCACCGGCGAGACCCACTCCTGCGTGCGCAAGGCCGCCGAGCTGCTCGGCCTCGGCAGCCGCCACCTGCGCACCGTCGCCACCGATGCCGAGGGCCGGCTGGACACCGCCGCCCTGGAGCGCGCGATCGCCGACGACCGGGCCGCCGGACGGCTGCCGTTCCTGGTGGTCGCCTCGGCCGGGACCGTCGGCACCGGCGCGGTGGACGCCTTCGAGCCGATCGCCGACCTCGCCGAGCGCGAGGGCCTCTGGCTGCACGTCGACGGCGCGTACGGCGCCTTCGGCGTGCTCGACCCGGCCATCGCGCACCGCTACGCGGGCATGGACCGCGCCGACTCGCTCGCCCTCGACCCGCACAAGTGGCTCGGCGTGCCGGTGGACTGCGGCTGCGCGCTCGTCCGGGACACCGAGGCGCTGCGCGGCACCTTCAGCCTCGTCCCCTCCTACCTGCGCGACGAGGCGGCCGGTTCGCTCGGCTGGTTCTCCGAGTACGGCACCGAGCAGACCCGGCCGTTCCGCTCGCTCAAGGTGTGGGCGTCGATCGCGCACCGCGGCCGGGCCGGCGTCGCCGCGGACATCGCGCACACCACCGCGCTGGCCCGCCGGCTCGGCGAGCTCGTCGCGGCCCACCCGGAGCTGGAGCTGCTCGCCCCGGTGGAGACCTCGATCGTCGCCTTCCGGTACCGGCCGGCCGGGGCGGGCGAGGAGGACCTCGACCGGCTCAACCGCGAGCTGCCCGCGGCCGTCCAGCTGCGCGGCCGGGTGTTCGTCACCGGCGCCGTGCTCGGCGGCCGGGAGATGCTCCGCGCCTGCCTGCTCAACGCCACCACGACCGAGGACGACATCCGCCTGCTCGTGGACGAAGTACTGGCCGCGGGCGCCGGGCTGACGAGCCGTCCGGACACCGAGCGACCCGCCTGACGTGCCTCGATCATTCCGGCGCGGCGGCCGCGGAGACATTTACCGACAGGTCACGGGGGATTCGTGATCGTGAAACACCGACGCGACACGATACGTGCATGGACACTCGTGAACCCGTCACCGCACACGCCCCCTCGCGCGCCGAGCGGCGCGCCGTCCGGACCCACCGCTGGCGCAGAGAGACCGTCGAACTGGCAGCCGTCTTCCTCGCCGTGGCCACCGCCGACCTCGTCGCCAACGTGGTCGTGCACGGCCACGACGGGCCCGTGCTGCTCGCGGTGTCGGCCGTCGCCCTGCTCGCCACGGCCCTCTTCCACGGCTGGTGGGCGCACCGGCGGCCGCACGGGCCGCCCGTGCCGGACACCCATGCGCCGCCCGGGGAGGCCGCGGTGAGCGGCCCCCTGGACGAGCTGGAGGACACCGTGCTGTGGCGGGTCCGCACCACCGTCGAGGACGCCCCCGGCAGCCTGGCGCGGGTCTGCGCGGCGCTGGCCGCGCACCGGGTCAACATCGTGTCGATGCAGTCGCACCCACTGGCCGCCGGCGCCGTCGACGAGTTCTTCCTGCGCGCCCCGGCCGCGCTGGACCGGGCCGCGCTGACCGCCGCCGTCGCGGCGGCCGGCGGCACGGACATCTGGACCGACCGAGCCGACGCGCACGAGCTGGTCGACGCCCCCACGCACGTGCTCGCCCTGGCCACCCGGACGGCCCTGGACGCCGCCGAGCTGCCCGTCGCGCTGCGGCAGCTGTTCGGCCGGTGCACGATCCGGCAGTACCCGGACCGCGGCCGGTCCACCCCGGCCGGGGTGGACGGCCACACCATGCGGCTGCCCGTCCCCGGTGGCGACCTGATCGAGCTCACCCGGCCGCACCTGCCGTTCACCCCGACCGAGTTCGCCCGCGGCCAGGCCCTGGTCGAGCTCGACAGCCTGCTCGGGCCCCGGGTGCCCAAGGTCGAGGCGCGGCTCGCCCGTCCGACCGGCGCCGACCTCACCGTCCGCCGCGCCGAGCCCGGCGACAAGGAGGCCGCGCTGGAGATGCACCGGCGCTGCTCCCCCGACACCCTGCGCAAGCGCTACCACGGGCCGGTCAAGGACGCCGACCGCTACCTGGCCCACCTGCTCGACCCCCGGCACGGGCAGACCCTCGCGGTCGAGGCCGCCGACCGGCGGATCGTCGCCCTCGCCCACCTGATGTGGGACGACGAGGGCGCCGAGGTGGCCCTGCTCGTCGAGGACGACTGGCAGCGCCAGGGCCTGGGCGTGGACCTGCTGCGCCGGATGGCCGCACTCGCCCTGGAGGCCGGGGTGGCGACCGTCTACGCGGTCACCCACTCCTCCAACACCGGGCTGATCTCCACCATGCGCAAGCTGTCGGCGCCGCTCGACTACCAGGTCGAGGACGGCACCCTGGTGATCACCGCCCACCTGGCGGAGGCGGCCGACAAGCTGCCCACGCCCTGGCCGACCCGCCCGCGCCGCTGAGGCGCCGGCTCCCAGCGCGCACCCGCACCGCACCGCACACTCTCACCGCACACCCGCACCACGCTCCGGCCCGGCCGCACCTCGCGGCCGGGCCGGAGTGCCGTCCGCTGCGCCGAATGGAGGGGCGCAGACGGGACGAGACCCCGAGAGCCCCCCGACACCCCCTCAGGCCCGATATATCCCTTTCCAGTGACTTATCGTAATTTCCGGAAAGGGGATCGAGCCGTGGCACACGTCGATGCCGTCGTCACAGGCGCCGGAGGCTTCATCGCCACGCCGACCTCCCGGATCGGGCGTCTCCTGCGCTGCAACATGTACGCGAACCGGGTGGGCGCGATCGTCGACCGGGCCCTCGCGCTCGCCACCGCCTGGAACTACCGCTACCACCCCACGTCGGCCTGGCAGAAGCTCCGCCCGTCGTCGGTCTTCATCGTCGCCCAGCAGCCGGGATGACCACCGGGGTCCGGGGGCCGAAGGTCCGCCGGGCGGGCACGCGACGGCCCGCGCCCCGGGCGGACACCGCGCGCCGCTTCCGCCCTGCCGGACGGCCGATCGCACACGACCGTCCGGGGGCTCCGATGGTGCGCGGCCGCGGCCGCGGCATTGCGGCCCGTCGGTGACCGGTCATCACGTCCGGGTCGGCCAACAGTGCCGCTGCGCCGCCCTGCGCGGCCGGAACCGGACGGCTGCCGAGGCCCCTTCGGGGCCCGTCCCGGCAGGCCGCGCAGGGTCCTGGGCTCTGAGCCGGCCGCCGGAGTGGGTAGGCTGACCCACGTCCCCGCCGTCCGACGGTCCTCGCACGACCCGGGCGGCGCCGCAGCAAGGAGGAACCACTGAGCATGGCAGGCACCGGTTCGGAAGCCACAGCCGCACGCGACGCCTCGCTGCCCGCCCGCGCGAAGATCGCTGTGACGGCCGGCAAGATGGCTGCCGCCCTCTCGCAGAAGGCGGGCCGCGGCAGTGGTTCGGTGATCGGCGGCAAGATCGCCCTCAAGCTCGACCCCGATCTGCTCGCCACCCTCGCGGAGCACCTCGACGTGGTGCTGGTCAGCGCGACCAACGGCAAGACCACCACCACCCGGCTGATCGCCGAGGCGCTGCGCGCCGCCGGCCCGGTGGTCTCCAACGCGCTGGGCGCCAACATGCCGGCCGGTATCACCGCCGCGCTGGCGGGCGGCTCGGACGCGCGCTTCGGCGTGATCGAGGTGGACGAGAAGTACCTGGCCACGGTCGCCCGGGACACCCGTCCCAAGGCCATAGCGCTGCTGAACCTCTCCCGCGACCAGCTGGACCGCGCCGCCGAGACCCGCATGATGGCGGAGAAGTGGCGCGAGGGCCTCAAGGACTCCGACGCGGTCATCATCGCGAACGCCGACGACCCGCTGGTGACCTGGGCGGCTTCCTCCTGCAAGAAGGTGGTCTGGGTGGCCGCCGGGCAGGCGTGGAAGGAGGACGCCTGGTCGTGCCCGTCCTGCGGCGGTGTGATGCAGCGCCCCGGCGAGGACTGGTTCTGCTCGCAGTGCGGCTTCCGCCGCCCGAACCCGCACTGGGCGCTGCAGGGCACCCACGTGATCGACCCGCACCGCGGCGCCTGGCCGATCCAGCTCCAGCTGCCGGGCCGCGCCAACCTGGCCAACGCCACCAGCTCGGCCGCGGTGGCGGCGGTCTTCGGCGTCGCCCCGCAGGTCGCGCTGCAGCGGATGCAGACGGTCGCCGCGGTGGCCGGCCGCTACGACGTGGTGCAGTACCAGGGCCGGGACGTCCGGCTGCTGCTCGCGAAGAACCCCGCCGGCTGGCTGGAGACCTTCACGCTGATCGACCAGCCGCCGGCGCCGGTGGTGCTGTCGGTGAACGCCCTGGACGCGGACGGCACCGACACCTCCTGGCTGTGGGACGTGGACTACGAGCGCCTGGCCGGCCACCCGATCTTCGTGATGGGCCAGCGCAAGCTCGACCTGGCCGTCCGCCTGGAGGTCGCCGGCCTGCAGTTCCAGGTGGTGGACTCGCTGGAGCAGGCCGTCCGCCTGGCACCGCCCGGGCGGATCGAGGCGATCGCCAACTACACCGCCTTCCAGCAGCTGCGCAAGGCGGTGGCGGTCTGATGTCGTACCCCGCCGACCCGCAGTTCCAGCAGCCTCAGCAGCAGCAGTACGGAAGGCCTTCGAGGATGAACGAGAGCAGCCTGCGCCTGGTCTGGGTGTACCCGGACCTGCTCAGCACGTACGGGGACCGCGGCAACGCACTGGTCGTCGAGCGGCGGGCGCGGCAGCGCGGCCTCGGGGTGACCCGGATCGACGTCCGCTCGGACCAGGCGGTGCCGACCAGCGGCGACATCTACCTGATCGGCGGCGGTGAGGACCGCCCGCAGCGGCTCGCCGCGGAGCGGCTGCGCAACGACGGCGGTCTGGTCCGCGCCGCCGAGAACGGTGCGATCATCTTCTCGGTCTGCGCCGGCTACCAGATCCTCGGCCGCGAGTTCATCAACGACCTCGGCGAGCGCGAGCCGGGCCTCGGCCTGCTCGACGTGTGGACCACCCGCGGTGAGGGCGCCCGCTGCGTCGGCGACGTGCTCGCCGACGTGGACCCGCAGCTCGGCCTGCCGCAGCTCACCGGTTTCGAGAACCACCAGGGCGTCACGCACCTCGGCGAGGGCGTGAAGCCGCTGGCCTCGGTGCGCACCGGCCGTGGCAACGGCACCGGCGACGGCACCGAGGGCGCCTACCGGGACACCGTGTTCGGCACCTACCTGCACGGCCCCGTGATGGCCCGCAACCCCGCGGTCGCCGACATGCTGATCAAGCTGGCGCTGGACGTGAGCGCCCTGCCGCCGGCCGACACCACCTGGTACGACGCGCTGCGCGCGGAGCGCATCGCGGCGACCAGCCAGCCCGCCTGAGCGGTCGGGCTGAGCCCGGCGAGGGTGTCCGGTTGACCGCATTGCGGTCAACCCGTGCCCCGCGGGCGGGATGCATAAGAGAATAGGAAAGCTGGACGCAACCCTCCTCGGCGTCCGGCTGCAGATTGCGCGGACGCGTCGACGATGCCGCTCCCCGCTCGGCTCCTGCCCGGCCGGACGCAGGAACCGTATGCTGTGCCATGGTCGCCCCCGGTCGACGACGCACGGGAGCGACCAGTCCGCGGTGGCGACACCGAGGTGGTAGTCCGGCCTCCGGTTCTTCCCCCCAGCCCGGCGCTGGGAGGTGCCCCCAGGGGAGTTGCAAAGCAATGCGTATTGGTGTCCTGACCAGCGGCGGTGACTGCCCCGGCCTGAACGCCGTGATCCGTTCCGTGGTCCACCGGGGGGTGGTCGACCACGGCGACGAGATCATCGGTTTCCAGGACGGCTGGCGAGGTCTCCTCGAAGGCGTCCACCGTCCGCTCACCCTCGACTCGGTGAGCGGCATCCTGGCCCAGGGCGGCACGATCCTCGGGTCCTCCCGGGTGCAGCCCAGCCACCTGCGGGACGGCGTGGAGCGCGCCAAGAAGCACTGCCAGGACCTCGGGATCGACGCGGTCATCCCGATCGGCGGCGAGGGTACCCTGAAGGCCGCGAAGCTGATGAGCGACGCGGGCCTGCCGGTGATCGGCGTGCCGAAGACCATCGACAACGACATCGCGTGCACCGACGTCACCTTCGGCTTCGACACCGCCGTCTCGGTGGCCACCGACGCGCTGGACCGCCTGAAGACCACCGCCGAGTCGCACCAGCGGGTCATGGTCGTCGAGGTGATGGGCCGTCACACCGGCTGGATCGCCCTGAACGCGGGCATGGCGGCCGGCGCCCACGCCATCGTGGTGCCCGAGCGCCCCTTCCACATCGACAAGCTGACCGCCGTGGTGCGCGAGCGCTTCGACCGGCACAAGAAGTTCGCCATCGTGGTCTGCGCCGAGGGTGCCAAGCCCGAGCCCGGCACCATGCCGTGGGAGGAGGGCACCAAGGACATGTACGGCCACGAGCGGTTCACCGGCATCGCCACCCAGCTCTCCCGCGAGCTGGAGCACCGCCTGGGCAAGGAGGCCCGTCCGGTGATCCTCGGCCACACCCAGCGCGGCGGCACTCCGACCGCCTACGACCGGGTGCTCGCCACCCGCTTCGGCTGGCACGCGGTGGAGGCGGCGCACAAGGGCGCCTTCGGCCACATCACCGCGCTGCAGGGCACCGACATCAAGCTGGTGCCGCTCGGCGAGGCGGTGGCCGAGCTGAAGACCGTGCCGCAGGAGCGCTACACCGAGGCCGAGACGGTCATCTGACCCGGAGCTTCTCCCGGAGCCCTGCCCGCGGTGCCGCGGGCGGGGCTCTTTTCCCCGAACTTTCTTGACCGATCGATCCAGATAGCGCTATGGTCTTCCCATGGCAAGGACCAAGGAGTTCGACCCGGACGCGGCGCTGCAGTCGGCGCTGGAGCTGTTCTGGGAGCGCGGGTACGAGGCGACCTCGATGGCCGACCTCACCGGACACCTGGGCATCGGCCGCGCCAGCCTGTACGCCACCTTCGGCGGCAAGCACGAGCTGTTCATCAAGGCGCTCGACCGCTACCGGGAGAACACCGACGCCAAGCTGCTCGCCGAGCTCTCGCAGCCCGGCGCGGCCCTGCCCACGGTGCGCGCCGTGGTGCGGCGCTTCGCCGACGAGGCGGTGCTGGAATCGCGGCACCGCGGCTGCCTGATCACCAACACCGCCACTGAGCTCGCCGCCCGCGACCCGGACGCGGCCCGCCGCGTACGGGCCAGCTGGGACACCCTGGAGACACTCACCGCCGGCGCGCTGGCCCGGGCCCAGGCCCAGGGCGAGCTGGCGCCGGAGAAGGACCCGCGGGCGATCGCCCGCCTGCTGCTGACCGTGATGCAGGGGATGCGGGTGATCGGCAAGGCGGGCGACGACCCGCAGCGGATCACCGACGCGGCGCGGCTCGCACTGTCCCTGCTCGACTGAGCCCCACACCGGGCCGCCCCTGCGGCGGCCTTCAGCACGGCCTAATATTGGACCGAACGGTACAGAAAGAAGGGGGAGACCATGGCCGCCACCGCCATCACTCCGACGTCCACCGCACCGGCACCACGCACCGCACCCGGCTTCGCCCTGCTGGGCACCGTCCAGGCGATGCTGATCTTCACGCTGATGGCGATCTCCGTCCCGCTGCCCGACATCGGCCGCGAGTTCGGCCTCGACCACAGCCGGCTCGTCCTGCTCAACGCGGCCTACGGGCTCTCCTTCGCGGCGCTGCTGCTGCTCGGCGGCCGGCTCACCGACCGCTACGGCGGCCGCCGGATGCTCACCGTCGGCCTGGTGGTGCTCGGCCTCTCCGCCGCAGCCGCCCCGATCGCGCCCGACTACACCGCCCTGCTGCTGCTCCGCTTCGTCCAGGGCGGCGCCGCGGCCCTGGTCGCCCCCGCCGGCATGGCCGTGCTCAAGGCGCTGCTGCCCGGGCCGGAGGCCTACGGGCGGGCCATGGCCACCTGGGGCGGACTCTCCGTGCTCGGCGCCACCACCGGCAACCTGGCCTCCGGCGCGGTCGCCAGCTGGCTCTCCTGGCGCTGGATGTTCGCCGTCCCGGTGATCGTCGCGGCCGCCGCCCTCGCCCTCGCCCCGAAGCTGCTGCCCGGCGACGCCGCGCGTGACCGCCGCCCCGCACTCGACCTGCCCGGCGCCGTCCTCGCCACCGTCGGCACCGTCCTGGTCAGCTACGGACTCGTCCGCACCGAGACCGGTGGCTGGCAGCTGCCGCTCGCCCTCGGCGTCCTGGTGCTCGCCGGCTTCGTGCTCCGCGAGCGGCGCGCAGCCCAGCCGCTGCTGCCGCTCGGCTTCCTGCGCGGCGGCCGCCGCCTGCTCGGCCTCGCCGCCACCCTGCTCAGCGCCGGCGGCACCGCCACCCTCTTCCTGCTGCTGACCCTGCACCTCCAGCAGGACCTCGGCTGGACCCCGCTCGCCACCTCGGGCGCCTTCCTCCCCTACGCCACGGCGCTGCTCCTCGGCGGCCGGACGGCCGGTCCGCTGGTCGGCCGGGTCGGGCCGAAGGCCGTCACCGGGATCGGGCTCGCCGTCGGCGCGGCCGGCCTGTTCGCCCTCGCCCACCTCGGCGCCGGCTCCGGCTACCTGCCGCTCGTCCCCGGTCTGGTGCTGCTGCCCTTCGGCGCGGCCCTCGCCTTCGCCGGCGCCGCGGTGCTCGCCACCGACGGCGTCCCGGTGGAGCAGATCGGCCTGGCCGGCGGTGTGCTGAACACCGCGATGGAGCTCGGCCCGACCGTGCTGCTGACCGCGCTGCTCACGGTCGGCTCCGGCGGCGCCGCGCTGGCCGCGGCGGGCGCGCTCTTCGCCCTCACCGCGCTGGCCGGCGCGCTCACCGGCCGCCGCGGCTGACCCGCCGCACCGGCCCCGGGGCCGGCGGTGCGATCGGACGAACCCCGTCCGGGCGCCCCGCCGGCCCCGCGCGTTTCCCCCGCTCCCCCGGGCCCGCCCGGCTAGGTTGTGGAGGCGGCCGCCGGCCCGGCCGCCACCCGCGCGAGCAGGAGGAGCAACCCGATGGAGATCCTCGCCTACGGCGTGCAGACCGACGAACGGCCGCTGCTGAGCGCCGCGTTCGATGGCCGGCACCCGCTGCGCATGCTGGACGTCTTCCTCACCCGGGACACCGCGCCGCTCGCCGAGGGCTTCCCGGTGGTCTCCAGCAGCGTCAATGACGTCCTGGACGGCGAGGTCCTGGCCCGGCTGGCGAAGGGCGGCACCCGGCTCGTCACCCAGCGCTCCACCGGCTTCAACAACATCGACCTGGCCGCCGCGCGCGAGCTCGGCCTGACCGTCGCCCGGGTCTCCTACTACTCCCCCTACGCGGTCGCCGAGCACGCCTGGGCGATGGCGCTGGCGGTGAACCGGCGGCTGGTGCGGGCGGTCAGCCGGACCCGCGAGTTCGACTTCCGGCTGGACGGCCTGCTCGGCCGGGACGTCCACGGGATGACCGTCGGGGTGATCGGCACCGGCAAGATCGGCGAGTGCTTCGCGCGGATCGCGCACGGCTTCGGCACCGAGCTGCTCGGCTGGGACCTCGCACCGAACCCGGCCTGCGTCGAGCTCGGCATGGCCTACGTGGCCAAGGAGGAGCTGCTGGCCCGCAGCGACCTGGTCAGCCTGCACGTCCCGCTGGTGCCGGACACCCACCACCTGGTCGACGCGGCGGCGCTCGCCCTGATGAAGGACGACGCGATCCTGGTGAACTCCAGCCGCGGCGGGCTGATCGACAGCGCCGCCCTGGTCGAGGAGCTGAAGGCCGGCCGGTTCCACGGCGTCGCGCTGGACGTGTACGAGGAGGAGACCGGGGTCTTCTTCACCGACCGGTCCGTCCAGGGCGTGACCGACGACGTCCTGGCCCGGCTGATGACCCTCCCGCACGTGCTGGTGACCTCGCACCAGGCGTACTTCACCCGCACCGCCGTCGAGCAGATCGTCGCCGCCACCGTGCAGAACGTGGCGGACTTCGCGGCCGGGCGCACCGGCGACAACACCCTCGTCCCGGGAGTCGGCGCCACCGGCTGACCGGCCCGCGACCGCCGGCCGGCCGGCCCGCCGGGGCCGAGGGGGGCGGGTGCGGTCGGTTCGTAAGCGCCGCCTAGGCTGAGCCGGAAGCAAAACGGACGAACCGGACCGGCCCGCGGTGGGCCCGGCCGGCACTGGCGAAGGCAGGACGCGCCGATGGGCGACGGCATGGCAGGGATGCACCACCACGGAGGAATGGGGACACTCGGCCCGTACAGCCCGTCCACCGCGCTCGCGTGGTCGCCGGACTGGCCCTTCCTGATCGGCGCAGTGCTCGCCCTCGGCCTGTACACGGCGGCCGCGATCCGGCTGTGGCGGCGCGGCGACAAGTGGCCGGTCGGCCGGATGATCGCCTGGACGGCCGGCACCGGCACCATCGTCCTGGTCACCTGCACCGGGCTCAACGACTACGGCATGGTGCTGTTCAGCGCCCACATGATCCAGCACATGGTGCTGTCCATGCTCTCGCCCATCCTGCTGCTGCTCGGTGCCCCGATCACGCTGGCCCTGCGCGCCCTGCGCCCGGCCGGCAAGGGCCGCGGCCGCGGCCCGCGCGAGCTGCTGGTGGCACTGCTGCACAGCCGGTACGTGCGGGTGGTCTCGCATCCCGGGGCCACCATCCCGCTGTTCATCGCCAGCCTGTACGCGCTGTACTTCTCGCCGCTGTTCGACTTCCTGATGCAGTACCGGCTCGGGCACATCGCGATGATGGTCCACTTCCTGGCGGTCGGCCTGCTGTTCTTCTGGCCGATCATGGGCGTGGACCCGGGCCCGCACCGGCCGGGCTACATCATGCGCATCCTGGAGCTCTTCATGGGGATGCCGTTCCACGCCTTCTTCGGCGTGGCCGTGATGATGGCGACCCACCCGCTGGTGACCACCTTCACCGACGCCGCCGCCCCGCCCGGCACCAGGCTGCTGGACGACCAGGAGCTGGCCGGCGGCATCACCTGGGCGTTCGGCGAGATCCCGACCGCGATCGTGCTGATCGCCCTCACCCTGCAGTGGGCGCGCTCCGAGGAGCGGCAGGCCCGCCGCCGGGACCGCGCCGCGGACCGGGACGGCGACGCCGAGCTCGCCGCCTACAACGCCTACCTGGCCTCGCTGGACCGGCGCGGCCGGGCCGCCGACGCGGGCTGAGCCCGCCGCCCCACCGCCTGTCACGACGAGCCCCGTCCGGTACCGCACCGGACGGGGCTCTCCGCTGTTCCGCAGGCGCGCTCCGGGCGGCTCAGTCCTCCAGGAGTGCCAGGTCGAGCCGGGCCAGGCGCTCCGGGTCGGCGAGGATGTCGATCGCGACGATCAGGCCGTCGGCGACGACGAAGTCCATGACCGAGACCGGCCTGCCGTCGACCACGGTGACCGTGCCGGCCCCGCCGTTGACCAGTGCCGGCCGGGAGAACGGCGCGAGGTGCCGGAACCGGAGGGCCTGCGAGGCGACCGCCTCGGCGCCGCGCACCACCACCAGCGGTGCGGCCGGGCCGTCGTCGGCGCGGAGCACCACGTCCGGGTGGAGCACCGCGACCAGCGCCTCGAAGTCGCCGCCGCGGGAGGCGGCGAGGAAGGCGTCCACCACCTCGCGGCGGCGCACCGGGTCCGGGTCCGGCGCGGGCGAGGCGCCCTGCACCCGGCGCCGGGCCCGGCTGGCCAGCTGGCGGGCGGCGGCCGGGGTGCGGTCCACGATCGGGGCGATCTCGTCGAAGGGCAGTCCGAACATGTCGTGCAGCACGAAGGCGAGCCGTTCGGCCGGGGCGAGCTGCTCCAGCACCACCAGCAGCGCGAGGCCGACCGAGTCGGCGAGCAGCGCCTGCTGCTCGGGGTCGGCGCCGTCGGCGCCCGCCACCACCGGGTCGGGCAGCCGCTCGCCGATCGGTTCCTCCCGGCGGGTGCGGCGGGTGCGCAGCATGTCCAGGCAGACCCGGCCGACCACGGTGGTGAGCCAGCCGCCCAGGTTCTCCACCGCGTCGGCGTCGCTGCGGCTGAGCCGCAGCCAGGCCTCCTGCACGGCGTCCTCGGCCTCGCCGAGCGAGCCGAGCATCCGGTACGCCACCGCGCGCAGGTGGCTGCGGTGGCTCTCGAACTGCTCGGCCAGCCAGTCGTTGCGGTCCATCGGTGCCCTTCCTCGTCAGTCCGTTCCCACCTTCTCTGACGTTCCGGGCGCGGCGGATGTGACGAATGTGTCCGGGCGGATTCGGCGGTCCTCCGGGTGGAGGAGCCGGCGCAGCGCGAGGGCGTCCGGGGCGAGGGCGGTGAGCAGGGTGGCGGGCGGCGCGTCGGCGGGGCCGGGCAGGGTGAGCAGGGCCGCGTCGGCTTCGGCGGGGGGTGGCGGCGGGTCGGGCAGGCCGACGGTGAGCAGTTGTCCGGTGGTGCGGTGCGGGCCGAGGACCGCGGGGCCGTTCCAGCCGGGTGCGCCGGGGCCGAGGTCGGTCTGCTGGTCGAGCAGGGCGCGTCCGGCCCGGTGCACGGTGAGCCGGGCGGTGAGGCGGCCGGGGGGTGCGCCGCGGGCGTGGTCGTGCAGCCGGCCGAGGACCTGTTCCTCGCGCAGCCGCAGCCGGGCGCCGGCGGCGAGGTGGACGACGGTGGTGAGCAGCAGGTGGCTGCCGGTGGCGGCGATGACGGGTTCGGGGCGCCAGTCGAGTTCGGCGTCCTCGCCGACGGTGAGGTGGAGGTCGTAGCGGGCGGGTGCGGCGGTGGCGCCGGGGAGGCTGACGGTGGCGGCGGCGCTGGTGACGGTGAGGGCTGCGCCGGGCCGGACCTCGATGTGCAGGGCGAGCCGGTCGCCGCCGAGCGGGGCGGCCATCGAGCCGATGACGCAGACGTGGGCGGTGCCCGGGGCTCCGCGGGTGCGGCGCAGGGCGAGCGGTCCGGCGCCGGCGAGGACGGGCAGGGCGGTGCCGCCGCGCCCGTCGGGTGCCGCGGTGATCCGGGCGGTGGCGTCGAGGGCGGCGGTGTGCGCGGCGGCGGCGGCGGTCACCGTTCGGCGAGCCGGGCGCGGACCCAGGCGACGACCGGGGCGATGCCGTCGGGGGCGGTGAGGGCGGTGAAGACGGTGGGCAGGTCGCCGCGCTGGGCCTCGGCGTCGCGGGCCATCACGGCGAGGTCGGCGCCGACGAGTGGGGCGAGGTCGGTCTTGTTGACGACGAGCAGGTCGGAGGTGGAGACGCCGGGGCCGCCCTTCCGGGGGATCTTGTCGCCGCCGGAGACGTCGATGACGAAGATCTGGTGGTCGACCAGGCCGCGGCTGAAGGTGGCGGTGAGGTTGTCGCCGCCGGACTCGACGAGGACGAGGTCGAGCGGGCCGACGGCCTCCTCCAGGTCCTCGACGGCCTCCAGGTTGGCGGAGATGTCGTCGCGGATGGCGGTGTGCGGGCAGCAGCCGGTCTCGACGGCGGCGATCCGCTCGGGCGGCAGGACGGCGTTGCGCAGCAGGAACTCGGCGTCCTCGGTGGTGTAGATGTCGTTGGTGACGACGGCGAGGGAGATCTCCTCGCGCAGGGCGCGGCAGAGGGCGGCGACGGTGGCGGTCTTGCCGGAGCCGACGGGGCCGCCGAGGCCGATCCGCAGGGCGCGGCCGGGGCGTGTGCGGGTCTGTTCGGCGTAGCTGTGCCGGGTGGGGGCGTCGTGGGGGTCGACGTGGTCACGATGCAAAGAGACGCACCTTCCAGGAGCGGTGCTGTTCGGCGTGGATGTCGAGCAGCGGGGCGGAGGCTGCGGGCAGGGTGCCGCGGGCGGCGTCGGCCGCGGCGTCGGCGGCCACGGTGTCGAGCTGCGGGGCGAGCCGGGCGAGCACGGCGGCGACCTGGTAGGGGTCGAGGCCGAGCAGCCGGACGCAGGCGGTGGCGGGGCCGTTGACGCTCTCGTACGCGGCGAGAGAGGCGGCGTCGGCGGGGGTGAGGCCGGCGGCGCGGGCGGCGGTGCCGAGGGCGACGGGTTGGTGCGGGCCGCGGGGGTGGGCGGCCTGCAGCCGGTCGAGGGCGGGGTGCGGCCAGGCCGCGCGGGCGGCGCGCAGGAGTTGGCGGCCGAGGCGGCGACTGGTGTCGCGCTGGGCGGGCGAGGGGGTGCGGGCGTCGGCGGCCTCGTCGAGGGCTGCGGTGTCGGCGTCCTCGGCTGCGGCGGCCGCGGCGAGCGCGGCGGCGGTGCGGCCGGCGGTGTGCAGCCGTCCGGTGAGGAAGGCGGCGAGGCTGTCGGCGTCGTGGATCCGGCCGGCCCGGACGGCGGCCTCGGCGCCACCGGAGTGGGCGTGGCCGCCGGCCGGGAAGCGGCCGTCAGCGAGGAGCAGGGCGGCGGCGTCCATCGGCTGCCTGTCAGAAGAGGAAGTACCGCTGGGCGAGCGGGAGTTCGGTGGCGGGTGCGGGGGTGACCGGGTCGCCGTCGATGGTGACGGTGAAGGTGTCGGGGTCGACCCGGACGTCGGGGCGGGCGGTGTTGTTGACCATGTCGTCCTTGGTGACGCCGCGGGTGTTGCGGATCGCGGTGAACTGCTTGCGGACGCCGAGCTGTTCGGCGAGGCGGTCGGGCAGCCGGTCGTCGATCGCGGTCTGCGCGGTGAAGTTGAAGGAGTTCGCGGCGGGTGCGCCGCCGGTGGCACCGAACATCGGCCGGGGCAGCACCGGTTGCGGGGTGGGAATGGAGGCGTTGGCGTCGCCCATCTGTGCCCAGGCGATCTGGCCGCCCTTGACCACCAGGTCGGGTTTGACGCCGAAGAAGGCCGGGGTCCAGAGCACCAGGTCGGCGAGCTTGCCGGGTTCGACGGAGCCGATCTCGTGGTCGACGCCCTGGGCGGCGGCCGGGTTGACGGTGTACTTGGCGATGTAGCGGCGGGCCCGGTGGTTGTCGGCGCGGCCGTCGCCGGGGAGGGCGCCGCGGCGGAGCTTCATGACGTGGGCGGTCTGCCAGGTGCGCAGCACGACCTCGCCGATCCGGCCCATGGCCTGCGAGTCGGAGCTGATGATCGAGATCGCGCCGAGGTCGTGCAGGATGTCCTCGGCGGCGATGGTGGAGGGCCGGATCCGGGACTCGGCGAAGGCGAGGTCCTCGGGGACGTGCGGGCTCAGGTGGTGGCAGACCATCAGCATGTCGAGGTGCTCGTCGACGGTGTTGACGGTGTGCGGGCGGGTCGGATTGGTCGAGCTGGGCAGCACGTTGGGCTGGGAGACGACGGTGATGATGTCGGGGGCGTGGCCGCCGCCGGCGCCCTCGGTGTGGTAGGCGTGGATGCCGCGTCCGGCGATCGCGGCGAGGGTGTCGGCGACGAACCCTGCCTCGTTCAGGGTGTCGGTGTGGATGGCGAGTTGGGCGCCCGTCTGGTCGCAGACCCGCAGGCAGGCGTCGATCGCCGCGGGGGTGGCCCCCCAGTCCTCGTGGATCTTGAAGCCGAGCGCGCCGGCTCTCAACTGGTCGTGCATGGCGGCGGTGTTGACGGTGTTGCCCTTGCCCAGCAGGCCGATGTTGAGCGGCAGCCCGTCCATCGCCGCGAACATCCGGGCCAGGTGCCAGCCGCCGGGAGTGATGGTGGTGGCCTTGGTGCCCTCGGCGGGGCCGGTGCCGCCGCCGATCAGCGTGGTGATGCCGGAGGCGAGGGCCTCGTCGGCGAGTTGGGGGCAGATGAAGTGCACGTGGGCGTCGATGGCGCCGGCGGTGAGGATCTTCCCGTTGCCGGCGATCACCTCGGTCTCCGGGCCGATCACCAGCTCCGGGTGGACGCCGTCCATGGTCTCGGGGTTGCCGGCCTTGCCGAGGGCGGTGATCCGGCCGTCGCGGATGCCGACGTCGGCCTTGACGACACCCCAGTGGTCGAGCACCACGGCGCCGGTGATCACGGTGTCGGGGGCGCCCTCGGCCCGGCTGGTGCGGGCCTGGCCCATCGACTCGCGGATGACCTTGCCGCCGCCGAAGACCGCCTCGTCGCCGCCGCGGCAGCGGTCCTCCTCGACCTCGATCAGCAGCGCGGTGTCGGCCAGCCGGATCCGGTCGCCGGTGGTCGGGCCGTACAGGTCGGCGTAGCGCTCGCGGCTCAGCCGCAGGGCGTGGCCGGCCGCGGACCGGTCCTGGTCAGTCATCGAGGGCTCCTCCGGTCTCGCCGCGCAGTCCGTGCACCTCGCGGCGGCCGCCGATCGGCACGAGTTCGATCTCCACCGGGATGCCCGGCTCGAAGCGGACGGCGGTGCCGGCCGGGATGTTGAGCCGCTGCCCGCGGGCCACCGCCCGGTCGAACTCCAGGCCGGGGTTGGCCTCGGCGAAGTGGTAGTGCGAGCCGACCTGGATCGGCCGGTCGGCGGCGTTCACGGCGGTCAGCCGGGTGACGGCTCGGCCGGCGTTCAGGCCGATCTCCCCCTCGCCGTACAGGACTTCGCCGGGGACGAGGCCGGTGCCCGCACCGCTGCCGGGCGTCGGGGCGGCGCTCACTGGATCGGCCCGTGCACGGTGACGAGCTTGGTGCCGTCCGGGAAGGTGCACTCCACCTGGACGTCCGGGATCATCTCGGCGATCCCCTCCATCACGTCCTTGCGGGTGAGCACCTGCCGGCCGGACTCCATCAGCTCGGCGACACTGCGGCCGTCCCGGGCGCCCTCCAGCACGTGCGAGGTGATCAGCGCCACCGCCTCCGGGTGGTTGAGCCGCAGGCCGCGGGCCCGGCGCGAGCGGGCGACGTCGGCGGCGACATGGACGAGCAGGCGTTCCTGCTCACGGGGGGTCAGCTTCATCTGTACGCACCTCGGGGTGGGAGGTCGGACGGTGAGGAGGAACCCATTCGATCCGCCCTTTGTTGTGCACCGGTTACGCCGGACTTTCCGAGGCGTAACCGCCCTGGCCCGCCGCTGGTTACGCGCGTCAACCCGATCGGGGCGCGGGGACCGGGTTGGCCGGCGGCTCAGAACCGGATCCGGGCAGCCACCGGCAGGTGGTCGCTGCCGGTCGCCGCGAGGGTCCAGGTGTCGACCGGGGTCAGGCCGCGGCACAACACCTGGTCGATCCTGGCCAGCGGAAGGCCCGCCGGCCAGCTGAAGTCGAAGCCGGCCCGTGCCGGGGTCAGCCGGGAGGTGACGGGGGCGAGGCCGCGGTCGTCCAGGGTGCTGTTGAAGTCGCCCATGACGAGCAGCCGCTGCAGCGGCTCGGCGTCGACGGCCGCGGCCAGCAGCCGGGCGCTCTCGTCCCGCCGGGCCGAGGTGAACCCCGCCGTCGGCGAGATCCGCACCGACGGCAGGTGCGCCACGTACACGGCCAGATCCCCCTGCGGGGTGCGGGCCGTGGCCCGCACCCCGCGCTTCCAGTCCCGGTCGTGGACCTCTGCGGGCTTGAGGTCCACCGGCCGGACGTCCGCCAGCGGGAAGCGGGACCACAGGCCGACCGTTCCGGAGCGCGCCCGGTACGGGTAGACGCCGCCGAGGACCCGCTCGTACACCCCGGCGGCGGGCTCCGTCAGCTCCTCGACGGCCAGCAGGTCGGCGCCGGTGCCGGCCAAGCGTTGCGCCGTGCCCTCCGGATCGGTGTTGTCGTCCGCCACGTTGTGCTGGACCACCGTCAGGTCGTACCGCCCGCCGTCGCCGCCCGGCAGCAGCCGTCCGCCGAACAGCCCGGCCCAGGCGACGGCGGGCAGCAGCACCGCGGCCAGGGCGAGCCGCGAGCGGCGCAGCAGCGCGGCGGCCAGCAGCACCGGCACCGCCAGGCCGACCCACGGCAGGAACGCCTCCAGCAGGCTGCCGAGCCGCCCGACCCGGTTGGGCACCAGCCGGTGGCCGGCGAGCAGCAGCGCCGTCAGCACCGCGAGCCCCGCCGTCACCCGGCCCCGACCGTGACGCCAACCCCGACGCCGCGTCCCGGGCCGGACCGGCCCCGCCGTGCCCGCCCGCTCCCCGACCGCCGCGCCCTGCGCCCGTGCCACTCGCCGCCCTTCCGCCGCACCGATACCGTCCGCCCCGAGGACGCCGTACCCCTGCGGACGGGTTCCGCACCGGCGCCCACCCGAAGGGAGCAGCACCGTGCGCGCCGATCCGCCGACCCGGGCCGACCCGGTGCCGGAGCCGAAGACCGTGAAGCACCGGGTGCACCTGGACGTCGTCGGCGACACCGCCGAACTCCTCGCGCCGAGCTGCCCCGGCCGGGCGTTCGACGGCGGTTGGGGGGTGGTTCGTCCGCGGTTCACCGCGTGGTGCGCACCTGCCGCCTAGGGTGCCGGTCAGTGACCGAAACCCTTGGCAGGGAGACCAGATGACGCAGCGTCCGATCGGCGGAGCATCCTCGCGGCGCACGTTCCTGCGGGCGACCGGGGCGGCCGGCCTCGGTGCGGCCGCGCTGACGGCGGCGGGTGGAGCGGCGACCCCCGCGGCCGCCGCCGACCATCAGGAGAGCGGGCAGGCGGACGAGCAGCGGGCCGCGGGCACCCGTCCGCCCGTGCGGACCGGTACCGGCCTGGACCGGCTGCCGCACCCGCTGGTGGTGGCGCACCGCGGTGCCAGCGGATACCGCCCGGAGCACACCCTCGGCAGCTACGAGCTGGCGCTGGAGCTCGGCGCGGACGTCATCGAGCAGGATCTGGTGCCGACGAAGGACGGCCACCTGGTCGTCCGCCACGAGAACAACATCGCCGAGACGACGGACGTCGCGAACCACCCGGAGTTCGCCGCCCGGAGGACCACGAAGACGATCGACGGCACGCCGCTGACCGGCTGGTTCACCGAGGACTTCACCCTGGCGGAGCTGCGCACCCTGCGCGCCGTGGAGCGGTTGCCGCAGCAGCGCCAGCGCAACACGCCGTACGACGGCCGCTGGCCGGTGCCGACCTTCCGCGAGGTGGTGGAGTTCGCCGAGAAGCGCTCGCGCAGCCTGGGCCGCCCGGTCCGGCTGTACGTGGAGACCAAGCACCCCAGCTACTTCCGGTCGATCGGCCTGCCGCTGGAGGAGCGGCTGGCGGACGAGCTGCGCCGCGGCGGCCTGGCCGGGCAGAACGGCCGGGCGATCCTGCAGTCCTTCGAGCCGAGCAGCCTGCAGCGCCTGGCGAAGCTGGTCGGCAACCCGCGGATACAGCTGCTGAGCGGCCCGACCACGCAGCCGTACGACTTCGTGCTGGCCGGCGACAGGCGGACGGTCGCGGACCTGGTGACCCCGGGCGGGCTGCGCTGGCTGGCCTCGTTCTCGCACGGCATCGGCCCGACCACGCAGCTGATCGCGCCGGTGGACGCGGCGGGCAGGCTGCTGCCGCCGACCACGCTGGTGGCGGACGCGCACGCGGCGGGCCTGGTGCTGCACCCGTGGACGGTGCGCAACGAGAACTCCTTCCTGCCGGCGGACTTCCGCCGGGGCACCGATCCGAACGCGTACGGCGACGCGATCGGCTGGGCCCGCCGCCTGTACGACCTGGGCGTGGACGGCTTCTTCACCGACAACACCGACACCTCGGTGCTGGCCCGGGGCGACTTCTGGGCGGCCCGCGGCGTGAACTGATGGATCCTCAGCCATGACGGCCGGGCCGGGTGCAGAGCACCGGGCCCGGCCGCTGCGCGCCCTGGAGCGCGTCGGACTACCGATCGGTAGCACTGTTCCGGACGAGTTCACCGAATGCTCGCCCGATGTCTTGCACGGCGTGCCGGCTCCCAAGTTGGATACACAACATCCCGCAACTCGACGGGTTCACGACACACCCTCACGGAGCTTCCATGCCCCTGTCGTCCGTCCGCCGCGCCACCCGCTCGGCCGCCGCGGCCTGCGCGGCCGCCGCCGTGCTCGGCGCGCTCGCCGCCGGCCCCGCGGCGGCCGCCACGAGCGTCGCGGCCGAGAGCGCGCCGGTGACCGCGCCCGCGCTCGACGTCCTCACGTACAACGTGTTCCTGATGAGCAAGTCGCTCTACCCGAACTGGGGCCAGGACCAGCGCGCGCAGGCGATCGCCTCGGCGGACTTCTTCCAGGGCCACGACGTGGTGGTCCTCCAGGAGGCCTTCGACAACGCCGCCTCCGACGCGCTAACCGCCAGAGCCTCGGCCGCGTACCCGTACCACACCCCGGTGGTGGGCCGCTCCACCGGCGGCTGGGACGCCACCTCCGGCAGCTACAGCTCCACCACCCCCGAGGACGGCGGGGTGACGCTGCTCAGCAAGTGGCCGATCCTGCGCAAGGAGCAGTACGTCTTCAAGGACGCCTGCGGCGCCGACTGGTGGTCCAACAAGGGCTTCGTCTACGCGGTGCTGAACGTCAACGGGCTGCGCACCCACGTGGTCGGCACCCACCTGCAGTCCACCGACACCGGCTGCTCCAGCGGCGAGCCGGCCGCCGTCCGGGCCAAGCAGCTGATCGCCATGCGCGCCTTCCTGGACGCCAAGCAGATCCCGGCGAACGAGCCGATCGTGCTGGCGGGCGACCTCAACGTCGACTCGCACGGCTCCGAGTACCAGGCACTTCTCGACAACGGCAACCTCGCCCCGGCCTCGGCGCGCACCGGCTGGCCGTACTCCTTCGACACCGTCGACAACTCCATCGCCGCCTACCGCTACCCGGGCGAGCCCAAGGAGGACCTCGACTACGTGCTGTACCGGGCCGACCACGCCCGGCCGCAGCAGTACACCAACCAGGTCGTGCGTTTCCACAGCACGCCGTGGACGGTCAGCAGCTGGGGTAAGAGCTACACGTACACCGACCTCTCCGACCACTACCCGCTCGCCGCGCACTGAGTCCTTCCGCACGGTGAGCATGCCGCGGCGGCCCGCCCGCACCCGGGCAGCCGCCGCGGCAAGCGCCCCGCCCCGATCGGGGGGAGGGTGGATCCGACCGGGGTCCGAACGGCACCCGTGTGCCCGAACCGAGGAGTGAGCCGCATGCCCATCGCCACCGTCAACCCGGCCACCGGCGAGACCGTCGAGACCTTCACCCCGTACGACGCCGCCGCCGTCGAACAGCGGCTGGCCCTGGCGGCGTCGGCCTACGCCGCCTGGCGGACGACCGGCTTCGACGAGCGGGCCGCGCTGCTGCGACGCGCCGCGGACCTGCTCGACGCCGAGCGCGAGGACCTCGGCCGGACGATGACGGTGGAGATGGGCAAGCCGGTCGCCGCGGCCCGCGCCGAGGTCGCCAAGTGCGCCAAGGCGATGCGCTGGTACGCCGACCGGGCGCCCGAACTGCTCGCCGACGAGCACCCGGTGGCCGCCGACGTCGCGGACTCCGGCGCCGGCTCGGTGCACGTGCGCTACCGCCCGATCGGCGTGGTGCTGGCCGTGATGCCGTGGAACTTCCCGCTCTGGCAGGTGGTCCGGTTCGCCGCGCCCGCGCTGATGGCGGGCAATGTGGGCCTGCTGAAGCACGCCTCGAACGTGCCGCGCACCGCGCTCGCCCTGGAGCGGGTCCTGCTGGAGGCAGGCTTCCCGCAGGGCTGCTTCCAGACCCTGCTGATCGGGTCCGCCGCGGTGGAGGGCGTCATCCGCGACCCGCGGGTCGCCGCGGTGACCCTGACCGGCAGCGAGCTCGCCGGCCGCTCGGTCGCCTCGATCGCCGGCGACGAGGTGAAGAAGTCGGTGCTGGAGCTCGGCGGCAGCGACCCGTTCCTGGTGCTGCCCTCCGCCGACCTGGCCGGCGCCGTGCAGTGGGCCGTCACCGCGCGCACCCAGAACAACGGGCAGTCCTGCATCGCCGCCAAGCGCTTCATCGTGCACGCCGAGGTCTACGAGGCCTTCACCGCGGCGTTCACCGACCGGATGAAGGCGCTGAAGGTCGGCGACCCGCTGGCCGAGGAGACCGAGATCGGCCCGCTCGCCACCCGCCAGGGCCGGGCCGACCTGGAGGAGCTCGTCGACGACGCGGTGGCCGCCGGCGCGGTCGCGGAGTGCGGCGGCGCCCGCCCGGACGGCCTGCCGAAGGAGCTGGACGGCGGCTGGTACTACCTGCCGACCGTGCTCACCGGCATCACCCCGAAGATGCGCATCCACCACGAGGAGGCCTTCGGCCCCGTCGCCACCGTGTACCGGGTGGAGAGCCTGGACGAGGCGATCGCGGTGGCCAACGACAGCCCGTTCGGGCTGAGCTCCAACGTGTGGACGACCGACCCCGCCGAGCAGGAGCGCTGCGCCCGCGACATCGAGGCGGGCGGGGTGTTCTTCAACGGCATGACGGCCTCGCACCCGGCCTTCCCGTTCGGCGGCGTCAAGCGCTCCGGCTACGGCCGGGAGCTGTCCGGCCACGGCATCCGCGAGTTCTGCAACATCACCACCGTCTGGCGCGGCCGCTGACCGCACCCGTCCCGCCGACGGCGAGCGGGGGCACGCGAACCGCGTGCCCCCGCTCCGTGCCGTTCCTCTCGGGGAGCGTGCCCTCAGGCCGTCTGCATCCGTCCGACCGGGGCCTGGTCACCGCCGCGGTGGCCGAGGAACCAGCCGATCAGCGCGAGGAAGGTGATCGCCCAGACCAGTGCGCAGAACGCCGTCATCCAGTTGGAGTCCACCTGCACCTCGACCATGATCAGGCCGGTGGTCAGCGAGAGCAGGAAGACCACGGCCGAGCTGCTCACTCCCAGGAAGATCTCGCGGATCCGGTCCATCGGCTTCGGCTTCTGCCGGAAGCGCGGCTCCATCGGCCAGTGCGGCTCGCCCGCGGCCGCGACCGCGCCCTTTGCGGGGACTGCGGGCTGCGTACCGCCCGACATGGCGTGCTGGTCCATCGGCGTACTCCTTCCGGCGGCCGGACCCCCGGAGTCCACTCTCCCACTGGGCCGTCCCGGCGGCAGGGCGGCCGGAACGGTTTCCGCCCGACCGACCAGCGGGTACCTGCGCTGACGTGCTGATCCGCCCGATGCTCGCCACCCCCAGCGAGCGCCGCGTCCTCGACGACGGCTGGCTGCTGGAACGCAAGCTGGACGGCGTCCGGGCGATCGCCGAACGGGACGGCCCGCACGTGCGGCTGGTCTCCCGCACCGGCAAGCCGATGGCCGACGGCTACCCGGAGCTGGTGGCCGCGCTCGCCGCCCAGCCCGTCCCCCGGTTCACCGTGGACGGCGAGATCGTCGCCTTCGACGAGCACGGCCGCACCAGCTTCGCCCGGCTGCAGCGGCGGATGCAGCTGCGGGACCCGGTCCGGGCCGTGGCGGCCGGGGTGCGGGTCTCGTACTTCCTGTTCGACCTGCCGGCCCTGCTGGGGCACGACACCACCGGGCTGCCGCTCCTGAACCGCAAACAACTGCTGCGCGAGACGGTGGAGTTCGCCGATCCGCTGTACTTCACCGAGCACGTCGCGGCGGACGGCCCGGTACCGCTCGCCGAGGCCTGCGCCCGCGGCTGGGAGGGTCTGGTCGCCAAGCGCGCCGACAGCCGGTACGTGCCGCGCCGCTCCCCGGACTGGCTGAAGCTGCCGTGCACCGTCGGACAGGAACTCGTGATCGGCGGCTTCACCGAACCGGCCGGCCGCCGCACCGGCTTCGGCGCCCTGCTGGTCGGCCACTACGAGGGCGGCGCGCTGCGCTACGCGGGCAAGGTCGGCACCGGCTTCGACACCGCCCTGCTGCACCGCCTGCGGGCCGAACTCGACGCCCTCGTCCGCCCCGACCCGCCGTTCGCCGACCCGCCCGCCACCGAACGTCGGGTGCACTGGGTCGAGCCCCGCCTGGTCGCCCGGGTCGCCTTCACCGAGTGGACCCGCGAGGGCCGGCTGCGCGCACCCCGGTTCGAGGGGCTGCGGACCGACAAGCGGCCCGAGGACGTGGTGCGCGAACGCCCGTCCGACGGGCCTGAACAGCACGATTGATCCTTACCGACGGATTCTCACCGAGCCGATCCGCACGGTGAGATGGATCACAGTCGGGTACGGGCGGACATCACGCCCGAGCGGGCGCCGGACACGTACTCCCAGGTAGCAGGGGTCTCTCCCAGGGAACGCCCAGCCTTCAGTCGTTCACATCAACAGACACCGTGAAGTCTGTTAATTTTTACAGAATTGCTATGCGTTGACTGGTATTCATATAAACCAGCACGCTTCGGCGCCATGAAGAGACCCCTTCTGAGCGGCTCGCTCACCCTCGCGGTCAGCAGCCTCGTCATAGCCGGCGCCGGTGTCCCCGCCGTGGCCGCCGCCCCCCAGCCCCAGGCCTCCCACAGCAAGGCCGTGCAGGACGCCACCGCCCAGGTCGCCGCCCACCCGGACGCGGTGAAGGCCGGCGCCAACGACCAGTTCCAGGTCACCAACGTGCAGGTGGACGCCGACGGCACCCGCCACGTCCACTTCAACCGCACCTACCGCGGCCTCCCGGTCCGCGGCGGCGACGTCGTGGTCCACTCCGCGCCGAACGGCACCCTCGACTCCGCCAGCCTCACCCAGGCCGCCCCGCTCTCGCTCTCGGTGACCCCCTCCGTCACCGATCGGCAGGCGATCGCCAAGGCCTCGCAGCTGTTCCGCGGCACCCGCGGCACCAGCACCGCCACCCTGAAGGTGGACGTGACGGGCGCCTCCCCCCAGCTGGTCTGGGAGGTCGT
This sequence comes from Kitasatospora sp. NPDC085879, assembly GCF_040686255.1. Classification (NCBI taxonomy): domain Bacteria; kingdom Bacillati; phylum Actinomycetota; class Actinomycetes; order Kitasatosporales; family Streptomycetaceae; genus Kitasatospora; species Kitasatospora sp. NPDC085879. The sequence goes on along the minus strand of NZ_JBFBJZ010000023.1, from coordinate 29,976 downwards.
GGTCAACGGCACCGGCGAGGACCGCTCCCCCAGCCACCTCCACGTCCTGGTCGACGCCGTCACCGGTGCCACCGGCACGAGCTGGGACAGCTTCTCCGCGTTCCTGCCGGACGGCGTGAAGCGCGCGAAGACCAAGGCGGCCCCCACCGCGCCGACCGCCCAGTCCGCCCCCGCCGCCCTGGCCGCCGCGGCCTCCACCGGCACCGGCAAGGGCTACCAGGTCGGCAACGTGAGCGTGAGCACCACGCAGAACTCCGCCACCAGCTACACCCTCAAGGACCCGGCCCGCGGCAACGGCGAGACCCGCGACGCGCAGAACCAGACCGCCACCAACGACTCCCCGCCGGCCGGCTGGGGCGTCGCCTTCAACGACACCGACAACGTCTGGGGCAACAACGCCCTGACCGACCGCGCCACCGTCGCGGTCGACGCCCACTACGGCATCCAGGCCACCTGGGACTTCTACAAGAACGTCCTCGGCCGCAACGGCATCAAGAACGACGGCGTCGGCGCGCGTTCCTTCGTCCACTACGGCACCAACTACGACAACGCCGGCTGGGACGACGCCAGCTTCGCGATGATCTACGGCGACGGCGCGGCCGGTTCCAAGCCGTTCACCGAGATCGACGTCGCGGGCCACGAGATGAGCCACGGCGTCACGGCCGCCACCGCCGGCCTGGTCTACAGCGGCGACGCGGGCGGCCTGAACGAGGCCACCTCCGACATCATGGGCACGATGGTCGAGTTCAACGCCAACAGTGCCGCGGACGCGCCGGACTACCTCATCGGCGAGAAGATCGACATCAACGGCAACGGCACCCCGCTGCGGTGGATGGACGACCCGAGCAAGGACGGGAAGTCGGTCAAGTGCTGGTCCACCAGCACCAAGAACCTCAACCCGCACTACTCCTCCGGCGTCGGCAACCACTTCTTCTACCTGCTCGCCGTCGGCTCCGGCCAGTCCCAGTGGGGCAACAGCCCGACCTGTGACGGCTCCTCGGTCACCGGCATCGGCAACGACGCGTCCACCAAGATCTGGTACCGCGCCCTGTCGGTCTACATGACCTCCAACACCGACTACCCGGGCGCCCGCACCGCCACCGTCAAGGCGGCCAAGGACCTGTACGGCGCGGGCAGCACCGAGTGCGCCGCCGTGGAGAAGGCGTGGGGCGCGGTCTCCGTCGCCCCGACCGCCACCACCTGCGGCGGGACCACCCCGCCGCCCACCGGCAACCTGCTGCTCAACCCCGGCTTCGAGTCCGGCGCCACCTCCTGGACCGGCACCTCCGGCGTGATCACCACCGACGCCGGCGCCGCCCCGCGCACCGGCTCGTACTACGCCTGGCTGGACGGCTACGGCTCGACGCACACCGACACGCTCTCCCAGTCGGTGAGCATCCCGTCGACCGCGACCGCGCCCAAGCTGACCTTCTGGAACCGGATCACCACCGCGGAGACCGGCACCACGGCGTACGACACGCTGAAGGTCCAGGTCGTCAACGGCACCACGACGACCACCCTGGCCACGTACTCGAACGTCGACGCCACCTCCGGCTACGTCCAGCGGACGCTCGACCTGTCGGCCTTCAAGGGCAAGACCGTCACGATCAAGTTCACCGGCGCGGAGGACTCCTCCCTCCAGACCAGCTTCCTGATCGACGACACCTCGGTGACCGCCGGCTGATCCCGGCACCCTGACCGGTGGACCCGGGCGGTCGACACACGACGTCCCGCCCGGGTCCACCGCACAGCCCGACCCCGTCCGCCGGGCGCACAGCCTGCGCCCGGCGGACGGGGTTCCTGGTTTCGGGCGGCCCGCCCGGCCCCGATCAGGGAAGTCCGGGCCAGTACGGATTGACCGGCAGCGGATAGCCGGGGTCGACGCTGTCCGCCGCGATGTCGTAGCGCACGTACTCGGTGCCGCGGAAGAAGTACGCCTTGCCGTTGTTCCAGACCACTCCGCCGGTGAGGTCAGCCGGCCACAGGCCGGGCCAGTACGGCGAGATCGGCAGCGGATAGCCCGGATCGACCGAGTCGGACGCGATGTCGTACCGCATGTACTCCGAGCCGCGGAAGAAGTACGCCTTGCCGTTCGGCCACACCACGGCCGCGTCGATGCCGTCCGGCCACAGGCCCGGCCAGTACGGCGAGATCGGCAGCGGATAGCCCGGATCGACCGAGTCGGACGCGATGTCGTACCGCATGTACTCCGAGCCGCGGAAGAAGTACGCC
>NZ_JBFBJZ010000023.1:0-27650 GCF_040686255.1 Kitasatospora sp. NPDC085879 | reverse complement strand
GTACGCTTGCCGTTCGGCCACACCACGCCGACGTCCACCCGGTCCGCGAACAGGCCGGGCCAGTTCGGGGAGACCGGCAGCGGGTAGCCGGGGTCGACCTTGTCCGTCGCCACGTCGTACCGGTAGTACTTCCCGGCGACGAAGAAGTACGCCTTGCCGTTGTTCCACAACACGGGCGCCGTGACCATCAGTTCGGAGACTGCCTCCGCGAAGTACTCGTGGTTGTCCGCGTTCCGGATGGCGTCCGCCGGCTTGGTCGACGCCAGGGTGCGTGCCCCGGCCTGCCCGTAGGCGAGGTCGTCGGTGCTGGAGACGGCGTGGCTCAACTCGTGCACCAGCGTGCCGAACTTCGAGTCCGTGCCGGTCGCCCCCGCGCTCCAGAAGGAGGAGCAGAGCCAGACCTTGCGCGTCCCCTTGTAGGTGTAGGCGAACCAGCCCGGGTTGCAGCCCGTTCCGGTCAGGTCGTAGGTGATCGTCTGGCCGGCGATCACCGCACAGATGTCGGTGAAGTGCGTGGAGACGGTCGAGTACCGCGCCGCGTCGTAGGCGCCGAACCACTCGGTGGAGACGGTGTTGCCGGGCCCGGACGTCCAGGCCAGCTGGTGCCTCGCCTCCTCCCCGAAGGCCCCGGCGTTCTCGTGCGCGGCCCGCACGTCCTGCTGCTGTGCCGCGGTCCCGCCGATGAGGGTCGGCGGCAGGGCGTTGATCTTGGCGGCCGCCAGGGCGGTCTTCGGCGCCTGCGGCGGCCCGAGCGAGCGGCGCACGTTCTCCGCGACGGTGTACCGCGGCTCCCCGTCCTCGGCCACCTCGAACGTCGCCGAGAGCGGGTCGAGTTGGAACCCCTCGTGGTTGAGGCGCAGCCGCAGCGCCGGCGCGCCGGGCTCCTGCGGGATGGCGTCGAGGATCTCCGCGTCCAGCGTCACGGTGTACGTGCCGGGTTCGGAGATGGGGTACGCCGTGGTGAGGTCGACTTCCTGGGTCACCGACTCCCCCGCGCGGACCAGCCGGTACGACGACTCCTCGGGCTCGCCGCGTTTGACGAAGCGGCCGTCGTAGGGGATGGTCACGCCCTCGCGGCGGACGTGGAAGTACTGGAACACCTCGTCCCCCTCAAGGGGCGTGTTCCAGACGAGAAGTCGGATGTCCTGGCTGCTGATGTTGGTCAGTTCGAAGGTCACCTTGATCGGCTCGCCCAGCCGATAGCGGGGTTCGGCCTGCAAGGAGACGCGGAAGTAGTCCTTCATGGGGCTCGTTGCTCCTCCGGGTGCCGGAGTCGTCCGCAGCCAGGCGCCGGTGCGCTCGGGCCGCCGGCCCTGGTGGGCCGCCTGGGGCGCCGGGCTCCGTTCTCTCCGGCACCATCGTGGTGATGCCTGCACCATCGTGGAGATGTCTGCGCAGGCCCCACCATCGTCGGCCCGCCACCACGGCCGTGCAACCGCGGACAGCCGGGGGCGACAGCCCTCACGAGCCCCTCCGGGCGGCCCTGCTCGCACACAGTGACGATCCACCGGACGGGTGCGGTTGCACCCTCAACTACGTGCCGTGGAAGGCCGCGTGACGCCGTCCGCCGGGCCGCGTGGCGTCGCCGCCCAGTGGTCCGCAGCCCGCCGTCGGGTGGCGATCCGCGGTTCCGCGGGCGAGTTCTCCCGTCACGGGTGATGACGTTCCGCCAGTACGGAGCCGAGGGCTCGATCTGACACCGCATCGGAGGGCGCGCACCCGTCGCGCCGTTCTTCCCGACCCGTCGGCCGTGACACCCCGGCCGACCGTCGGACACCCGTGGACCGCGGAACCATCCCCGTGACGTACAGCGACCGGATCGGCCCGGCGCGGCGGTGGTCGCGCAGCGGAGGCTACGGCCGCGGCCGGCGGGCACCGCGGAGGGTAGCGGGCTGCCACTGCACGAGCCCCGCCGCGACGCCGCCCGCGCCGGCGAGCAGCTGCAACACCGTGGCGGTGGGGACGCCGGACAGGGCGAGCGCCGAGGCGAGCACCAGGATGGCGACCACCACCACCTGGTCGGCCGGGCGGAACCTGCGGCCGGGCGGTGTCGGGACGGACGGCGGGGTGGGACGGCGATGCGAACGAGTCATGACGGCCCTCGGCTTTCGGTGATGCGGGATTCGGTGCGGCCGGCGGGTCGCACAGGTCTGCGGAGCGGAGCGGCCGGTGGCTCATCCACCGGTCCGGGCCAGCAGGTCCTCGACGGTCTGCGGCCGGCGGAGCACGGTGAACCGCACGGCGCCGTCGGCCGCCACGGTGGCCCCGTACACGCCCGGTTCGAGCAGGCTGTTGTAGCCGAACGGGGTCGAGGTGTAGTAGGCGCCGGTGTCCAGCAGCGCGACGATGTCGCCGGGCTCCAGCAGCGGCAGCGGCCGGGCCTTCGCGACCAGGTCGCCGGCGAAGCAGGCCGGGCCGGCGACGTCCTGCACGACCGGCTCGCCGTGCTTCTCCCCGCCGGTGGCGTCGTGCGCGCTGATCCGCAGCGGCCAGGACTCGGGGGCGAAGACCGTCCGGGTGGCGACCTGCACGCCGGCGAAGGTGAGCGCGATCGGCCGCCCGCCGGAGGCCTTGGTGTACTCGACGTACGCGGCGGTGAAGCCGGACTTGGCCAGCAGCGAGCGGCCGAACTCGGTCACCACCCGGAACTCGCCGGTGAACAGGTCCGGGGCGTGGGCCTTCAGGCGCTCCACGTAGTCGCCGTAGCCCGGACTCACCACGTCGCTGCCGAAGTTGACGGGCAGGCCGCCGCCGATGTCCAGGCCGACGACCTGCCGGCGGCCGAGTTCGCCGTTGGTCTTCCGGGCGAAGCCGACGGCTGCGGCGACGCCCTCCGCCATCAGGTCCAGCGGGCAGCCCTGGGAGCCGACGTGGCAGTGCAGCCAGGTGAGCCAGGGCCGGTCCCGGAAGGCCGCGAGGAGCCGCTCGGCGCTGCCCTCGTCGGCCAGGGAGATGCCGAACTTCGAGTGTGCGGTGGCGGTGCTCATCGCCCCGATGGAGCCGCCGCCGACCTGCGGGTTGACGCGGATGCCGATCCGCGAACGCGTCCCCCGGGCCCCCCGCTCCGCGAGGATCTCGTCGACCCGGGCGAGCTCCTGCCAGTTGTCGATGTTGATCGCGACCCCGAGCTCCAGCGCCTGGCGCAGTTCGGCGCGGGTCTTCGCCGGGGAGTCGTAGACGATGCGCTCCGGGGCGAAGCCGGCGGCGAGGGCCTGGGCGAACTCGCCGGGGCTGGCCACCTCGCAGCCCGTCCCGAGGCCGCGCAGATGCCGCAGCACCGGGACGAGACTGTTGGCCTTGGCCGCGAAGGTGTGCAGCACATCGCCCGCGTCCTCGAAGGCGCGGTGCAGCGAGTCGACGGCGGCCGCGACGGCGTCGAGGTCGACGAACCCGGCGAGCAGCGCGTTCTCGGGGTCGAGGAGCCCGTCCCGGACGGCTGCGCGGAGGACGAGCTCGCGCCGCTCGGGGCTGTGGAAGTCGGTCGGCTGGGGATCGGTCACGGGTGCCACGCTCCGCTCGGTCGTCAGGGGTGCACGGCCTCGGGAGCTCCGTCGGCCGTGCGACCAGACTGCCCGTCAGGAGAGGGCCGCGTCTTCGTCCCGCCGTCCGGATGTGCGGGGGTTCGGCCGCGTCGGCGGCCGGCCGACGGCGCCTGCTGCCGCGGGCCGGTGCGGCGCGACGACCGCGGGCGGCCGGGGCCGTGCCGCCTGCCGACGGGCCGCCCCGCCCGGGCCTTCGCCGTGCCGGGTGACGAAGGCGGCGCGCTCCCGTCGTGCCGGGCGGCGAAGCGGCGGGCCGCCGTCGTGCGGGGAGACGACGTGGCCTCCCCGCGCTCGCGCCGGACGACGAGGGCCCTGCCGCGAGAACCTGCCGCCGGGTGGTGGGCGTCAGGCCTCGCCCTCGGCCCGGCGGCGCAGCAGCCGCAGTTGGAGCTGGGCGAGCAGGCGGGCGTCGGCGTCGTCCAGATCGATGCCGCTGACCTTCACCACGGTCTGGTCGAGGCGGTGGGCGAAGGTGCTCCGGGCGACACCCAGGGCGTCCGCGGCCCTGGCCTTCTCCCGCGAGTGGTCGAGGTAGGCGCGCAGCGTGTCCATCAGGGCGGCGTCGCCCTTCTCGACCAGCCGGTCCACCGGTGTGGTCACCGGTGGCTTCTCGCCGTGCAGTGCGTCCAGGTAGTGCGCCAGCGCGACGGCGTCGGCCACGTCCTCGACCCGTGCGCAGTCGCGGGGTGCGGTGCCGAACAGCAGGCCGCCCAGGGCGAGATCGGCCGTCCGGCGGGAGTCCGCTGCCTGGTCCAGCCGTTCCCGGACCTCGCCGATGCCGATCCGCACCCGCAGCTTCAGCTCCTCCGACAGCGGTTGCACCAGCGACGTGCCCAGCCGGGTGACGTGGGCCTGCGCCTTCGCCGGATCCTGGTCGAGGCCGCCGAGCAGCACCAGGACGCCCCGGTCCGAGCGCACGACGACCGGCAGGTGATCGCCCACGGTGCAGTACCGGTAGGACAGTTGGGAGAGACGGGTGCGGACGGCGGCATCGGCGCGGCCCGTCCCCGCGCAGACGGACAGCACCGCGCACGGCTCCGCGAGCGGCAGCCCCGTCCGGTCGGCCAGCAGCTCGGCGGAACTCCGGCCGTCGAGCAGGGACCGTGCCGCCTCCACCAGTTGCTGGTCCCGGCCGTCGCGGCGCGCACGGTCGTGCAGCAGGTGGGTCGCGGCCACGCGTGCCGCCGCCCGCATGGCCCGGGTCGCAGCGGGCACGTCCAGGGGCTCGCCGTCCGCCGCCACCCAGATCGAGCCCAGCGGGACGTCGCCGGCCCGGACGAGCACGATCAAGCGCTCGGGGGTCTCCCCGTCGGCCGTTCGGTACAGCACGTCGGTCGACTTCCAGAGCTGGCGGAAGAAACCGGCCTTCTCCATGTCGCGGCGCCGTCCCTGCGGCGGCCTGCCGCCCAGGATCGTCCGGATCCGGACGAGGTCGGTGCCCCGGCCGGTGGGCGAGTGGGCGAGGACGTTGGAGTCCAGGTCCTCGATCGTGACGGATCCCCCGACCTGGAAGGCGATCGCCCGGGCCAGCTCGGCCAGGTCGCCGAGCGGTACCCCGGCGACGGCCGGCTCCTTCGTCACCGACAGACCCGCGTGCAGCATGCCGATCACGGTCGGCCAGTCGGTCCACCAGCCGCGGAAGAGCACGGCCGTTCCGGCCTCGGCGGCGGCCTCCCGCAGCACCTCGGTCCGGTCCGCCGTCCCCGCCGGACGGAGCACGACGCCCGCCGCGGCGGCGCTCCCGGCCCGGCGCACCACGGCGACGGCCTCCTCGGCGTGCGGATCGACCCCGATCGCGACGAGCAGATCGCCCGGCGCCTCCCGCGACTCCAGCGGGTCGAGCACGACCACCCGGCTCACGACGGCGCCCACTCCCCGCGGTGCGGCGCACAGTTCGACGAACTCCCCCACCAGCGCCAGCAGCCCCTCCAGCGTCTGCTCCGCCTCCGGCCGGCCCCACTGCTCCGCCTCCGACATGGGCAGCCCCTCCCCTTGGCACGCCTGCACTGCCTGATCAGGCGTCAACTGATGTCTGACCCACCCCCGTTCGCGTCAGCCTAGTACCGCATCACACCGCCCCGGGTGCCTCTCGGCGTCACGTACATACAGAGAGGTAGACGCAGCCCGCGAGGGCGGCCACCGGTCCCGGGACGAAGACCTGGACGGCAGGGCGGTCCCCCGGGGGGCCCGGCGGCCGAGAGCAAGCGGGACGCCGGCCGCGGTCGCCGCGCCGACCAGAGGCGGTAACCGAGGGAGGCGGAGAAGCTGCCGCCGGTCGGCCCAGCTCGGTGGGGGGTGGGCGCAATTCCTCACATGGCTGTTCCGATGACCAAGGCGACCGGTCGACGCACCCGTCCGGCGCCCACCCGAACGCCTCAGCCGGCGTGCGACGCAAGGGCCTTGCTCCTACGGTGCCCGGAGAGGGGGGCCCCGATCGAGAGGTGAACACGGACATGGCAGGCAAGTTCGAGCTGTACGTCGACGAGTCGGGCAACCACCGCTTCCGCCTGAAGGCCAGCAACGGCTCGGTCGTCGTCACCGGCGACCCCGAGGAGTCGCGGGAGCAGTGCCTGAAGAGCATCGAGTCGCTGCGCAAGCTGGCACCGTACGCACAGGTGCTGGAGGCCGCCGGCTCGTAGCGCCGACCCGGCCGTACGGCGCGCGGGCCGGCCGTCTCCGAGGGGGCGGTCGGCCCGTTCGCGTGCGTGCCGACCTGCGGCGGACCGCATCGGATCTCCCCGAAAGCCTCACACATGACACCTGTCCCCCGTTCGGGTGCCGTGCGTAAGGTCCGTTTCGCAAGGTCGCGCCCCTGCCGCGCGAGAACCGACCCCGGCAGCCCCCATGGACTACTGCGCACCGTGCCGACGCCATCTCAACGGCGCACTGTCCTGCCCCGGCTGCGGCGGCCCCGCCGGCCCGGCCCCGGCAGCCCCGACAGCCCTCCGACCGGCCGCGACCGCGGCCTACTCCGCGCCGGGCAGTGAGCCGCGCCGCCGGCGTGCCCGCCGCGCGTCCGCTCCGAAGCGGCGCCGCGCGGTCATCCTGACAGCGGCGGGCCTCGCCCTCGGCGGCGCCGGCGTGCTGGCGCTGGCGGCCCCGAACGGCAGCGGCGCCGCGCGCCCGATCACCGCACCGGTCGACGACGCCCGGCCCGCGGCGAGCGACGCGCCGACCGCCGCACCGGCCAGCACCTCGGCCGCGCCCTCGGCGACGGCCAGCGCCAAGGCCACGAGGTCGGCGAGCGCGAAGCCGAGCGCCTCCGCCTCGTCCGGCGCGCCCTCGCCGACCGCCAGCCAGGCCCCGCCGAGTGCCCGGCCGACCACCACGGCGACCGTGCAGCCCAGCCGCACCCCCTCGCCGCGCCCGTCGAAGACCTGCACCCCGTTCCTGTTCTGGTGCACCTGAGCGGCCGGCGCGGGTGAGCCCGCTCAGCCGGTGCCCAGCAGCTCCGCCAGGAACGCGGCGTGGCTGATCCCCACCTCGCGCGAGGCGGTGAGCAGTGTCAGCGGGCCGCGCGCGGCGAGCTGACGCAGGTGGTCGAGGGCCTCGGCCCGTTCCGGCTCGGTGAGCTCCGCGCGGTAGCGGCTCCGGAACTCCGCGGCTCGCTCCGGGTCGTGCCCGTACCAGCGGCGCAGCTCGGTGCTGGGCGCGACGGCGCGCAGCCACTCGTCGAAGCCGGCTTCCTCCTTCTTGAGGCCGCGCGGCCAGAGCCGGTCGACCAGGACCCGGATGCCCTCGTCGGGCCCGGGTGCGGCGTGGATCCTGCGGCAGGTGACGGCCATCCGGCCATGCTCGCGCGCCGCGGACGGCACGGCACGCCTACGCTGCGGAGTGTCCGGGATGCTGCCCGTACGGCCGTGCGCGAAGCGGCGGCCGCGGCGCCGGGCACAGGCTCGGGCCGGGCTCGGACGCGGGCTCGGGCTCGGGAGCGACGGAGGGGGCACGGCATGGGGCGGGACGCGGCGGATCCCGGTCCACTGGCGGCTGCGGGTGTGCTGTTCCGGGATGCGGCCGGACGGGTGATGGTCGTCCGGGCGGTGTACGAGAGCCGGCATCCGGTCGAGGTGCCGGGCGGCGGCTGGGAGCCGCAGGACCCCACGCTGCGGGCCACCGCCGTACGGGAGCTGCAGGAGGAGATGGGGCTGCGCCCGCGGCTGCTGGCGCTGGCCAGTACGGACTGGGCGATGAGCCGCTCGCGGCCGCCGATCGTCTCCTTCCTCTACTGGGCGGAGGAGTTGGGCACCGGGGAGCTGGCCGGGGTCCGGCTGCAGGAGGACGAGCTCGGCGGGTACGCCTTCGTGACGCCGCGCCAGGCTGCCTCGGCCCTGCCGCCGCGGCTGTCGCGCCGGGTCGCGGCCTGCCTGCGGACCCCGGCGGGGCTCGGGCCGGTGGAGCTGGAGGACAGCCTGCCGGTCGGGCCCGCCGCGGCGCTGCTCCCGCCGGAGCCGGCCCCGCCGTACACCCGGGCCGCCGGCCTGGCGCTCGCCGGCGGGGATCGGCCGCCGGTCGCCCCGCCGCTGGACCGGGAGACGTACTACGCCACCCGCCCGCGGATCCGGGCCGAGGTCCAGTTGCTCGCCACCGACCCGGCCGGCCGGGTGCTGGCCGCCGGGTCTCCGGTGGCCGCCGACCGGGAGACACCGCGTGGCGCCGCCGCCCGGGTGCTCCGCGACCGCCTCGGTTCGGTCCGCCCGCCGGGCCGTCTGCTCGCACTGGACTGGCTGCCCGCCGACCGTCCGCGCCTGGTCTACGTCTTCGACGGCGGCCTCCTGGACCACAGCCGGCGGCCCGCCGCCGTGGAGGCCCCCGCCGACCTCCGGACGGCCGCCGTGCTGGCCCGCCGCGGCAGCGCGACCGGCCCCCTCGAACTGGTCGACGGCCGGCCGGCGGCGAATCCGGAGTGACCGCGGCCGGGTACGTCCGGCCGGTTCCGTCCGGCCGGGTACGTCCGGCAGCGACACCCCTCCGCGAGCAGTACGCCGTCCCGCGAGCGACGCGCCGGGCGGTCGGGGTGTGACGGCGGGCGGTCCGCGGCATGACAATGGAGCAGCCGCCGTGCCCCGAGGAGGTCGTATGGTCCGCGAGATCGAGTCCGTGCTGGCCGGTCTGCGGGTGGAGGCCGTGGGGACGGCCGGGCCGTTGCGGCTGGCGCTGTCCGGGGGTGTGGTGCTGACGGTGGCGAACGACTTCCGGGTGCGGACGGCCGCCGAGGTGGAGCACTTCTACCCGGGTCTGTCCGTACCGACCGCGGGGCTGCTCGCCTCGCTGGCGGGTGCCCGGGTGACGGCGGCCGCGGTGAACCGCGCGGGCGGGCTGGAGCTGGTCTTCGACCGGGGGGTCACGCTGTCGGTGCCGCCGGACACGGCGGTCTCGGGCGCGGCGGCCTGGCAGGTGTCGGGGCCGGCCGGCCCGATGTTCACGGCGGAGCCCGGCGGCTACCTCGCGGTCTGACCGCTGCGGTCGGACCGCTGCCGGTCCGTCGGCGCTCTCCGGGCCGGCTCAGCGGAGGTCGAAGACCAGCCGGGCGGCCACCCGGCCCGCGAGCACGTCCTCGAAGCAGTCGTTGACCTGCTCCAGCCGCCGGGACTCGCGCATCACCGTGGTCCGGCCGAGTTCGTGCAGCCGGAACACCTCGGCGAGGTCCTGCCGGGTGCCGACGATCGAGCCGACCACCTTCGTCCCGTTCAGCACGGTGTCGAAGACGGGGATCTCCAGTGTGCCGCCGGCCGGCAGGGCGACCAGGACGAGGGTGCCGCCGCGCCGCAGCGCGCCGTACGCGGCCCGGAAGGAGTCGTTGCTGACGGCGAGCGCGATCGCGGCGTCGGCGCCGCCGAGCCTCTGCGCCTTGGCGGGAACGTCCTGGGTGCGGGCGTCGAGCACGTGGTCGGCGCCGAGGTCGCGGGCGAGGGCGAGCTTCTCGTCGGTCACGTCGACGGCGATCGTCTCGGCACCGGCGATGCGCGCGTACTGCAGGGCGAGGTGGCCGAGGCCGCCGATGCCGGAGACGAGCACCCGGGTGCCGGGGCCGGCCGCGGCGACCTTGACGGCCTTGTAGGTGGTGACGCCCGCGCAGGAGAGCGGCGCGGCGTCCATCGGGTCGATGCCGTCCGGCACGGGGACGACGTAGTCGCCGTGGGCGAGCGTGTACTCGGCGTAGGCGCCGTCCACGGAGTAGCCGGAGTTGTGCTGCTGCAGGCAGAGCGTCTCCCAGCCGGAGACGCAGTGGTCGCAGTGGCCGCAGGCGTCGGCGAGCCACGGAATCGCGACCCGTTGGCCGACCCGGACGTGGCGCACCGCGTCCCCGGCCCGCTCGACGACGCCGACTCCCTCGTGCCCGGGGACGAACGGCGGGGTAGGGCGGACGGGCCAGTCGCCGCGGGCCGCGTGGATGTCGGTGTGGCACAGGCCGGAGGCCTCGATGCGGACCAGCACCTGGTGCGGGGCAGGCTCCGGCAGCGGGCGGTCCTCGATGGCGAGCGGTGCGGTGAAGTCGCGGACGACGGCGGCCTTCATGGGCGGTGTCCTCCCGGGTCTGGGCACATCCGCGGCCGGGCCCGGCAGGGCTGCGGCCGCCACTCCGACCGTCCCCCGGACGGACCCGGTCGGCAAGCCGTGCGGGAAGGCCGTGCGGAAAGCCGTGCGGCAACCCGTGTCGGAGGCGGCGGCGTCGGCGGCCCGGCTTCGTGAGTCCCCGGCCGGGGCCGTCCCCGGCGGCGCGGACGGACCGTGTCCGAAGGTTCGGCGGCAAGCCCTAGGATGACGGCCGTTCAACCGCGGCCCGCGGGGCCGCGAACGGGGAGGGGGAACGGTGTTCGGAATCATCAGGCCGTGCAAGCACAGCCTGTCGGAGAAGCTGCACAGCTCCTGGGTCGCTCACCTGTGCGGACTCTGTCTGGCACTGCGCGACGACCACGGGCAGCTGGCACGGACGGCCACGAACTACGACGGCCTCGTGATATCCGTGCTGGTCGAGGCGCAGGGGCCGCGCGCGGCAGGTGGGCGCCGGACGGCCGGCCCCTGCCCGCTGCGCGGGATGCGCGGCGCCGAGGTCGCGCAGGGCGAGGGGGCCCGGCTGGCGGCCGCGGTGTCGCTGGCGCTGGCGTCGGTGAAGGTCCGCGACCACCTGCTGGACGCGGACGGGGTGTTCGCGCGGCGGCCGGTCGCCGCGGGGGCCCGCGTGGTGGCCCGGCGCTGGGACCGGCAGAGCGCGGGCGGCGGTGCCGGGCTGGGCTTCGACACCGCGGTGCTGCTGGACGCGGCCGACCGGCAGGGGGAGCTGGAGCGGGCCGCCGCGCCGGGCACCTCGGTGCTGCTGGTGACGGAGCCGACCGAGACGGCGACGGCGGCGGCGTTCGCGCACACAGCGGTGCTGGCGGGCCGGCCGGGCAATGCGGCGGCGCTGGCCGAGGCCGGACGGCTGTTCGGCCGGCTGGCGCACCTGCTGGACGCCGCGGAGGACCAGCAGGAGGACGCGGCGGCCGGGCAGTGGAACCCGCTGACCGCGACCGGCACCGGCCGGGACGAGGCCGAGCGGCTCTGCCGGGACGCGGTGCACGGCATCCGGCTCGCCCTGAAGGACGTGGAGTTCACCGAGCGGGCGCTGGTCCACCGGCTGCTGGCGCACGAGACCGGTCTCGCGGTGGACCGGGTCTTCGGCCACGGCGCGGGCTGCTCGGTCACGGCGGGCGGTGCGCACGCCCACACCTCCCACGGGCACGCGCACACCTCGGACGAGCACCCGCCCGCCTCCGACGCCCACGCGCCGCGGCTGCACGGCCCGCACCCCGGCGGTCCGCTGATCGGCGAGCCGCCGACGCCGGTGCCGCCGAAGAAGCCGCGGCGCTCCGGTCTCACGGGCTGCGCGGTGTGGGCGGCGATGGCCTGCACCTGCCAGCTGCTCTGCTGCGAGCACGAGGACCCGTGGAGCCGGGAGAAGAAGGAGGGCTGGTGCCAGCGCAACTGCGACTGCGACTGCGGCAATTGCGATTGCAGCGGCTGTGACTGCGACTGCTGCGACGGGTGCGACTGCTGTGATGGGTGCGACTGCTGCGACTGCGGTTGTGACTGCTGAGCCGGCCGCTGCCGACCGCTGCCTGGACGAGCTGGAGGGCGCCTGGCCGGACCCGGCTCCCGGCGCCACCCGGCTGGTGACCACCGCGCACGCCCTGCGCCGGGTGCCGCTGCGTGACCTCGGCGCGGGGGGCCTGCGTCTGCTGATCGGTCAGGGTGTCGGTCTGCCGCACCTGGTGCCGCTCGCGCTCGACCTGCTCGAACGGGACCCGGCGGCCGAGGGCGGCCTCTTCCCGGGTGACCTGCTCGACGCGGTGGCGCGGCGTGGCCCGGAGCTCCGGTCCGACCACCCCGAGCTCGCGGAACGCCTGGTCGCGGTCGTCGCGGCGGCGACCGACCAGGTCGGACGGGCCGAGCGGGCCGAGCGGGCCGGGCAGGTCCGGCGGTGAGCGTTCCGCCGATCGCGGGCACCCCGCCTGTCCTGACGACCCGATAGCCTCACCGCCGTGCCGATGTTCGTTCACCTCACCTCGGCGGCGAACGCGCCGCGGATCCGCCGCTCGGGCATCCGGGCGGCCGGCCGCGGTGTGCGCGGCGTCCACTGCTTCCCGGTGCTGCCCTCGTACACGCTGACCCACCAGTGGGTGCGCGAGCTGGCCCGCTTCGGCACCCGCGGCGGCCTGGTCGCGGTGCACTTCCGGCTGGACGACGCCGAGCCGGTGACCGTCCGCCACTACGGCACCCCGGGCGAGCGGACGACCGCGGCCGAGGCGGCCGGGCGGCTGGCCGCGATGGAGGACCCGCGCGGCTGGGAGGTGTTCCTGCCGCGGTCGGTCGCCGCGCCCGAGGTGCACCGCCTGCGACGCCCGCCGCAGGTCGCGGGCTGGCGGTACTTCCCCGGCGCGCACGGGCGGCGGCCCTGCCAGTGCGACGGCTGCCGGGTCCGCGGCGAGTACGGCGGGCGGCGGCTGCGCGAGCGGCTGCCGCACCCGCTGGACGGGCCACCGCCCCCGACCCGGGTGCTGCTCGCCCGGTTGGCGGCCGCGGGCGATCCCGGCGACTCCGCAGTCCTGCTCGACCTGCTGCACTGGTTCGGGCTCCGGCGCCGCCGCAGGGGCCCGGTGGCGGAACTCGCCCGGCTCGCCGGGCACCCCGACCCGCAGGTCCGCCGCAGGCTCGTCGAGACGGTCTGGCGCTGGTCGTCCCCGGGCGCGGCCGAACTGCTCGACCGGCTCGCCGACGACCCGCACGCCCAGGTCAGGGAGGCCGTCGCGGACGCCCGGGAGTGGCTCGCCGAGACGGACTGAACCGGCACGCGCCGACCGTCCGCACACGGATCTCCCGGCCCGAACGGCCGCCCCGGCAGGGCCGGTGACCGGCAGTCAGGGTCCCCGGCCGAGCCCTTGATCGGCTCGGCTATGCTGCGCCCCTACCGGGCGCGCAACGGCGCCCGTACCGCAGCGATGGGGTGGGAAACACCATGATGGGACCGGCACACGCGCTCTCCGGCGCAACGGCCTGGCTGGCCGCAGGAGCGGCCGCGTACTCGCTGGACCGGCCCATGCCCTGGCCCGTCCTGCTGGCGGGTGCGCTGATATCGGCGGGTGCCGCGCTCGCGCCCGACCTCGACCACAAGGCGGCCACCGTCTCGCGGGCCTTCGGCCCGATCTCGCGCGGTCTGTGCGAGGTCATCGACAAGATCGGCGCGGCCACCTACAAGGCCACCCGCGGCAAGGGCGACCCGCGCCGCAACGGCGGCCACCGCACGCTCACCCACACCTGGCTCTGGGCGGCGATGTCGGGCGCGGTGGCCTCGGTGTTCTCCGCGTACGGCGGCCGCTGGGGCGTCCTGGTGGTGCTGTTCATCCACATGGTTCTGGCGGTGGAGGGGCTGCTGTGGCGGCAGGCCCGGATGTCCAGCGACATCCTGGTGTGGCTGCTCGGCGCGACCAGCGCCTGGACGCTGGCGAGCGTCCTCGACAAGCCGGGCAACGGTGCGAACTGGCTGTTCGACCAGCCGGGCCAGCAGTACCTGTGGATCGGCCTGCCGGTGGCCCTGGGCGCCCTGGTGCACTGCCTGGGCGACGCGCTGACGGTCTCCGGCTGCCCGGTGCTGTGGCCGATCCCGATCGGCCGCAAGCGCTGGTACCCGGTGGGCCCGCCGAAGGCGATGCGCTTCCGGGCCGGCAGCTGGGTGGAGATCAAGGTCCTGATGCCGGTCTTCATGGGGCTCGGCGCGATCGGTGCGGTCGCCGCCCTGGGCTTCGTCGGCTGACCCGACCAGGTTCCCGGCGCCTGCCGGGCGGGGTGCGCCTCAGCTCCGCGGCGGCAGGCGGTGCAGGACGACCTCGGTCAGGCGCCCCTCCTCGATCCTGGCGGTCATCAAGGTGCAGTACGGCTGGCGGCGCCGGTCGGTCGGCGATCCGGGGTTGAGCAGTCGCATCCCGTTCTCGGCCGTGGTGTCCCACGGGATGTGGCTGTGACCGAAGACCAGCACGTCCAGGCCCGGGTGGAGGGCGGCGCAGCGCGCCTCCCGCCCCCGGGCGGGGCCGGTCTCGTGGACGACACCGAGCCGCAGCCCGTCGAGGTCGGCGCGGGCGGTCTCGGGCAGCCGGGCGCGCAGCTCGGGCCCGTCGTTGTTGCCGTGGACGGCGATCAGGCGCTTGGCGCGCTGCTCGAAGAGGTCGAGGGTGGCGGTGTCCGTCCAGTCGCCGGCGTGCACGACGACGTCGGCGGCGGCGATCCGTTCCAGCAGTTCGCCGGGCAGGATGCGGGCGCGTGCGGGCACATGGGTGTCGGACACCAGGAGGAGCTCCACGGCGGCAGTCTGCCAGGGGCCCGCACGCCGCGGCCGTCCGCCGCGCCTTCCCCCGGCCGACCCGCGGACGCTACTGTCGGGTAACCACGCGCCCCGGCTTCGGAGGTCCCCAGATGTCCGCCCGCTCCCTGTCCGCCCGAGCCCTCGGCGGCTTCCTGGTCACCGCCGGTGTGGCGCACTTCGCCGTGCCGCGGCAGTTCGACGCGATCGTGCCCCGCTCCCTGCCGGGCTCGCCCCGGGCGTGGACGTACGCCAGCGGGGTCGCCGAACTCGCGGTCGGCGCAGCCGTCCTGGCTCCGCGCACCCGGGCCGCCGGCGCCCTGGCCGCGGCGGGCCTGTTCGCCGCCGTCTTCCCGGCGAACGTCAAGATGGCCTACGACTGGCGGCACCGCCCCTCCCCCTGGCGCGAGGCCGCGGCGGCCCGGCTCCCCCTGCAGGTGCCGCTGGTGCTGTGGGCGCTGAAGGTCCGCCGGAGCGCCTGAGCCACCGGGCGGAAGCGACCGGGCCGCCGGGACAGCCTCAGGGCACCACGGTGACCGGCCAGCGGCCGGCCTTCACCAGGCGGACGGCGACCGAGCCGACGATGCGGTGCCCGGCCTGCTCGGAGGCGCCGACGACGACCGCGTCCGCCTTGAGCTCGTCCGCGGCCCGAACCAGCCCGGTGTACGGGTCCCCGGGGAAGGTGACGAACTGCCAGCGCAGCTCGTAGATGCCGCGCAGCCGCTCGACACCGAGGCGGATCTCGGCGAGCAGTTCGTCCGCGACGGCGGCGGTGGTCTCGGCGACGGGCAGGCCGAAGGCGGCGGCAGCACCGAGCACGGGCTGGACGAAGACCACGGTGAGCAGCGCGTGCTGCCGCCGGGCGAGGCCCGCGGCGTAGGCGACCGCCCGCCAGGAGGCGTCGGAGCCGTCCGCTCCGGCGACGATCACCTTGGGTCCGTCCGTGCCGCGCTCGAAGCCGGGGACGGCGGCGGGCCTGGGCTCCGCCGACATGTCGTCACTCACGGCACGAGCCTATCCCCGCCTCCCCCGCCCGCTCCGGTGGGTCGGCCTCAGTGCTCGCCGGCGGCCAGGGCCTCCGCCACCGTGCCGTAGACCCGCAGGACGTCGTCGGCGCCGGCGATCTCCAGGAGGCCGGAGACGGCCGGGCCGGGCTCGGCGAGCACCAGGGCGCCCCCGGCCATCTCGACGACCTCTCGGGCGCCGAAGATCAGGTCCAGGCCGGCCGAGTCGCAGAAGGTGAGCCCGCCGCAGTCGACGACGAGCAGGTCGGGGCTCGCGGCGACCGCCTGCTCCAGGGCCTCGCGCATCGCGCCGTCGCCGTCCCGGTCCAGCTCGCCCTCGGGGCGGACGACCACGGCGTGCGCGGAATGCTGCACCGCGACGGTCAACTGCCCGTTCTCCGGTTCCATCGCACGCTCCTCGTCCGGGCCCCCACGCCCCTCAACGATAGGTCGCGGCCGCCGCGGTGGCCCGAGCTGGAGTCTCCTCCCATATGTGAGATACAGTCCCGAATATGAGATCCGATGATCCGCTGGACCTTCGGCTCGCGGCCCGGCTCGCCGAACTGCGCACCGCACAGGGCTGGTCGCTGGACGACCTCGCGCTGCGCGCCGACATCAGCCGCTCCACCCTCTCCCGGCTGGAGCGCGCGGAGATCAGCCCCACCGCCGCCCTGCTCGGCCGCCTCTGCCGAGCGTACGGGCGCACCATGTCCCAGCTGCTCGCCGAGGTCGAGGAGCACGGCAGCGGTCTGCTCCGCGCGGCCGAGCAGCCGGTCTGGACGGACCCGGGCTCCGGTTTCGTCCGCCGCTCGGTCTCGCCACCGCTGGCCGGCCTGCGCGGCGAACTCGTCGAGGGCACCCTGCCGCCCGGCGCCTCGGTCGACTACGACGGGCCCTCGGTGCCGGGCCTGGAGCAGCACCTGTGGCTGCTGTCCGGCCGGCTGGACCTCACCGTCCAGGAGCGGACCCACCACCTCGCCGCCGGGGACTGCCTGCGCTTCCGGCTCTGGGGCCCGACCGCCTTCCACAGCCCGGGCCCGGACCCGGCCCGCTACCTCCTGGCCCTCGTCCTGCCCTGACCGCCGCGCCACTCCGAACCGACCCGAAGGACCCACGTGCCGACCACCGAACCCCCGAGCACCGAACCCCTCGCCGCCGAACTCCTCACGGCCGACCGCCTGGAGGCCGCCGCGCCGGCCCTGGCCGAGCTGCTGCTGGACGCCGTCCGGGCCGGCGCCTCGGTCGGATTCCCCGCCGGACTGACGGCGGCGGCCGCCGAGGAGTGGTGGCGCTCGCGGGCCGCGGCGGTCGCCGAGGGCGGCCTGCTGGTGTGGACGGCCGGGCCGGCCGAGGCCCCGCTCGGCACGGTCAGCCTCGCCCTGGAGCGTTACCCGAACGGCGCCCACCGCGCCGAGATCGCCAAGCTGCTGGTGCACGGCGCGGCCCGCCGCCGCGGCCTGGGCCGCGCCCTGCTGGCGCTCGCCGAGCGGGCCGCCGCCGACCGCGGCCGCACCCTGCTGCTGCTCGACACCGAGACCGGCAGTGACGCCGAGCGGCTCTACCGCTCGGCAGGCTGGACGGCCCTCGGCGCCGTCCCCGACTACGCGGCCGACCCGGGCGGCACGCTCCGCCCGAGCACCTTCTTCTACAAGCACCTGCACGCCCCGGCGGGGGGCTGAGCGGTAGCGGACCGATCGGCGGGGGGACGGAACACCCTGCGGGCATGCGAACGGCCCCTCCCCGCCGCGTCCGCCGGTGGACACGGTGGGAGGGGCCGTACGACCGCCCGGAGTCAGGCCCGGCCGGCCGCCTTCTGGGTCCGGCGCGACAGCGAGTCGATGACGACCGCCGCCAGCAGGACCGCACCGGTGATCATGAACTGGAGGGCGTTGCTGAGGCCCTCGATGTTCATGCCGGACTGGATCGAGCCGATGACCAGCGCACCGAGCAGGGCCGACCAGGTGCTGCCCCGGCCGCCGAAGAGGCTGGTGCCGCCGATGACCGCCGCGGCGATGGCGTTCATCAGCAGGTTGCCGCCGCCGGAGGTCTGACTGGCCGACTGGATCTGTGCGGCCAGGAAGAGACCGCCGACGGCCGCCATGGTGGAGGTGATCATGAACACCGAGATCCGGGTCCACGAGACGTTGATACCGGCCCGCCGGGCACCCTCGATGTTGCCGCCGAGGGCGAAGATCTGCCGTCCGTAGGTGGTGCGCCGGAGCACGAAGTCCAGCACCACGATGAAGATCAGGAAGATCAGCAGGGCAAGCGGGAGGCCCTTGTACTGGTTGAGGGTGTACGCGGCCAGGAAGCCCACGATCGCGATGGCGACGGTCCGCAGCGCGATGTCCATCGGCGGCCGGGACGGCACCCCGGCGGCCTGCCGCCGGCGGGTGTCGACCAGTGAGGCGACGAGGAAGAGCACGACGCCGACCGCGGCCACGCCGTAGGCGGCCGCCTTCTGGCCGTAGATGGTGGTGTAGAGGCGGGAGACGATGTCGGTGCCCGGCAGGTTGATGGTGCCGGTGCTGCCCAGGATCTGGAGCATCAGACCGTTCCAGCCGAGGTTGCCGGCCAGGGTGACGACGAAGGCCGGCACGCCGACCTTGGCGAAGAAGAAGCCCTGGATCAGACCGACCGCCGCACCGCCCGCCAGCGCGCACAGCAGCGCCACCCACTGGTTGACGCCGTGGGTCACGAGCAGCACGGCGTAGATCGCCGCACAGAGTCCGCTGACGGAGCCGACGGACAGGTCGATCTCGCCCAGCAGCAGCACGAAGACCACGCCGATGGCGATCATCCCGGTGCCGACGATCTGCTGGGAGAGGTTGGAGAGGTTCTGGGCCGACAGGAAGCTGGAGTTGAGGCTGCCGAAGACCGCCCAGATGACGATCAGGGCGAGGATGACGGGCAGCGATCCGAGCTCGCCGCTGCCGATCCGGCGGCGGAACTCCTGGACGTACCCGCGCAGGCCCTGCTGTCGGACGATCAGACGGGGGTCGACCGCGGGGGTCGCGGCGGCGGCGACCTCGACGGGGGCGTTGACACCGCCCTTCGGCATGCTGTCCTCGGGCAGCGGGGCGCGCTCGTGCGGCTCCGGGCCGGTCCCGCCGGTGGGGTCGTCGCTCACTGCTGTCCCTCCTGCCCTTGTTCCTCGATCCGTCCGCGGCGCCGGGTGACGGCGTTGTCCGTGGCACCGGTGATGGCGGAGATGATTTCCTCCTGGTTGGTCGCCCGGCGGTCGAAGACACCGTTGTTGCGGCCGAGCCGCAGCACCGCGACCTTGTCCGCGACCGCCATCACGTCGGCCATGTTGTGACTGATCAGGATCACGCCGAGGCCGCGCTCGCGCAGGCGCTCGACCAGGTCGAGGACCTGCGCGGTCTGCTCGACGCCGAGGGCGGCGGTGGGCTCGTCCAGGATCACGACCTTGGGGTCGCCGACCAGCGCGCGGGCGATCGCGACGACCTGGCGCTGACCGCCCGAGAGCGAGGCGATCGGGATGCGCACACTGGGGATGCGGATCGACAGCGTGTCGAGCAGCTGGCGGGACCGCTTCTCCATCGCGACCTCGTCCAGGACGCCGAACCTGCGGATCTCCCGGCCGAGGAAGAGGTTGCCCACCACGTCGAGGTTGTCGCAGAGCGCGAGGTCCTGGTAGACCGTCGCGATCCCGAGGTGCTGGGCGTCCTGGGGGCGGTGGATGGTGGTCGACCGCCCGTGCCACTCGATGACGCCGTCATCCGGCACGTAGACCCCGGCGATCGCCTTGACCAGGGTGGACTTGCCTGCGCCGTTGTCGCCGACCAGCGCCACGACCTCGCCGGCCGGCACCTCGAGCTCCACCTCGGTGAGCGCCTGGACGGCGCCGAACCGTTTGGAGACCCCGCGCAACGCCAGAACGGGTGGGCCTTCCACGGACATCAACTCCCTTGTTGGGGAACGGTCGCGGGTGCGGTGCGACGCACGATTACTGGAGCCCCGCGGCCTTGCAGGCGTCGGCGTAGGTCGGCGTGCAGATCTGGTCGACCGTGTAGAGGCCGTCCTTGACGACGGTGTCCTGGATGTTGGTCTTGGTCAGGACGATCGGGGTGATGAGGTTGGCCGGGACCTTCTGGCCGCTGCCGCTGGTCGCCGTGGTCGGGACGTCGCTCGGCGTGAGCGAGGTGCCGTTGGCGAAGGCGGCGACGATCTTCGCGGTGGCCGCGGCCTCGGGCTCGTACGGCTTGTAGATCGACATGGTCTGAGTGCCGACCAGGATGCGCTGGACGCCGTCGAGCTGGGCGTCCTGGCCGGTCAGCGGGACGCTGATGTTCGCGGCCTTCATCGCGGTCGCGGCACCGGCGGCCATGCCGTCGTTGGCGGAGTAGACGCCGACCACATTGGGGGCGCCGATGGCGGTGATGCCGGCGGCGGTCTCCTGGTTCGCGGTGTTCGGGTCCCAGTTGGGGGTGTCGTACTCCTTGCCGATCGTGAGCTTGCCGTCGATCGCGCTGTGCGCGCCGGCCTTGAACTGGCCGGCGTTGGGGTCGGTCGGCGAGCCGTTGATCATGATGATCGAGCCCTTGCTGGCGTTCGCGCCGACCGCCTCGACCAGGGCCTGGCCCTGGAGCTGGCCGACCTTGTAGTTGTCGAAGGAGACGTAGGCGTCCACCGGGCCCTGGGCGAGGCGGTCGTAGGCGATGACCTTGACGCCGGCATCGTGGGCCTTCTGCACGGAGGCCTGGATGGCCTTGGAGTCGACCGCGTCCAGGACGAGGATCGTGTTGCCCTTGGTGAGCGCGGTGTCCACCTGGGTCTGCTGGAGCGTCGCGTCCTGGTTGGCGTTGTAGTAGTCGATCTGCGCGTTCGGCACGAGCTTCTTGATGTTCGCCTCGAGCAGCGGACGGTCGAACTGCTCGTACCGGGTGGTCTTGGTCTCCGGGAGGAGCAGGCCGACCTTGACGGTGCCGCCGGAGGCGGCGGACCCGGACGCGCCGGAACTGGTGGACTGCTCGGCGCTTCCGCAGGCGGCCATGCCCAGACCGACGGAGGCCGCCATGGCGGCGACGACAAGCTGACGTACAACGAGCTTCACTGGACAGCCTCTCACTCGATCTCACCCCCGGACTCCGAGTCTGCGAGCGTTTGACCGGCCCCGCGACGTCGGCTGGGCCAATGCGCGGTGGAAGATCCCCCGTTCGGCCGTACCTGCCTCGACGGACGGCGCAAGCCGCCCCGAGGTCCCGAGGTTTGCACCGAAGATTCACCCGCGGCAGACCAATGGTCCAGACCAGTGCCCTATGCTGACGGTGCACAGTCATGAGGTAGCGCTACGGATGCGACCAGTGGGGGTCTCCTCGGCATGCCCGGACAACAGACGGAACGCCGCTCGCCGGCGTACCTGGACATCGCACGCGATCTGGGGGAGGACATCGGGCGGGGGCGTTTCCCGGTCGGGCAGAACCTGCCCTCGGAACGCCGGCTCGCCACCGTGTACGGAGTGAACCGGCAGACGGTACGGGCCGCGCTGCAGCACCTGCGGACACAGGGCCTGGTGGCCGGCGACCACCTCGGCACCTACGTGCTGTCGCCGCGGGAGGGACGGGCCGCCCGGCCCCCGGCCGGGCCGGCGCCGACACACGGCTTCCCGGGCTCCTTCCTCCGACCGGCCCGCCCGGCCGCGGGGATCGGCCGGCTGCTGCGGCGACCACCCGAGCACTGGGCGGCCACCGCGCTGGAACTGCCGCCCGAGCGCGCCGCGCTCGCCTACGACCACCGGCTGAAGGACGAGGACGGGCGGACCCTGCAGTCGGCCAGCTCCTGGTTCGCGCCGGTGCTGACGCTGCTGCTCCCCGGGCTCGGCCGGTCCGCCTGGGCACTCGGCGAGGACGCGGAGGCCGGCCGGGAGGCGGACCTCGCCGAGCTGTACGGCTGGGCGGCCACCGCGGGGCTGCGGCTCCGCGCCGCCGACCGCGTCCAACTGGCCCGCGACACGGCGGAGGACGAGCCGCCCGGCGGCCTGGAGGTCCGACGCACCATCGCCGACCAGCACGGCCGGACGCTGATCGGCACCGTCTTCCGGATCGCCGACGAGCAGGCGGAGTTGCGGTACGCGGACAGCCAAGCGCTCCTGCCCGGCGACACCCGGCCACGCACACCGGGCGCCGCCCGCCGGATCGCCGAACCGGACCGCGCCGTGCTCAATTCCTGGGCCTCGCCCAACGCCCCGGACCGCGGGCTGGCGCTGCGCGCTCGGATCGTGCTCGCCTGCGAGCACGCCTCCGCGGAGGAGGCGGCCGGACGGCTCGGGCACTCGGCGCAGCTGGTGGCGGCCTGGCGGGACAGGTTCCGGGCCGGCGGGCTGCAGGCACTGGAGGCCTCGCCCCGCCGGGGACGGCCCCGTTCACGCTGAGCCGGTGCCGGACCGGTGAGCTACCGGGGGCGGCGCAGCCTGACCAGGGCGTCGATCGCCTCGCCTGCCGTGCCGTGGCCGTCAGGGGCGGCCACGGTGCGGCGCACCCGCTCGGCGCGGACGGTCTGCAGGCCGAGGCCGGCCAGGTCGTCGAGGACGTCGGCGGGGGTGAAGAGCACCCGTGCGTCCTGCGGGCCGCCGGTGCCCTCGGTGAGGTTGGTGGTGTCGTGGCCGACGACCAGCAGGGTGCCGCCGGGGGCGAGTGCCTCGGCGGCGCGGCGCAGCGCGGTGCGGCGGTCGGCGGAGGGGAGCTGCAGGTAGGCGACGAGGACGAGGTCGTACGCGGCCGGTTCGGCGGTGCGGGTGAGGACGTCGGCGGGCACCCAGTCGATCCGGTCGGCGGTGCCGGCGGGGCGGGTGGCGGCGAGGGCGCGGCCGCGGTCGAGGGCGACGGCGGAGAAGTCGACGGCGGTGGCGTGCCAGCCGCGCTCGGCGAGCCAGATGCTGTTGCGCCCCTCGCCGGCGGCGAGGTCGAGGGCGCGGCCGGGCGGCAGGTCCGCGCATTCGCCGACGACCCAGCGGTTGGGTTCGACGCCCCAGAGCTGCTCGGTGGCGCGGTAGCGCTCGTCCCAGTCCTGACTGTCCATCGGCGGCCTCCTTCGGTCCGAGCGTACGCGGCGGGGGCGGAGCCGGTGCGGGGGAAGGGCAATGCGGAACATTGTCTGGTACATGACGCCAGGATGCGCTTCCATGGGGTGACGCCGCCTCAGGCCCCTCACCGGAGGTCCCATGCGCCCCATCCGTACCGGACTGCTCCTCACTGCCCAACTCGCCCTGCTGGCAGGGCTGTCCGCGCCGGTCGCGGCGGCCGCCGCAGGCCCGCCGGCGCCCGGCGCCTACTTCGTGCAGAGCGTCGTCACCGGACTGAACGCCGCGGACGCCGGCGGGGCGGTCGACCAGCACAATCCCAAGGGCAACGAGGACCACCAGCAGTGGACGCTGCGGGCCTCGGGTGGCGCCTCGGTGCTGGAGAGCGCCGACCAGGCGGGCCGCTGCCTGGGCCGATCGGGCGACCGGGCCCGCGTGGTGGGCTGCGGGGACGCGGCGGCGGCCTGGGAGGTGCTGCCCTCGGGTGCGTCGAGCTGGCGGCTGAAGGCCCCCGGCGCCGAGCAGTACCTGAGCCTCGCGCCGAAGCCGGCGGGCGCCTCGTACCCCGCCGGGCTGCAGGTCGCCGGGGCGGGCCCGCTCGCCGACTTCTACCTGACGCCGACCGCGCCGCCGACCGCGCCGATGCCCGGCCCGCAGGAGCGGACCCTCGATCAGCTGACCTTCCTGACCGCGCACAACGCGTACGCCAACGGGGTGGACGGCGGCTTCGCCCCGCCGTTCGTGAACCTGGCGCCGAACCAGACGCGCGGCATCCAGCAGCAGCTCGCCGACGGGGTGCGCGGCTTCATGCTGGACATCCACCAGACCCCGGACGGGGCGATCCTCTGCCACAACAGCTGCACCCTCGTGTCGCGGCCGGTGGCGCTCTGGGTCGACCTGCAGCGGATCACCGACTTCCTGGCGGCCAACCGGGGCGAGTTCGTGACGGTCTTCCTGGAGGACTACGTCTCCCCCGAGGTGCTGCGCGGCGAGATCACCAGGGTCCGCGGCCTTAACGACGTGCTGTTCCGGCCGGACACCGCGGGAGTGCGCGAGCACGGCTGGCCGCGGGTGGCGGACCTGGTGGCGTCGAACAGACGACTGATGATCTTCACCGACCACAGCCGGGACGCCGACCGCGCGGCGGGGCTGACCCGGGACAGCTTCGGGGTGATGTACCAGCGCGAGTGGACGGTGGAGAACTACTGGTCGATGGGGTCGGGCCTGGGCAGTTCGGACTGGTCCTGTTACAGCCGCTGGTACGGCGGGGACGACGTGCTGCCGCTGACGCGGACCGAGCCCGGGTTCCGCCCGCTGTTCGTCATGAACCACTTCCGGGACGTCACGATCGCGCCGACCGCGTCCAACGACAACGGCAAGCTGCTGGACCGGGCGCAGCGGTTCTGCCGCCCGGCCGCGCGGAAGAAGCCGGTCTTCCTGGCGGTGGACCGGTATGACCTTGGTAACCCCGGGGCCGCGGTGGCGGCGCTGAACGGCTGGGTGGACGGGGCGCCGTAGCGGTTCGGAGCGAGGACGAACGATCCTTGTGCCCCCGCTCCCGGGACGCCCCGGGAGCGGCGGGCGGGCCGGTCCGCGCGCGTCGGCGGCCCGTGATGTGCCGAGGTCACGGCTGGGATTCGAAGGTCCTGTCTGACGGTTCGAAAGGTTGTTAGGTTAGGCTTGCTTCCCCTACTGTCTGGGTGCCGGAAAACCGACCAGCACCCTCGGAGTACGCCATGCCCGCCCGCCGCTCCACCGCAGCGACGCTTCTGACCCTCGCCGTTGCCGGCGCAGCCCTGGCCGGTTGCTCCAAGAAGGACGACGCGGCATCCTCGGACGCGGTCAAGGTGACCGCCTCCGACTCCGCCTGCGAGGTCGCGAAGACAACCTTCCCGGCCGGCGCCGTCGAGCTCTCCGTGCAGAACAAGGGCTCGAAGTCCACCGAGGTCTACGTCTACGCCGCCGGCGACAAGATCGTCACCGAGCGCGAGAACATCGGCCCCGGCACCACCGTGAGCATCCACGCCGAGATCAAGGCCGGCGAGTACGAGATCGCCTGCAAGCCGGGCATGACCGGTGACGGCATCCGCCAGAAGATCACCGTGACCGGCAGCGCGGACTCCGCGGCGAAGGCCGACCCGCGCCTGGCCGCCGCCGTCGAGGCCTACCGCAAGTACGCCCAGGAGCAGGCCGACGCGACCATCCCGGTGGTGACGCAGTTCGCCGAGGCGGTCAAGGCCGGCGACGCCGAGAAGGCCAAGTCGCTGTTCGCCGCCTCCCGCGTGGGCTGGGAGCGCACCGAGCCGATCGCCGAGAGCTTCGGCGACATCGACCCGAAGACCGACACCCGCGAGGACGGCCTGGAGGCCGGCCAGGCGTGGACCGGCTGGCACAAGATCGAGAAGTCGCTCTGGGCCGACGGCGCGATCACCGACGACGACAAGAAGCTCGCCGACCAGCTGGTGACGGACCTGAAGGACTGGCAGGGCCGGATCGCCAAGGCCGAGATCACCCCGACCTCGATGGCCAACGGCGCCAAGGAGCTGCTGGACGAGGTCTCCAAGAACAAGATCACCGGTGAGGAGGACCGCTACTCCCACACCGACCTGTCGGACTTCGCCGCCAACGTCGACGGCGCCGAGAAGGCCTTCGAGCTGCTGAAGCCCGTCGCCGCGGAGAAGGACGCCGCGCTGGCCAAGACCTTGGACACCGAGTTCGCCGCGATCAAGGCGCTGCTCGCCAAGTACAAGCAGGGCGAGGCCTACACCTCGTACGACAAGGTCACCGAGCCGGAGCGCAAGGTCTTCTCGGACGCGGTGAACTCCCTGGGCGAGCCGCTGTCGAAGCTGGCCGCCGCGGTCGTCGTCGGCTGACCCGACGCGCCGCACCAGCGCCCCGCCGCGGCGGCCGTCTCCGGCCGCCGCGGCTTCCGCAGAGACAGGACCGATAGGAATCCCCGTGGACGCCGAGACCACCGAGCCCACTGCGCCGGACACCGCCACCGATCACGCCCCCACCCGCCGTGCCGTCCTCGGCTGGGCCGGGGCCGGCCTCGCCCTGGGCGCGGCCGCCGCCGGATCGGTCGCCGCCGCGACCATGCACGAGGCCGCGCCCGCCGCCGCCCCCGGCATCGACTCGACCGTGGACATCCCGTTCTACGGTGACCACCAGGCCGGCATCGCCACGCCCGTCCAGGACCGGCTGCACTTCGCCGCGTTCGACGTCACCACCAAGGACCGCGAGGCCCTGGTGAAGATGCTGAAGGAGTGGACGAAGGCCGCCGCCGCGATGACCGGCGGCCGCGAGGTCGGCGCCGGCGCGACCGGCGGCCTCCCGGAGGCCCCGCCGGACGACACCGGCGAGGCGCTCGGCCTGCCCGCCTCGCGGCTGACCCTGACCGTCGGCTTCGGCCCCACGCTGTTCG
The DNA here is from genome assembly GCF_040686255.1 of Kitasatospora sp. NPDC085879. Taxonomy (NCBI): domain Bacteria; kingdom Bacillati; phylum Actinomycetota; class Actinomycetes; order Kitasatosporales; family Streptomycetaceae; genus Kitasatospora; species Kitasatospora sp. NPDC085879. The sequence goes on along the minus strand of NZ_JBFBJZ010000023.1, from coordinate 1,807 downwards.
AGAAGGACGGCACCGACCGCTTCGGCATCAAGGCCAAGCGACCCGAGGCCCTGGTCGACCTGCCGAAGTTCCCCGGCGACCGGCTGGAGGCGACCCGCACCGGCGGCGACATCTGCGTCCAGGCCTGCGCCGACGACCCGCAGGTCGCGGTGCACGCGATCCGCAACCTGGCCCGGATCGGCATGGGCGTGGTCAACGTCCGCTGGTCGCAGCTCGGCTTCGGCAAGACCTCCTCGACCACCCCCGAGGCGCAGACCCCGCGCAACCTCATGGGCTTCAAGGACGGCACCCACAACATCGCCGGCACCGACGCCAAGGCGCTGACCGACCACGTGTGGGTCGCCCCCGGCGACGGCCAGGACTGGATGACCGGCGGCTCGTACCTGGTCGCCCGGCGGATCCGGATGACCATCGAGACCTGGGACCGCACCCCGCTCAAGGAGCAGGAGGACATCTTCGGCCGCAGCAAGCTCGAAGGTGCCCCGGTCGGCAAGCAGAAGGAGCGGGACACCCCGGACCTGTCCGCGATGAAGGAGGACGCGCACGTCCGCCTCGCGCACCCGGACAGCAACAACGGGCTGATGATCCTGCGCCGCGGCTTCTCCTTCACGGACGGCACCGACGGCCTCGGCCGCCTCGACGCCGGCCTGTTCTTCCTCGCCTACCAGCGCGACACCCGCAAGGCCTTCGTGCCGCTGCAGACCAAGCTCGCCGGCAACGACGCGCTGAACGAGTACATCACGCACGTGGGCTCCGGCCACTTCGCGTGCCCGCCCGGCGTCCGCAAGCCCGGCGAATGGTGGGGCCAGGCCCTGTTCGGCTGACCCCCTGCCCCGTACCACCTCCACCCCCGGGAGTCCCCCTGTGTTCGGCAACTACCTGATCGGTCTGCGGGAAGGCCTCGAAGCCAGCCTCGTGGTCTGCATCCTGATCGCCTATCTGGTCAAGACCGGCCGCCGGGACCGGCTGGCTCCGGTCTGGGCGGGCATCGCCGCGGCGGTCGTGCTGAGCATGGCCTTCGGCGCGGTGCTGCAGTACGGCTCGACGCAGCTCAGCTTCGAGGCGCAGGAGGCGCTCGGCGGCTCGCTGTCGATCGTCGCGGTGGGCCTGGTCACCTGGATGGTCTTCTGGATGCGCCGCACCGCGCGGCACCTGAAGGCCGAGCTGCACGGCAAGCTGGACGCCGCGCTGGCGATGGGCACCTTCGCCCTGGTCGTCACGGCCTTCCTGGCGGTCGGCCGGGAGGGCCTGGAGACCGCGCTGTTCATCTGGACGGCCGTCCAAGCGACCAGTGACGGCGTCCGTCCGCTGGTCGGCGCGGTCCTCGGCCTGCTGACCTCGGTGGTGCTGGGCTGGATGTTCTACCGCGGCGCCCTGAAGATCAACCTCGCCAAGTTCTTCACCTGGACCGGCGCGATGCTGGTCGTCGTGGCGGCCGGTGTGCTCGCCTACGGCGTCCACGACCTGCAGGAGGCCGGCTGGATCCCGGGCCTGGCGAACCAGGCGTTCGACATCTCCAGCACCATTCCGAAGGACAGCTGGTACGGCACCCTGCTGAAGGGCGTGTTCAACTTCCAGCCCGACCCGACGGTGCTGCAGGTGGCGGTCTGGGCCGCCTACCTGGTGCCGACGCTCTTCCTCTTCCTGCGGACGTCGGGCGGCTCGGCGCCGAAGCCGGCCGCGGCCGTCGCCCCCTCCGCGGCCGAGAGGGCCTAGGGCCTGTGTGAGGTTGTGATCAATCTTCCGGGTTCTGCCCCGTTCCGGGGCGGAACCCGGTAGAACTGCTGGGTGTGACGCGCAGGCAACT
>NZ_JBFBJZ010000022.1:0-128936 GCF_040686255.1 Kitasatospora sp. NPDC085879 | reverse complement strand
CCGGGAGCAGCTGTTTCGAGACCGCCCGGGTCAGCGGCCACAGCCGGGAGCCGGTACCGCCGGCCAGGAGGATTCCACGCATGGGCAGCAGCCTACGGGAGCCTTGGAGGCCGCCCCGGGCGCGCCCGCCGGGGCCACGCGGGCCCGGCGGTAGACTGCGCGCACTATGCGCATCCTGGTCACCGGCGGCGCCGGCTTCATCGGCTCCGAGTTCGTCCGCTCCCAGCTCGCCGCCGACGCCTCGGCCGAGATCACCGTCCTCGACAAGCTCACCTACTCGGGCGTCGAGGCCAACCTCGCCCCGGTCGCCGACCACCCCGGCTACCGCTTCGTCCGCGCCGACATCTGCGACGAGGCCGCGGTGGACGCCGCCGTGGCCGGCCACGACGCGGTGGTGCACTTCGCCGCCGAGTCGCACGTCGACCGTTCGATCGAGGGCGCAGGCCCGTTCGTGCGCACCAACGTGCTCGGCACCCAGGTGCTGCTGGACGCGGCCCGCCGGCACGGCGTCGGCCGCTTCGTCCACGTCTCCACCGACGAGGTCTACGGCTCCATCACCGAGGGCTCCTGGACGGAGGACTGGCCGCTCGCGCCGAACTCCCCGTACTCGGCCTCCAAGGCCTCCTCCGACCTGCTCGCGCTGGCCTACCACCGCACCCACGGCATGGACGTGGTGGTCACCCGCTGCTCCAACAACTACGGGCACCACCAGTTCCCGGAGAAGGTCGTTCCGCTGTTCACCACCAACCTGCTCGACGGCAGGAAGGTGCCGCTGTACGGCGACGGCGGCAACGTCCGCGACTGGCTGCACGTCTCCGACCACTGCCACGGCATCGACCTGGTGCTGCGCGGCGGCCGCGCCGGCCGCGTCTACAACATCGGCGGCGGCACCGAGATCAGCAACAAGGAGCTCACCGCCCTGCTGCTGGAGGCCGCCGGCGCCGGCTGGGACATGGTCGAGCACGTCGAGGACCGCAAGGGCCACGACCTGCGCTACTCCCTCGACATCAGCCGCATCCGCGAGGAGCTCGGCTACGAGCCGCGGGTCTCCTTCGCCGACGGCCTCGCCTCCACCATCGCCTGGTACCGCGAGAACCGCGCCTGGTGGGAGCCGCTCAAGGCCCGGGCGGCCCTCGCATGACCCGCTGGCTGGTCACCGGCGCCGGCGGGATGCTCGGCCGAGACCTCGCCGAGGTCCTCGGCGCGGCCGGCGAGCACGTCACCGCGCTCGACCGCGCCGCGCTCGACATCACCGACCCCCGGGCCGTGGGCGCCGCCGTCGCGGGCCACGACGTGGTCGTCAACTGCGCCGCCTGGACGGACGTCGACGGCGCCGAGGCCGCCGAGGCCGCCGCCACCGCCGTCAACGGCACCGGCCCGCGCCACCTCGCCCTCGCCTGCCGCGAGAGCGGCGCCCGCCTGCTCCAGGTCTCCACCGACTACGTGCTGCCCGGTGACACCGACCGGCCCTGCCCGGAGGACGCCCCCACCGGGCCGGTCAACGCCTACGGCCGGGCCAAGCTCGCCGGCGAGCGGGCCGTCCTGGAGCTGCTGCCCGCCACGGGCTACGTCGTCCGCACCGCCTGGCTGTACGGCGAGCACGGCCCCAACTTCGTCGCCACGATGCTGAAGCTCGCCGCCGTCCGGGACACCGTCGACGTCGTCGACGACCAGTACGGCCAGCCCACCTGGTCGCACGACCTGGCCCGGCAACTGCACGCCCTCGGCGGCCGCCCAGCGGCCCCGGCCGGGGTCTACCACGGCACCGCCGCGGGCCGCACCACCTGGTTCGGCCTCGCCCGCGCCGCCTACCGGGTGGCCGGCCTCGACCCCGAGCGGGTCCGCCCCACCACCTCCGCCGCCTTCCCCCGGCCCGCCGCCCGCCCGGGCTACAGCGTGCTCGGCCACGACCGCTGGGCCCTCGCCGGCCTCGCCCCGCTGCCCGCCTGGGAGACCTCACTGGCCGAGGCCCTGCGGCGGCCGGCCTTCCGCGCCCTCACCGGACCGCGCTGAGGGGCGACCACCCGTTCGAGTACCCGCCGGGCTGCCTTAGGCTGTTGGCCTCTCACGGGGACGGCCCGCGCACGGAAGGCGCCACCGGCAAGTGCAACTCTCGATCCTCACCTCGATCACCGGCGTGGTGGTGCTCGCCTACATCCTGGAACTGCTGAGACGCCAGCAGCTCCGGGAGAAGTACGCGGCGATATGGCTGACCATCGGTCTCGCGATAGCCCCGCTCGGCTTCTTCCCGTCGCTGCTCGACTCGACGGCCAAGCGGCTCGGCGTCGCCTCCGGCGTCAGCCTGGTGCTCTTCGCCGGCTTCGTCCTCGTGCTCCTGGTGAGCCTGCACCTCAGCTGGGAGGCCAGCCGGCTGGAGGCGGAGACCCGCACCCTCGCCGAGGACGTCGCCCTGATCCGCGCCCACCTCGCCGCACAGGGCCTGATGCCCGTCCCCGAAGCCCTCGGCCGCACCCCCGTCGGTCCTGCCGTCACCACCGCGACCCCGGAGACCAAGCCGTGACCGAGGGCCGCCGCGTCCTGATCATCCTGCCCGCCTGGAACGAGGCCGACGGCCTGCCCGCCGTCCTCGGCGAGATCAAGCGGCAGTTGCCCGAGGTCGACACCCTCGTCGTCGACGACGGCTCCACCGACCGCACCGCCGAGGTCGCCGCCGCGGCCGGTTCCGCCGTCGCCCGCCTGCCGTTCAACCTCGGTGTCGGCGGCGCCATGCGGCTCGGCTACCGGTACGCCCAGCAGCACGGCTACGACGTGGCGATCCAGGTCGACGCCGACGGCCAGCACGACCCGTTCTACATCCCCGTCCTGCTGGAGAGGCTCACCGAGGCCGACCTCGTCATCGGCGCCCGCTTCGACGGCGAGGGCGACTACCGGGTCCGCGGCCCACGCCGCTGGGCGATGAGGCTGCTCTCCGTGGTGCTCTCCCGGATCACCCGCACCCGGCTCACCGACACCACCTCGGGCTTCCGCGCCTGCAACCGGCCGCTCATCGAGTTCTTCGCCCGCTGGTACCCCGTCGAGTACCTCGGCGACACCGTCGAGAGCCTGGTCGGTGCCGCCCGCTGCGGCTTCACCGTCCGCCAGGTCCCCGTCGCCATGCGGGCCCGCACCACCGGCCGGCCCAGCGCCTCCCCGCTCAAGGCCCTCGTGTACCTGGCACGCGCCGGCCTGGTGCTGCTCCTCGCGGTGATCCGCCGGATGCCCCGTCACCTGCGGGACTACGCGCCCGGCTCCGCGTACTACCGTGCCTGCACCAGCCGAACCGCCCTCGTGGCGGATGTCGAGGTCTGACGTGTCCCGCTACGAGATCCTGCTGCCGTACTACGGCGACGTCCGCCTCATGCAGGACGCGGTGCGCAGCGTCCTCGCCCAGAGCGGCGACGACTGGCGGCTCACCGTCGTCGACGACGGTCGCGAACCGGGCGTCCCCGAGTGGTTCGAGGCCCTCGCCGACCCGCGCGTGCGCTACTTCCGCAACGTGCGGAACCTCGGCGTCACCGGCAACTTCAACCACTGCGTCTCGCTCGCCGAGTACGAGTACCTGGTGCTGATGGGCTGCGACGACCTGATGCACCCGAACTACCTGGACGTCGTCCGGGCCGCGGCCGAACGCGAGCCCGAGGCCGCGATGATCCAGCCCGGCGTCGAGGTCATCGGCACCGACGGCCTGCCCTTCGACACCCTCGTCGACCGGACCAAGCGGAAGATCTACGCCCCCAAGGGCCCCGGCCGCGACCTGCTCGGCGGCGAGGACCTGGCGGTCAGCCTGCTGCGCGGCAACTGGCTGTACTTCCCGTCGATCTGCTGGCGCACCGAGGCCGTCGAGCGGTTCGGCTTCCGCGCCGACCTCGGCGTCATCCAGGACCTCGCCCTGGTCGTGGACCTGCTCGTCGCGGGGGAGTCCCTGGCCACCAGCCCGGAGGTCTGCTTCAGCTACCGCCGGCACGCCGAGAGCGAGTCCTCCGCCAAGGCCTTCACCGGCAGCCGCTTCGAGGAGGCCAAGCGCTTCTTCCGGGAGACCGCCGACCGGCTCGACGCCCACGGCTGGCACCGCGCCGCCAAGGTCTCCCGCCTGCACCTGTCGTCCCGGCTGCACGCCCTCACCCTGCTGCCCGGCGCCGCCCGGCACGCCGGGCGCCCCGGCGTCTCCGCCATGCTCAAGCACGCGGCGCGCTGAACCGGAGGACCCGACCATGACCCCACTGGCCCGGCTCGCCCGCGCCCTGCCGCCCGGCATGGCCGCCGTGGCGGCCGGCACCGTGATCCTCGGCGCGGCCTCCTACGTCCACCTCGCGGTGGCGGGCCACAGCCTGGCGACGGTGGACATGGCGCGCGTCTCCGTGCTGTGGACGATCGTCATGTCCATCGGCATGGGGCTCTTCTTCCCGCTGGAGCAGGAACTCACCCGGATCGTCGCGGCCCGCGCCGTGCACGGCGAGGGCGCGCGGCCGGTGCTGCGGCGGGCGGCGGTACTCGCCACCGGGCTCCTCACCGCCGTGCTCGGCCTGCTCTGGATCTTCGCCCGGCCGATCGCCGACCGGTGCTTCCACGGCGACCGCCCGATGGTCTGGGCGCTCGGCGGCGCGTTCGCCGGCCTGGCCGTCACCTACACCACCCGCGGCATCCTCGCGGGACTCGGCCGGTTCACCGCGTACGGCACCCAGCTCGCCGTGGACGGCGGACTGCGGATCGTCCTCGCCCTGCTCTGCGCCGCCGCCGGACTGAACTCGGCCCTCGCCTTCAGCCTGGTCCTCACCCTGGCCCCGCTGCTCGCCTGCGCCGTCACCCTGCCCACCACCCTGCGCGCCTCGAAACCGGGCGCGCCGACGGCCTGGCCGGACCTCGTCCGCGGCCTCGGCCCGCTGATCGGCTCCACCCTGCTCGCCCAGTTCGTGGTGAATGCCGCGGTGCTGAGCACCCAGCTGCTCGCCCCCGGCGAGGTCGCCCTGGTGGCGGCCCTGCTCAACGCCCTCGTCCTGGCCCGGGTGCCGCTCTTCGTGTTCGCGGCCCTGCAGGCGTCCCTGCTCTCCGGGCTCGCGGGCGCCGACGCCGCAGGGGACCGCGAGGGCTTCCTACGGATGCTGCGCCGCGCCTGCCTGGTGGTGACGGCGCTCTCCTGCCTGGGCGGCGTACCGGCCGTCCTGGCGGGCTCCTGGCTGATCCGGCTGCTCTTCGCGGCTCCGGACGTCCTGACCCGCGCCGACTTCCTGTGGCTCGTCCTCGGCACGCTCTGCTACCTGCTCGCGCAGGTGCTCGGCCAGGCGCTCATGGTCCAGCACCGCCACCGCGCCCAGCTCGCGGGCTGGCTCACCGGCACCGCCGTGCTGGTCGCCGTCACCCTGCTGCCCGGCGACATCGCACTGCGGGCCGTCGCCTCCTTCGCGGCGGGAACGGCCGCCACGGCCCTCGTCATGCTGTGGACGCTCGTCCGTCGCCGGGGCGACCGCGACGTCCCGTCCGACCGGCCCGGCGAACTGCTCGGGAGCGCGACCCGCTGACGGCTCCGCGCGACCGGTGGCGGCCCGCAGAGCGGCCCGCCGACCGCCGGTGCCGACCGTGCCGCTCCGCACGCCCAGATGCCGCAGGCGCAGCGCGGGCGACTCGACCAGGTGCCAGGACAGCACGGCCGCCACGGCGGCGCAGGCCACGGACGCCAGGACGTAGGGGAGGCGGCCCCAGCGGTTCGCGCCCAACTCCGCGAGCACCTGCTGGGCGGGGAACGCGTAGATGTAGAGCCCGTACGAGTAGTCGTGCCGCCGCCCGATCCCCCGCAGCGGCGCCGGAGTGTGCGCGGCCGCCCACAGCAGCAGGTAGGCCACGGCCGGCAGCCCGACCACGGTGAAGCCGCCGAAGCGCAGCGACACCACGAGCAGCAGCGCCGCGGCCGCGGCCCCCCGTCCGGTCGGCCGCAGCCCTTCCGGACGGAGCGCGGCGGCGGCGCCCAGGGCGAAGGCGAAGAACAGCGGAACGAGCTGCGCGGTGCTGCCGACACCGAAGACCGGAAGGGTGAAGCGGTGGCCGTCCGTGGCGTACGTCGGTGCGCGCAAGGCCGGGTGACCCCACGCGTCCACGGCCAGCACGGCCCAGAGCAGGACCACGAGCAGCGGCACCAGCCGGCGGAACCAGCGCACCGGAAGGGCCGCCGAAAGGGCCGCCACCGCGACGTAGGCGAGCACCTCGTAGTGCAGCGACCACAGGGACCCGTCGAACGCGCCCGGGTGCGGAACACCCTGCAGCAACCCGCCGATGTCGTACTGGCCGACGGTGACCAGCCAGTTCGCGTCCAGGTACTGCCAGGGCCCGCGCGGGTGCGCGAAGAGCTCGGACATCCGTACGCCCTCGTGCACCGCGACGGCCGGAGCGATCAGCAGGGCCGTCACCAGGAGGCAGACCCACAACCCGGGCAGCAGCCGCACCGCGCGGTGCCACAGGAAGCGACCCGGCGGCAGTCGCACCGCACTGCGGGTCACCAGCAGGCCGGACAGCACGAAGAAGCAGCAGACCGCGAGCGTGCCCAGGTCGGTCTGCCCGCGGGTGGCGCCCGTACCGGGGTTCGGCAGTCCGAACCCCAGCGGCGCGGCGTGCGAGGCGATCACGGCCAGGGCCAGCAGCAGGCGCAGCCCGCCGAACCCGTTGTCCCGGGGCGGGCCCGGAACCGCCGTGCCGATGCCCCGCTGCGCCACCATTCCCGACTCCCTGTTCCCGGCTCCCTCGCACACGGCACCCTGCATGCGCCCGCGGCCCGCGCTCCTGTCAGACTTCGTCCCTCAGGAACATGCCGCGCACCGACCGGAGAGATCGTATGGGAATCACCGCAGCAGTCCGCCGCCGCCTGGGCAAGTACGAAGTCCCCGCTGCGGAGCTCTACCGGTCGGTGTTCATCGATCTCGACAGCCTCGGCATCACCCTGCTCAGCCTCGCCAGCCCCGGGCGCATCCTGGAGATCGGCTGCGGCGACGGCGCCGTGGCCGAGCGCCTGGTCGGCGCGCTGCCCGAGGTGCAGTACCTCGGCATCGACGTCATGGACAGCCCCGGCCGGCTGTTCCGCGGCGACCGCGGCAGGGCCGAGTTCCGCTCGGTCTACTCGCACGACCTCCGGGCCGAGAAGCCGGAGCTCTTCGACCTCGTCCTGGTGGTCGACGTCCTGCACCACGTGCCGCCGGCGCAGCGCGACGCCCTGCTGCGCGACGCGGAGGCGCTGCTCGCCCCCGGCGGCACGCTCGTCGTGAAGGAGTGGGAGCGCCGGTCGGACATCGCGCACCTGATGGCCTACACCGCCGACAAGTACGTCTCCGGCGACAAGAACGTCGTGTTCGGCGACCGCGACCAGCTGCTGGACATCGTCACCCGCGCGCTGCCCGGCATGTCGATCGTCTGTGAGACCCGCGTCCCCCCGAAGAAGAACAACATCCTCTTCGCGCTGCGCCGTACCGAGGGCTGACCGCCCGGCCCTGACGGCGGTGCAACGCCGCGTGCCCCCCGACGCACTGGGAACGACGGGGCCACCCGCCGTGGGCGGCCCGGGGAGGGGGACGGTGCACGCCGAGCAGGCCCTGCACGACTACGTCGTCGCCCGTAGGACGGCGCTGTTCCGCAGTGCGATCCTGCTGTGCGGCGACCGCGACGAGGCCGACGACCTCGTCCAGTCGACCCTGCTGAAGGTGATCCTCGGCTGGCGTCGGCTCGACCGCATCGAGAGCGTCGACGCCTATGCCCGCAAGACCCTGGTGAACACCTTCATCGCCTCCTGCCGCCCGGGACAGCCCTCCCCGCCCTCACAAGCCCGGATCGGACCGCGCCGGCCGCGCCGTCGCCGGTCGACCGGCTCAGGCAGCTCCTCCCGCCGGGCATCGGCACCGTGGAGTGGGCGGCCGCCGCCGTCGGTCAGGGGAGGCCTGGCAGCGGCACCCTCGACGGCGTGTACTGGATCCGCAAGGACGGCCGCCTCGGCGTGCTCCGCATCCAGGTGGGGCCGGCGACCGTGCCGCTCGCCTGCGCCCCGAACTGCCCGGTACCACCGGGGGGACCTGCCGCTACCCGGCCATGGAACCCTCCGGCACCCTCGTGGTGACCGACCTCCCCGGGGACGACCCGGCCGGCGCCCGGCTCGTCTGGGCCCGCAGTCACGACGTGGTGCTGTTGCTCGGCGACGGCCGGGCGGTGTCGGTCGACTCGATCGCCGGCTACCACGGTGCGGAGGCGCCCGCCCCCGCCATGGACGAGCCGCCGCTCACCGTCGAACAGGCCGTCGACCTCGCCCGCGGACTCGAACGGATGGTCCGGGAGGGCCGTGCGCACTGACCCCTCGATTGGCGTTCGGGCTGCGCTGTATGGCAGTATGTCCAAGTTGCTCGGTTGAGTGCCGATGCTGCGCGCCTCCCGCCGGGAGGACTGGAAGCGAGTCCCACGTACTCGTCGTTCCCGTGATGGCCGTTCATGCGTCCGCGTTCGCCGCTTCTGCGGTGGGCGTGTGGGCGTAGTGGTGTGTAAGCGACACCGCGGCAGCTGCGGGGCGGACGTACGGGAATCTTCCGGGAAGCGTGGGCGGGGCCTCGACCCGGCGCCTGGTGGGTGCAAGACCTCACCGACCGAGAGTGGAAGACCGAAGAGGGAAACCTCTTTGGTTTTTTGCAAGCGGCAGGGCGACACGCCCGACCGCGGGGGTCGGAGAGGGTAACCATCCGGGGGCGCCGCCGGACCAGTCCACCCGGACGAATCCGGTCGTGGAGGCAACAGACCACAGAAGGACTACTGAGTAGCCATGGCGGGACAGAAGATCCGCATCCGGCTCAAGGCCTACGACCACGAGGTCATCGACTCCTCGGCGAAGAAGATCGTCGAGACGGTGATTCGTACTGGTGCGCAGGTCGCGGGCCCGGTGCCGCTGCCCACTGAGAAGAACGTGTACTGCGTCATCCGCTCGCCGCACAAGTACAAGGACTCGCGCGAGCACTTCGAGATGCGTACTCACAAGCGTCTGATCGACATCCTCGACCCCACGCCGAAGACGGTTGACTCGCTCATGCGTCTCGACCTGCCGGCCGGTGTCGACATCGAGATCAAGCTCTGAGAGGCACACCGAAGATGGCTAAGCAGATTAAGGGCATCCTGGGCGAGAAGCTCGGCATGACCCAGGTCTGGGACGAGAACAACCGGGTCGTCCCGGTGACCGTCGTCAAGGCCGGGCCGAATGTCGTGACCCAGGTCCACACCGCCGACAGCCCGGCCGGCTACGACGCCGTCCAGATCGGCTTCGGCGAGATCGACCCCCGCAAGGTGAACAAGCCCCTCGCGGGCCACTTCGCCAAGGCCGGTGTCACCCCGCGCCGCCACCTGGTCGAGCTGCGTACCTCGGACGCGTCCGAGTACACCCTGGGCCAGGAGATCACCGCCGAGCTGTTCGAGGCGGGTGTCAAGGTCGACGTGACCGGCACCTCCAAGGGCAAGGGCTTCGCCGGTGTCATGAAGCGTCACAACTTCAAGGGCCTCGGCGCCGGTCACGGCACCCAGCGCAAGCACCGTTCGCCCGGTTCCATCGGTGGCTGCGCCACCCCGGGCCGCGTGTTCAAGGGCCTGCGCATGGCTGGTCGGATGGGCCACGAGCGTGTGACCACCCAGAACCTGACCGTGCACGCGGTCGACGCGGAGAAGGGCCTGCTGCTCATCAAGGGCGCTGTCCCCGGCCCGAACGGCGGCCTCGTCCTCGTCCGCACCGCGGCGAAGGGGCTGTGAAGGATATGACCACCATTGACATCCTGTCGCCGGCCGGCGACAAGGCCGGCAGCGTCGAGCTGCCCGCCGAGATCTTCGACGCCAAGGTCAGCATCCCGCTGATGCACCAGGTCGTCGTCGCGCAGCTCGCCGCTGCCCGCCAGGGCACGCACAAGGTGAAGCGCCGCGGCGAGGTCCGTGGTGGCGGCAAGAAGCCGTACCGCCAGAAGGGCACCGGCCGCGCCCGTCAGGGCTCGACCCGTGCGCCGCAGTTCGCCGGCGGTGGCGTCGTGCACGGCCCCGTGCCGCGCGACTACTCGCAGCGGACCCCGAAGAAGATGATCGTCGCCGCCCTCCGCGGTGCGCTCACCGACCGGGCCCGCCACGAGCGCATCCACGTCATCACCGCGGTGACCGCGACCGATGCGCCGTCGACCAAGGCCGCCAAGAGCCTGTTCGGCAAGATCTCCGAGCGCAAGAACGTCCTCCTGGTCGTCGAGCGCGAGGACGAGCTGGGCCTCAAGTCCGCTCGCAACCTGCCGAACGTGCACATCCTGGACGCCGGCCAGCTGAACACCTACGACGTGCTCGTCTCCGACGATGTGGTCTTCACCCAGGCCGCCTTCGAGCGTTTCGTGGCCGGTCCGGTCGCGTCCGCCAAGGCTGTTGCTGCTGAGGGCGAGCTCGAAGGGAGCGCCGCCTGATGGCTGCCGAGATCACGAGCAAGACGTACACGGACCCCCGTGACGTCCTGATCAAGCCGGTTATCTCGGAGAAGAGCTACTCGCTCCTCGACGAGAACAAGTACACGTTCGTCGTGTCGCCGGACGCCAACAAGACCCAGATCAAGCAGGCCGTCGAGGCGGTCTTCTCGGTCAAGGTCGAGGCCGTCAACACGCTCAACCGTCAGGGCAAGCGCAAGCGCTCCAAGACGGGCTTTGGCAAGCGCAAGGACACCAAGCGCGCCATCGTGACGCTGGCCGAGGGCAACCGCATCGACATCTTCGGTGGTCCGGTCTCCGCCTGACGGGGAACGTGATCGTCGTTAAGGACGAGGACGAAAATGGGTATCCGCAAGTACAAGCCGACTACGCCGGGCCGCCGTGGCTCCAGCGTGGCCGACTTCGTCGAAATCACGCGGTCCACGCCGGAGAAGTCGCTGGTTCGCCCGCTGCACAGCAAGGGCGGCCGTAACAACGCCGGTCGTGTCACCGCCCGCCACCAGGGTGGCGGTCACAAGCGCGCCTACCGTGTGATCGACTTCCGTCGTCACGACAAGGACGGCGTGCCGGCCAAGGTCGCGCACATCGAGTACGACCCCAACCGCACCGCGCGCATCGCGCTCCTGCACTACGCGGACGGCGAGAAGCGCTACATCATCGCCCCCCGCGGCGTTGCGCAGGGTGACCGGATCGAGAACGGCCCCGGGGCCGACATCAAGCCGGGCAACAACCTGCCGCTCCGCAACATCCCGGTCGGTACCACCATCCACGCGGTGGAGCTCCGTCCCGGCGGTGGCGCCAAGCTGGCCCGTTCCGCGGGTTCCGGCATTCAGCTGCTCGCCCGTGAGGGCCGCATGGCGCACCTGCGCATGCCCTCCGGTGAGATCCGCCTGGTGGACGCGCGCTGCCGCGCCACCGTCGGCGAGGTCGGCAACGCCGAGCAGTCGAACATCAACTGGGGCAAGGCCGGCCGTATGCGCTGGAAGGGCGTCCGCCCGACCGTGCGTGGTGTGGCCATGAACCCGATCGACCACCCGCACGGTGGTGGTGAGGGTAAGACCTCCGGTGGTCGCCACCCGGTCTCGCCGTGGGGCAAGCCCGAGGGCCGCACCCGTCGCCCGAACAAGGCGTCGGACAAGCTCATCGTGCGCCGCCGCAAGACCAACAAGAAGCGCTAGGAGCAGGTCAGATGCCGCGCAGTCTCAAGAAGGGCCCCTTCATCGACGACCACCTTCAGAAGAAGGTGGACGTGCAGAACGAGGCGGGCACGCAGAACGTCATCAAGACCTGGTCCCGTCGTTCCGTGATCTCCCCGGCCATGCTCGGCCACACGATCGCGGTTCACGATGGCCGCAAGCACGTCCCGGTGTTCGTCACCGAGTCGATGGTCGGCCACAAGCTCGGCGAGTTCGCTCCCACGCGCACCTTCAAGGGGCACGTGAAGGAAGACCGCAAGTCGAAGCGTCGCTAGTCGCTCCGCGGGCTTGAGCTCAGCGCCAGACAGACTTAAGTGACTTACTCCATTAAGGGGACAACCATGGAAGCCAGGGCCCAGGCGCGGTACATCCGCGTCACGCCCATGAAGGCCCGCCGCGTGGTGGACCTCATCCGCGGCCTTCCGGCCACGGAGGCCCAGGCCGTCCTGCGTTTCGCTCCGCAGGCCGCCACCGTGCCGGTCGGCAAGGTGCTCGACAGCGCCATTGCCAACGCCGCGCACAACTACAACCACTCCAACGTGGACGACCTCTACATCTCCGAGGCGTACGTTGACGAGGGCCCGACCCTGAAGCGGTTCCGTCCGCGCGCCCAGGGCCGTGCCTACCGGATCCGCAAGCGGACCAGCCACATCACCGTGGTCGTCAGCAGCAAGGAAGGGACCCGGTAATGGGCCAGAAGGTTAACCCGCACGGGTTCCGCCTCGGCATCAGCACGGACTTCAAGTCCCGCTGGTACGCCGACAAGCTGTACAAGGACTACGTCAAGGAAGACGTTGCCATTCGTCGCATGATGACGAAGGGCATGGAGCGCGCCGGTATCTCCAAGGTCGAGATCGAGCGCACCCGCGACCGCGTCCGCGTTGACATCCACACCGCTCGCCCCGGCATCGTCATCGGCCGGCGCGGCACCGAGGCCGACCGCATCCGCGGCGACCTCGAGAAGCTGACCGGCAAGCAGGTCCAGCTGAACATCCTCGAGGTCAAGAACCCCGAGCTGGACGCCCAGCTCGTGGCTCAGGGCGTCGCGGAGCAGCTGTCCTCCCGCGTCTCCTTCCGCCGTGCCATGCGCAAGTCGATGCAGGGCACCATGAAGTCCGGCGCCAAGGGCATCAAGGTCCAGTGCTCCGGTCGTCTCGGCGGCGCCGAGATGAGCCGTTCGGAGTTCTACCGCGAGGGCCGTGTGCCGCTGCACACCCTGCGCGCGAACGTCGACTACGGCTTCTTCGAGGCCAAGACCACCTTCGGCCGCATCGGCGTGAAGGTCTGGATCTACAAGGGCGACGTCAAGAACATCGCCGAGGTCCGCGCTGAGAACGCCGCTGCCCGCTCGGGCAACCGCCCGGCCCGTCCCGAGGGTGGTCGTCCCGCCCGCGGTGGCGAGCGCCGTGGTGGCGAGCGCGGTGGCCGTGGCCGTCGTCCCGCCGCCGAGGCCCCCGCGGCCGCTGCGGTCGAGACTCCGGCTGCCGAGAACACCGGAACGGAGGCCTGACCCCCATGCTGATCCCCCGTAGGGTCAAGCACCGCAAGCAGCACCACCCCAAGCGGCGTGGCGCGGCCAAGGGTGGCACCGAGCTGGCGTTCGGCCAGTTCGGCATCCAGGCCGTGACCCCGGCTTACGTGACGAACCGTCAGATCGAGTCCGCTCGTATCGCGATCACCCGTCACATCCGCCGTGGCGGCAAGGTCTGGATCAACATCTACCCGGACCGCCCGCTCACCAAGAAGCCGGCCGAGACCCGCATGGGTTCCGGTAAGGGTTCGCCGGAGTGGTGGATCGCGAACGTGCACCCGGGTCGGGTCATGTTCGAGCTGTCGTACCCGAACGAGAAGGTTGCTCGCGAGGCGCTCACCCGCGCCGCGCACAAGCTGCCGATGAAGTGCCGGATCGTCCGGCGCGAGGACGGTGAGAGCTGATGTCGGCCGCTACCAAGGCTGCTGAGCTTCGTCAGCTGGACAACGAGGGCCTCGTTGCCAAGCTGCGTGAGGCCAAGGAGGAGCTGTTCAACCTCCGCTTCCAGGCGGCGACCGGGCAGCTCGACAACCACGGCCGGCTCAAGCTGGTCCGTAAGGACATCGCGCGGATCTACACCCTGATGCGCGAGCGCGAGCTGGGCATCGAGACGGTGGAGAACGCCTGATGACTGAGAACACCAACGAGACGCGCGGTTTCCGCAAGACCCGTGAGGGTCTCGTCGTCAGCGACAAGATGGACAAGACCGTCGTCGTCGCCGTCGAGGACCGCGTCAAGCACGCGCTGTACGGCAAGGTCATCCGCCGTACCAACAAGCTGAAGGCGCACGACGAGCAGAACGCGTGCGGTGTCGGCGACCGTGTCCTCCTCATGGAGACCCGGCCGCTGTCCGCGACGAAGCGCTGGCGCGTCGTCGAGATCCTCGAGAAGGCCAAGTAACGAAGCCGATGAGGTACGGCCGTATGTGCTCGATGCAGCGATGCGATCGAGTGAGCAGCGGCCGGCCCGTCGACTCTCGTTGACGATCAGGAGAAAGCTGTGATCCAGCAGGAGTCGCGACTGCGCGTCGCCGACAACACGGGTGCCAAGGAGATTCTCTGCATCCGCGTTCTCGGTGGCTCCGGTCGCCGCTACGCCGGTATCGGGGACGTCATCGTCGCCACCGTCAAGGACGCGATCCCCGGCGGTTCGGTGAAGAAGGGTGACGTCGTCAAGTGCGTCGTCGTCCGCACCGTGAAGGAGCGTCGTCGTCCGGATGGCTCGTACATCCGTTTCGACGAGAACGCCGCGGTCGTTCTGAAGAACACCGAAGGTGACCCCCGCGGTACCCGCATCTTCGGCCCCGTGGGCCGCGAGCTGCGCGACAAGAAGTTCATGAAGATCATCTCGCTGGCGCCGGAGGTGCTCTAATCTCATGGCGAACAGCATGAAGATCAAGAAGGGTGACCTGGTCCAGGTCATCACCGGCAAGGACAAGGGCAAGCAGGGCAAGGTCATCCAGGCCATCCCCGCTGAGAACAAGGTCCTGGTCGAGGGTGTCAACCGGGTCAAGAAGCACACCAAGCCGGGCCCGGGCACCCAGGGCGGCATCGTGACCGTCGAGGCCCCGGTGCACGTCTCCAACGTCCAGCTGGTCGTGGAGAAGGATGGCAAGAAGGTCGTCACCCGCGTCGGCTACCGCTTCGACGACCAGGGCAACAAGATCCGCGTTGCCAAGCGGACCGGTGAGGACATCTGATGTCTGAGACGACTGTTGAGAAGGTGGCCCCCCGCCTCAAGGAGCGTTACAACTCCGAGGTCAAGGGCCAGCTGCAGGAGCAGTTCTCGTACGAGAACGTCATGCTGATCCCCGGCCTGGTCAAGGTCGTGGTCAACATGGGTGTCGGCGAGGCTGCCCGTGACAGCAAGCTGATCGAGGGCGCGATCAAGGACCTGACCGCGATCACCGGTCAGAAGCCGGCCGTGACCAAGGCCCGTAAGTCGATCGCGCAGTTCAAGCTGCGCGAGGGCCAGCCGATCGGTGCCCACGTCACCCTCCGTGGTGACCGCATGTGGGAGTTCGTGGACCGTCTGGTGTCGCTGGCGCTGCCGCGTATCCGTGACTTCCGCGGCCTCTCCCCGAAGCAGTTCGACGGCCGTGGCAACTACACGTTCGGTCTCACCGAGCAGGTCATGTTCCACGAGATCGACCAGGACAAGGTCGACCGTCAGCGCGGTATGGACATCACCGTCGTGACCACCGCTCAGACCGACGATGAGGGCCGGGCGCTCCTGCGCGCTCTGGGCTTCCCGTTCAAGGAGGCGTGAGCCATGGCGAAGAAGGCCCTGATCGCAAAGGCCGAGCGTAAGCCGAAGTTCGGCGTGCGTGCGTACACCCGGTGCCAGCGCTGCGGTCGTCCGCACTCGGTGTACCGCAAGTTCGGCCTGTGCCGTGTGTGCCTCCGTGAGATGGCGCACCGCGGCGAGCTGCCGGGCGTGACCAAGAGCTCCTGGTAGTCCAGGCGCCCTAGGCACACCACTGCGAAGCAGAGTGCCCGGCTCCACGGCTTTTGGGCTTCCGAGAGGATTCCCGTAAGGTAGTGGGGTCGGGCCCCCTGCCGCGGCATCTCCATGGATGCTCGCGGCTCTCCTGTGAGGGCTCGCAAACCCAGTCTTACTACGTCGCAGGTCCCCTGCGCTTGTGCCCCTTTCGCACTCCCCGGAGTGCGCGGAGGGGGACCTGGTGCGGAGAAACCACGGCGAGAGAGGCCTGAGGCCACCATGACCATGACCGACCCGATCGCAGACATGCTCACTCGTCTGCGTAACGCGAACTCGGCGTACCACGACTCCGTCGTGATGCCGTCGAGCAAGATCAAGGCGCACGTCGCCGAGATCCTGCAGCAGGAGGGTTACATCTCCTCCTACAAGGTTGAGGACCCGACCGAGGGCGAGGTCGGCAAGAAGCTGACCATCGAGCTCAAGTTCGGCCCCAACCGTGAGCGCTCCATCGCCGGCATCAAGCGCATCAGCAAGCCGGGTCTGCGCGTTTACGCAAAGTCCACCAACCTGCCGAAGGTGCTCGGCGGCCTGGGCGTGGCGATCATCTCCACGTCCTCCGGTCTCCTCACCGACAAGCAGGCCGCCAAGAAGGGCGTAGGCGGAGAAGTTCTCGCCTACGTCTGGTAATTCGGGAAACGGAGGTACAGCAATGTCGCGTATTGGACGGCTGCCCATCCCGGTTCCCGCCGGCGTGGACGTCACCATCGATGGCCAGGCGGTCTCGGTGAAGGGCCCCAAGGGCTCCCTCACCCACGTCGTCGCCGCGCCGATCGAGATCAGCAAGGGCGAGGACGGCACCCTGGTCGTCACCCGCCCGAACGACGAGCGTCAGTCGAAGGCCCTCCACGGCCTGTCGCGGACGCTGGTGGCGAACATGATCACCGGCGTGACCGCGGGCTACCGCAAGTCGCTGGAGATCAGCGGTGTTGGTTACCGAGTCGCCGCGAAGGGCTCCGCCATGGAGTTCTCGCTCGGCTACAGCCACCCGATCCTGGTCGAGGCCCCGGAGGGCATCTCCTTCGTGGTCGAGTCGCCCACCAAGTTCCACGTGGACGGCACTGACAAGCAGAAGGTCGGCGAGGTCGCTGCCAAGATCCGCAAGCTGCGCAAGCCCGACCCGTACAAGGCCAAGGGCGTCAAGTACGCGGGCGAGGTCATCCGCCGCAAGGTCGGAAAGAGTGGTAAGTAAGCGATGAGCGTCTCTGTCAAGATCGGCAAGGGCAACGCCTACAAGAACGCCGCCCGCAAGCGCCGCGCCATTCGCGTTCGCAAGCGCGTCGTCGGCACCGAGGTGCGTCCGCGCCTCGTCGTGACGCGCTCGAACCGCCACATGGTCGCCCAGGTCATCGACGACGCCAAGGGTCACACCCTGGCGTCGGCGTCCACCCTCGACGTGTCCATCCGTGGCACCGAGGGCGACAAGACCGAGCTGGCCAAGAAGGTCGGAAGCCTGGTCGCCGAGCGCGCCAAGGCCGCCGGCGTCGAGACGGTCGTCTTCGACCGTGCGGGCAACCGGTACGCCGGCCGCATCGCCGCCATGGCGGACGCGGCCCGTGAGGCCGGGCTCGACTTCTAAGCCCGCTCGTCGACTCTGTCGACGGACGTAAACGAGAGAGGTAATTCCAATGGCTGGACCCCAGCGCCGCGGTAGCGGCGCCGGCGGCGGCACCGGCGGCGAGCGGCGTGACCGTAAGCGTGACGACCGGGGCAACGCCCCCGCCGTCGAGAAGACTGCTTACGTCGAGCGCGTCGTCGCGATCAACCGCGTCGCCAAGGTTGTCAAGGGTGGTCGTCGTTTCAGCTTCACCGCGCTGGTCGTGGTGGGCGACGCCGACGGCACCGTGGGTGTCGGTTACGGGAAGGCGAAGGAGGTTCCGGCCGCCATCGCCAAGGGTGTTGAGGAGGCCAAGAAGAACTTCTTCAAGGTCCCCCGTATCCAGGGCACCATCCCGCACCCGATCCAGGGTGAGAAGGCCGCCGGCGTCGTGCTGCTGAAGCCGGCGTCCCCCGGTACCGGTGTTATCGCCGGTGGCCCGGTGCGTGCCGTCCTGGAGTGCGCCGGCGTTCACGACATCCTGTCGAAGTCGCTCGGCTCGGACAACGCGATCAACATCGTGCACGCCACCGTGGCTGCTCTGAAGGGCCTCGTGCGCCCCGAGGAGATCGCCGCCCGCCGTGGCCTGCCGCTGGAGGACGTGGCTCCCGCCGCTCTGCTGCGGGCCCGCGCGGCTGGGGTGAGCGCCTGATGGCTCGCCTGAAGGTCACGCAGACCAAGTCCTACATCGGTAGCAAGCAGAACCACCGTGACACCCTGCGTTCGCTCGGCCTCAAGCGGCTGAACGACACCGTGGTGAAGGAGGACCGCCCGGAGATCCGCGGCATGGTCCACACCGTTCGTCACCTCGTCACGGTTGAGGAGGTGGACTGACATGGCGGACTCGCCGATCAAGATCCACAACCTGCGGCCGGCCCCCGGCGCCAAGACCGAGAAGACCCGTGTGGGTCGCGGTGAGGGTTCCAAGGGCAAGACCGCCGGTCGTGGTACCAAGGGCACCAAGGCCCGCTACCAGGTTCCGCAGCGCTTCGAGGGTGGCCAGATGCCCCTCCACATGCGCCTGCCGAAGCTGAAGGGCTTCAAGAACCCGGCCCACAAGCAGTTCCAGGTCGTGAACCTGGACAAGCTGGCCGAGCTCTACCCGCAGGGTGGCGAGGTCACCGTGGCCGACCTGGTCGCCAAGGGTGCCGTTCGCAAGAACGAGCTCGTCAAGGTCCTCGGCCAGGGCGAGGTCTCGGTCGCGCTGCAGGTGACGGTCGACGCCGTCTCCGGCTCGGCCGCCGAGAAGATCGCCGCTGCCGGCGGCTCCGTCACCGAGCTCCTCTGAGCTCGTTGACTGAAGTGGGCCCGTACCTCTCTCGGGAGGTGCGGGCCCACTGCTTTTCCGTCGACCCGCCGGGTCGGCGCGGATCTGACGTGTGCTCAACACCGGCCAAAACCGGGCATCCCGGCTCCCGGGCCCGCGATCGCGCCCGGACTCGCTTCTCCACCGTTGCCGCACACTGTTAGAGTCCGTTGGGTTCCCTTGTAGGCTGCGGGTCAGGCATGCCTGTGCAGTCGTACGGGAGCCAGCAGAACCCCACACCCCCATCAGGACCGACCCTCCCGCCGTCAACGTGCGGGAGGCGCAGGAGGCACCGTGCTCAGTGCGTTCGCGCGGGCGTTCCAGACGCCCGACCTGCGCAAGAAGCTGCTGTTCACGCTGGGCATCATGGTGCTGTTCCGGCTGGGCGCACACGTCCCGATCCCGGGCGTGAACTTCGTCGCAGTCAACCAGTGCATCAAGGACACCTCGTCCAGTGGTCTCTTCGGCCTGGTGAACCTGTTCAGCGGCAATGCGCTGCTCCAGCTGACGATCTTCGCGCTCGGCATCATGCCGTACATCACGGCCAGCATCATCCTCCAGCTCCTCACCGTCGTGATTCCGCGGCTCGAGGCGCTGAAGAAGGAGGGCCAGGCGGGTACGGCGAAGATCACGCAGTACACCCGCTACCTGACCATCGCGCTCGCCGTGCTCCAGGGCACCGGCATCGTGGCGACGGCCTCCAGCGGCGCGCTCTTCTCCGGCTGCTCCGTGGCCAACCAGGTCGTGCCGGACACCAGCGTCTTCCGGGTGGCCACGATGGTCATCACGATGACCGCCGGCACCACCGTGATCATGTGGCTCGGCGAGCTCATCACGGACCGCGGCATCGGCAACGGCATGTCGATCCTGATCTTCACCTCCATCGCGGCCGGCTTCCCCGGCTCGATGTGGGCGATCAAGCAGTCCGGCAAGATCGGCGGCGGCTGGGTCGAGTTCTTCAGCGTCATCGCGATCGGCATCGTGGTCGTCTGCCTCGTCATCTTCGTCGAGCAGGCCCAGCGCCGAATCCCGGTGCAGTACGCCAAGCGCATGATCGGGCGCCGCGCCTTCGGCGGCACCTCGACCTACATTCCGCTGAAGGTCAACCAGGCCGGTGTGATTCCGGTCATCTTCGCCTCGTCGCTGCTCTACATCCCGGCGCTGGTGGTGCAGCTCACCAACAGCAAGGCCGGCTGGGCGAACTGGATCAGCGGTCACTTCGTCAAGGGCGACCACCCGGTCTACATGGCGACCTATTTCGTCCTTATTGTCTTCTTCGCGTTCTTCTACGTGGCCATCTCCTTCAACCCCGAAGAAGTTGCGGACAATATGAAGAAGTATGGTGGGTTCATCCCGGGCATCCGGGCGGGCCGACCGACGGCCGAGTACCTGAACTACGTGCTCACCCGCATCACGTGGCCGGGATCGTTCTACCTGGGCCTTATCGCGCTGATCCCGATGATCGCCCTGGTTGCCTTCAACGCGAACCAGAACTTCCCGTTCGGCGGCACCAGCGTGCTCATCGTCGTCGGCGTCGGACTCGAAACTGTGAAGCAGATCGAGAGCCAGCTCCAGCAGCGCAATTACGAAGGGTTCCTCCGCTGATGCGTATCGTCCTCGTCGGACCTCCCGGGGCCGGGAAGGGTACTCAGGCGCACGTGCTCGCCAAGACCCTGTCCATCCCGCACATCTCCACTGGTGACCTGTTCCGCGCCAACATCAGCCAGGGCACCCCGTTGGGGCTCGAGGCCAAGGCGTTCATGGACGCGGGCCGTCTGGTGCCGGATGAGGTCACCATCGGTATGGCCAAGGACCGGATGCTGCAGCCGGACGCCGCGAACGGCTTCCTGCTCGACGGCTTCCCGCGCAACCTGGGCCAGGCCAAGGCCCTGGACGAGATCCTCGCCGAGCAGGGCATCGTGCTCGACGGCGTGCTCGACCTGGAGGTCCCCGAGGACGAGGTCGTCAAGCGCATCGCCGGTCGCCGGCTGTGCCGCAACGACGGCAGCCACGTGTTCCACGTGGTGTACAACCCGCCGAAGGCCGAGGACGTCTGCGACGAGTGCGGCGGCGAGCTGTACCAGCGCTCGGACGACACCGAGGAGGCCGTGCGGGTCCGCCTGGAGGAGTACCACTCCAAGACGGAGCCGATCATCGGCTACTACGCCGACCAGGGCCTGCTGGTCACCATCTCCGCGCTCGGCAAGGTGGTCGAGGTGACGGAGCGCGCGATCGGCGCCCTGGAGCAGAAGAAGTCCGCCTGAGACGGCCCGCAACGGCCGGGAGACCCCGTGAGGGGATCTCCCGGCCGTTGCGGCGTCGTACGGTGGTAGCGAGTGCACGGCCGCCCGGCAAGGACCGGGCGGCGTCCGACAGTGGAAGGCGTGACCAGATGGTGGAGATCAAGACCCCCGAGCAGATCGCGAAGATGCGTGCGGCCGGGCTGGTCGTCGCCGAGGCGCTCAAGGCCTGCCGTGAGGCGGTCGTCCCGGGCATCACCACCCAGGAGCTCAACGACATCGCCGACAAGGTCATCACCGACCACGGCGCGACCTCCAACTTCCGGGCCCACCACGGGGGCCTCTGGTTCCCGGGCGTGATCTGCGCCTCGGTCAACGACGAGATCGTCCACGGCATCCCGGGGGAGCGGGTGCTGCGGGAGGGCGACCTGATCTCCATCGACTGCGGCGCGATCCTGGACGGCTGGCACGGCGACGCGGCGATCACCGTCGCGGTCGGCGAGGCCGCCCCCGAGCACACCCAGCTGAGCCGGGTCACCGAGGGCTCGATGTGGGCCGGCATCGCCCAGATGAAGAAGGGCAACCGGCTGGTCGACGTCTCGCGCTCGATCGAGTCGTTCATCCGGCGCCAGCCGCTGCCGCCCAAGGGCAAGTGGGGCATCGTCGAGGGCTACGGCGGCCACGGCATCGGCACCGCGATGCACATGGAGCCGCACGTGCTGAACTACGTGGCCGGCCGCGGCAAGGGCCCGAAGCTGATCCCGGGCACCGTGCTGGCGATCGAGCCGATGGTGACGCTCGGCACCCCGCACTCCGCGGTGCTGGAGGACGACTGGACGGTCGTCACCACCGACAAGAGCTGGGCCTCGCACTGGGAGCACTCGGTGGCCGTCACCGAGCAGGGCCCGCTGGTGCTCACCGCCTTCGACGGCGGCCGCGCCGAGCTGGCGAAGCTGGGCGTCACCGCCGCCCCGGACCCGCTGGCCTGACCCCCGCGGCACCGAGGAAGGACCCGGAGGTTTCGTCCTCCGGGTCCTTCGCCGTATTTTGGTCTGCTGACAGCCGTACGAGGAGAAGAGACAGCAGTGCTCAAGGGCTTCCGTGACTTCATGATGCGCGGGAACGTCATCGACATGGCCGTCGGTGTGGTCATCGGTGCGGCGTTCACCGCCGTCGTGACCGGGTTCGTGTCGGCCTTCCTGACCCCGCTGATCGGCGTGGTGGTGGGCGCTGCGGGTGACTTCGCCAACTACAAGGCGACGCTCGGCGGGGTCACCTTCCCGTACGGGCAGTTCCTCAACGTCCTGATCGCTTTCGTGCTGACCGCCGCCGTGCTGTACTTCTGCGTGGTGCTGCCGGTGACCAAGGCCACCGCCCGCTACATGCCGAAGAAGCCGAAGACCCCGAAGCGCCCGTGCCCCGAGTGCCTGACGGAGATCCCCGAGGCCGCCCGGCGCTGCGCGGCGTGCACCGCGGTGGTCGAGCCGGTCCGGGTGCCCGCCCAGTACTGAGGGTGACCGGCCGGGCCGTTTTGGCGTCCGCTTGTAGCCTGTCGTAGACTGATGCGTCGGCTCACTCGTAGCGTGCTTCGGCACGCCCTCTTCCCAACGGGAATCCCGCGAGGGCTTTTCCCGGCAGGGGTGGGGTGGACCCAGGCTCGCACGAGCGTGCCGCATGCGGTAGCCGGCCCCGGAAGGTGGATCTCGCAGTTCATGGCAAAGAAGCAAGGCGCCATTGAGATCGAGGGCACCGTGATCGAGTCTCTTCCGAACGCCATGTTCAAGGTCGAGCTGCAGAACGGTCACAAGGTCCTCGCGCACATCAGCGGCAAGATGCGGATGCACTACATCCGTATCCTCCCGGACGACCGGGTCGTGGTGGAGCTCAGCCCCTATGACCTGACGCGTGGTCGGATCGTCTACCGCTACAAGTAAACAAACCGTCAGATCTAGACCCGGAGAACCTGAAACATGAAGGTCAAGCCGAGCGTCAAGAAGATCTGCGACAAGTGCAAGGTGATCCGCCGCCACGGCCGGGTCATGGTGATCTGCGACAACCTGCGCCACAAGCAGCGCCAGGGCTGATCTCTCCAGCATTTCTCGTAGTACTTCGCGCGACGCGCACAACGTCATACGCGGGCTGCCCGATCCGATCCCCTGGGGACGGACTGCCACCCCCGGTCAGAGGCCGGGGCTCCCTCGCCGAGAGGCGACGGAGTAGGCCGCACGCAAGACCTCTGAAGAACCACAGGAGCCATGAATGGCACGCCTCGCCGGCGTTGATCTCCCCCGCGAGAAGCGGATCGAGATCGCCCTCACGTACGTGTACGGCATCGGCCGCACCCGCGCCCAGCAGACCCTCGCCGAGACCGGTGTGAGCCCCGACGTCCGGGTTCGCGACATCTCCGAGGAAGACCTCATCAAGCTGCGCGAGTACATCGACGCCAACTACAAGGTGGAGGGTGACCTCCGCCGTGAGGTCGCCGCCGACATCCGCCGCAAGGTCGAGATCGGCTGCTACGAGGGCCTGCGCCACCGTCGCGGTCTGCCCGTCCGCGGCCAGCGCACCCACACCAACGCGCGTACCCGCAAGGGCCCGCGTCGCGCGATTGCCGGCAAGAAGAAGCCGGGCAAGAAGTAGTCCGTCCCGTAACCGGACATCCCTCCGGCCCGCGGGTTAGCGGACCGACCACCTCATCAGGAGAACAGACTTATGCCCCCCAAGGGTCGTCAGGCTGCCGGCGCGAAGAAGATCCGCCGCAAGGAGAAGAAGAACGTCGCTCACGGGCACGCCCACATCAAGAGCACGTTCAACAACACCATCGTTTCGATCACCGACCCCTCGGGCAACGTGATCTCCTGGGCCTCTGCCGGCCACGTCGGCTTCAAGGGCTCGCGCAAGTCCACCCCGTTCGCCGCGCAGATGGCCGCCGAGGCCGCCGCGCGTCGTGCGCAGGAGCACGGCATGCGCAAGGTCGACGTCTTCGTCAAGGGTCCGGGCTCCGGCCGTGAGACCGCGATCCGCTCCCTCCAGGCCACCGGCCTCGAGGTGGGTTCGATCCAGGACGTCACCCCCACCCCGCACAACGGCTGCCGTCCGCCGAAGCGCCGCCGCGTCTGACGCAGCGGCGGTCTTCCCCCTTGCCTCCGGGCGCTCCTGATCCGAGTCCGACGCTCCTCACTCCGGCGCTCCTGCGTCGCTTGTCGTTCGTCGCTTTCGGACTCGGCGCACCCTTCGGCTCGGGGGAGATGCCCCTCGGCGGCCCCACGGGTCCGCAGTAGTACGTGCGTCGGCCTCCCGCCTGGTGCGGGAGGCCGTACGCTTGAGTCCATCGGCATCAAATAGTGGGTGCCGAAGACAACTGGAGGAACACCTCTCATGCTGATCGCTCAGCGTCCCTCGCTGACCGAAGAGGTCGTCGACGAATTCCGCTCCCGGTTCGTGATCGAGCCCCTGGAGCCCGGCTTCGGCTACACCCTCGGCAACTCGCTCCGCCGCACGCTCCTCTCCTCGATCCCCGGCGCCGCTGTCACCAGCATCCGGATCGACGGTGTCCTGCACGAGTTCACCACCGTGCCGGGCGTCAAGGAGGACGTGACCGACCTCATCCTCAACATCAAGCAGCTGGTCGTCTCCTCGGAGCACGACGAGCCGGTCGTGATGTACCTGCGCAAGCAGGGCCCGGGTGTGGTCACCGCCGCCGACATCGCCCCGCCGGCGGGTGTCGAGGTGCACAACCCCGAGCTCGTCCTCGCCACGCTCAACGGCAAGGGCAAGCTGGAGATGGAGCTGACCGTCGAGCGCGG
This sequence comes from Kitasatospora sp. NPDC085879, assembly GCF_040686255.1. NCBI lineage: Bacteria > Bacillati > Actinomycetota > Actinomycetes > Kitasatosporales > Streptomycetaceae > Kitasatospora > Kitasatospora sp. NPDC085879. Next base: position 104,310 of record NZ_JBFBJZ010000022.1, on the reverse strand, counting down.
TCGCGGCTACGTCTCCGCCGTCCAGAACAAGGCCTCCGGCCAGGAGATCGGCCGCATCCCGGTCGACTCGATCTACAGCCCCGTGCTGAAGGTCACCTACAAGGTCGAGGCCACCCGTGTCGAGCAGCGGACCGACTTCGACAAGCTCATCGTCGACGTCGAGACCAAGCCCGCCATGCGTCCCCGTGACGCCATGGCCTCGGCCGGCAAGACCCTGGTGGAGCTGTTCGGCCTCGCCCGCGAGCTGAACATCGACGCCGAGGGCATCGACATGGGCCCGTCCCCGACGGACGCCGCCCTGGCCGCCGACCTGGCGCTGCCGATCGAGGAGCTCGAGCTCACCGTTCGGTCGTACAACTGCCTCAAGCGCGAGGGCATCCACACCGTGGGTGAGCTCGTCGCCCGCTCCGAGGCCGACCTGCTCGACATCCGCAACTTCGGTGCGAAGTCGATCGACGAGGTCAAGGCGAAGCTGGCCGGCATGGGCCTGGCCCTCAAGGACAGCCCGCCCGGGTTCGACCCGACCGCCGCCGCCGACGCCTTCGGCGCCGACGACCTGGACGACCAGGGCTACGCGGAGACCGAGCAGTACTAAGAGTTTGGAGCAGGGGGCGGTCCCTCGCGGATCGCCCCCGCTTCGATGCCAAGCCGTCCGGGCACAGTGCCCGGCCGCCCGCTGCGGTACCTGATACGGCCGTAGTCGGAGATTCAAGGAGTCATCCATGCCGCGTCCCACCAAGGGTGCCCGCCTCGGCGGCGGCCCGCACCACGAGCCGCTGCTGCTCGCCGGTCTGTGCCGGGAGCTGTTCCAGTACGGCCGCATCACCACGACCGAGGCCAAGGCCCGTCGGATGCGCCCGCTGGCGGAGAAGCTGATCACCAAGGCGAAGAAGGGCGACATCCACAACCGTCGCCTGGTGCGCAAGACCATCACCGACGTCGCGGTGCTGCACACCCTCTTCACCGAGATCGCGCCGCGCTTCGAGAACCGTCCCGGCGGTTACACCCGCATCACCAAGATCGGCACCCGTCGCGGCGACAACGCCCCGATGGCCGTGATCGAGCTGGTCGAGGGCGAGATCGCCACCAAGGCCACCGTCGCCGAGGCCGAGGCCGCTGCCAAGCGCGCGGTCAAGGAGGCCGAGGAGGCCAAGGTCGAGGAGACCAAGGCCGACGAGGCCGAGGCCGCGGAGACCACCGAGGCCTGACACCCCCGAGGTGTCGCCAGGGCCCGCCCTCCCCATTCGTGGGGAGGGCGGGCCCGAGCACTTTCCCGCAGGACGCCCTCCCAGGAGAACGACGTGGCCAACGACTGTGCCGAGCAGCCCCCCGTCAAGGACGGCCCGGCCGAGGGCCACCGCCGGATCCGGCTCGACCTCGCGTACCACGGCGCCGACTTCTCCGGCTGGGCCCGCCAGCGCAGCCGGCGCACCGTGCAGGAGGAGATCGAGAACGCCCTGCAGATCGTCACCCGCAGCGCCATCGGCTTCCCGCTGACCGTCGCCGGCCGTACCGACGCCGGTGTGCACGCCCGCGGCCAGGTCGCCCACGTCGACCTCCCCGAGCCGCTCTGGGCCGAGCACGGCGAGAAGCTGCTCCGCCGGCTCGCCGGCCGGCTGCCCGCCGACGTCCGCATCTACCGCGTCTCCGAGGCGCCCCACGGCTTCGACGCCCGCTTCGCCGCGATCTGGCGCCGGTACGCCTACCGGGTCGCCGACCACCCCGGCGGCGTCGACCCGCTGCTGCGCGGCCACGTCCTGTGGCACGACCGCCCGCTCGACATCGACCTGATGAACGAGGCCGCCCGCCTGCTGGTCGGCGAGCACGACTTCGCCGCGTACTGCAAGAAGCGTGAGGGCGCCACCACCATCCGCACCCTGCTCGAACTGCACTGGGAGCGGGTGCCGATCGACGGCTACGCCGCCCAGGAGGGCAGCCTCGCCGTCGCCACCGTCCGTGCCGACGCCTTCTGCCACAACATGGTCCGCTCGCTGGTCGGCGCGATGCTGCTGGTCGGCGACGGCCACCGCCCGGTCGACTTCCCCGGCCAGGTGCTCGCCGGCCGGGTCCGCAACTCCGCGGTCAACGTCGTCCGCCCGCACGGCCTCACCCTGGAGGAGGTCGGCTACCCCGCGGACGAGGACCTCGCCGAGCGCAACCGGCTCGCCCGGCGGATGCGGACCCTGCCGGGACATGACTGACCGGCTGGGACCGACCTGGCAGGACCGACCGGGCAGCGCCGCCGCGAAGGCTCAGCCGAAGGTGGCCAGCCCGGTGCGCCCGCGCTCCAGCAGGGTCTCGTAGACCGAGCCCGAGATGTCCCGGGCCGCTTGGCCGACCGCCTTGTCGCCGTCCGGCACCGCCGAGCCGTTGTCCGGCCCGGCGATCGTGAAGTAGGCGTAGCGGCCCAGCGAGGACTGCGTGGTCACGCACCTCACACCCGTACGGCAGAAGTCCTTCGCCCGGTCCTTCACCAGCGGCGCGATGTTTCCCCTGGTACCGGACTTCGCCCCGGTGGCGTGCGTGGCGCCGGTGAACGTGGCGACGCCGACGGTGATCTGCACATGGCGGTCGTCGACGTACGTCGCCCGGTAGACGTCGGAGCAGCCGAGCGCCGACACGGTCTGCTCCAGGCCGTTCACCGGCGCGACCCGGCAGCCCTTGTCCAGCTCCGTCCCGAGCAGCGTGTACAGGCGGCCCTGGACGGACAGTGTCCCCGCCGGGAACAGCACGTTCACGGAGATCGGGGCCCGGTCGAGCCGGGCGTCGCTGAGCAGTTGCAGTGGGGTGGTCGGCGGCGTGACGCTTGCCGACGGCGAGGCAGCGGACGCGGAGACCGACGGCGAGGCGCTGCCGGCCGCCGCTGGAGCCGGGGCGCCGTCGCCGGAGAGCGCCACCGCGGCGGTCACGGCGGCAGCCACCGCGGCGGCCGCCAGCACACCGCCGCCGACCAGGAACAGCCGCTTTCGTCGGCGCCGGGCCTGCTCGTTCCGGTCGGCCAGCTGCTGCCAGTCCGGCTCGGCCGGGCCGGCCGCGTGCGGATAGCCGTAGCCGCCGATGTCCTGCGGGTAGCCGTAGCCGCCCACGTCCTGCGGGTAGCCGTAGCCGTGGCCGGGCTGCCCCGGCTCCGGCGGCGGCGGGTAGCCGTAGGCCGGCCGCGCCGTGTACGGCGGGAACGCGGGATCGGATGCCGGGCCCCCGGAGGGAAGCGCAGCGGGGTTCTGCGGCTGCCGCGGTCCGCCGGATTCGGGTGTGGTCGCCGAGCCATCGTTCATGTGCGCGAACATAGGGCATCGCCGGGCGCCGCCCGGGGCGAGGTACCCGGTCGGCGCCGAAAAGGGTTTTGGCCCCGGCGCCGGCGTGCAGCACAATCCGATCCATGGGACACGTCGAGATTTCGCACCTGGAGTACTACCTGCCGGACGGGCGGGTGCTGTTCGACGACGCTTCCTTCCGGGTCGGCGAGGGCGCCGCGGTCGCCCTGGTGGGCGCCAACGGCGCGGGCAAGACCACCCTGCTCCGCATGATCGCCGGAGATGTGCAGCCGCACGGCGGCACCGTCACCGTGACCGGCGGCCTCGGCGTCATGCGTCAGTTCGTCGGCACCACCGGCCGCGAGGACCAGCGCGACACCCCCGGCGCCCTGCCCGCCGACGCCTCCGTCCGCGACCTGCTGGTCTCCGTCGCCCCCGAGCGGATCGCCACCGCCGCCCGCGCGGTCGACGCCGCCGAGCTCGACATGCTCGCCCAGGACGACGAGAAGACCCAGATGCGCTACGCCCAGGCGCTCGCCGACTGGGCCGACGCCGACGGCTACGACTACGAGACCGTCTGGGACGTCTGCACCACAGCGGCCCTCGGCATGCCCTTCGACCGCGCCCAGTTCCGCGGCCTCAACACCCTCTCCGGCGGCGAGCAGAAGCGGCTCGTCCTGGAGGCGCTGCTACGCGGCCCCGAGGAGGTCCTGCTGCTCGACGAGCCGGACAACTACCTCGACGTGCCCGGCAAGCGCTGGCTGGAGGAGGCCATCAAGGCCACCAACAAGACCGTGCTGTTCATCTCGCACGACCGCGAGCTGCTCTCCTGCACCGCTGAGAAGATCATCAGTGTCGAGTCCGGCGCGGCCGGCAGCAGCGTCTGGGTGCACGGCGGCGGCTTCGCCTCCTTCCACGACGCCCGCCGGGCCCGCTTCGAGCGCTTCGAGGAGCTCCGCCGCCGCTGGGACGAGGAGCACGCCAAGCTCAAGAAGCTCGTCGTCACCCTCCGGCAGGCCGCCGCGGTCAGCCACGAGATGGCCTCCCGCTACGCCGCCTCCCAGACCCGGCTGAAGAAGTTCGAGGACGCCGGGCCGCCCGAGGCGCCGCCGCGCGAGCAGTCCATCACCATGCGGCTCAAGGGCGGCCGTACCGGCGTCCGCGCCTTCACCATGGAGAAGCTCGAACTCAGCGGCCTGATGAAGCCCTTCGACCTGGAGGTCTTCTACGGCGAGCGGGTCGGCGTGCTCGGCTCCAACGGCTCCGGCAAGTCGCACTTCCTGCGGCTGCTGGCCGGCGACGACACGGTGAAGCACGGCGGCAGCTGGAAGCTCGGCGCCCGCGTGGTGCCCGGGCACTTCCGGCAGACCCACGCCCACCCGGAGCTGCTCGGCCGCACCGTCCGCTCGATCGTCGAGGAGGAGCACGCGCTCAGCCGCGGTGCCGCCATGGGGGCGCTGCGCCGCTACGAGCTGGACCGCCAGGAGGAGCAGAGGTTCGAGTCGCTCTCCGGCGGCCAGCAGGCCCGACTGATGATCCTCAAGCTGGAGCTGTCCGGCGTCACGGCGCTGCTGCTGGACGAGCCGACCGACAACCTGGACCTGGAGAGCGCCGAGGCGCTGCAGCAGGGACTGGAGGCGTTCGACGGCACCGTGCTGTGCGTGACGCACGACCGCTGGTTCGCCCGGACCTTCGACCGCTTCCTGGTCTTCGGCTCGGACGGCCGGGTGTACGAGTCGCCCGAGCCGGTCTGGGACGAGACGCGCGTGGTCCGCGACCGCTGAGGCGTTTTGACCCTCTGCTCAGTGCCCGGTAAGCTGACCACTTGTTGTGCGTATTGGCTCGCTCTATCTCACGTGAGACGTCGGTACGCCGGAGACATCTGGCCGACGATCAGCGGCTCCCCTTGAATTGCGTCCAAGGTGGGTCGGCTTGTTCCCCCCGTCCGGTGCTCCTGTCAGGACCCACTCACTGAAAAGCGAAGGCTACGACCGTGCGTACGTACAGCCCCAAGCCCGGCGACGTCCAGCGTCAGTGGCACGTCATCGACGCGACTGACGTCGTGCTCGGCCGCCTGGCCTCCCAGGCCGCCAACCTCCTGCGGGGCAAGCACAAGGCGATCTACGCGCCGCACGTTGACACTGGTGACTTCGTCATCATCATCAACGCCGACAAGGTGCACCTGTCGGGTAACAAGAAGACCCAGAAGATGGCCTACCGCCACAGCGGCTTCCCGGGCGGTCTCCGCTCGGTGCGCTACGACGACCTCCTGGACAAGAACCCGGAGAAGGCCGTCGAGAAGGCCATCAAGGGCATGATCCCGAAGAACAGCCTCGGCCGTCAGATGCTCTCGAAGCTCAAGGTCTACTCGGGCGACCAGCACCCGCACGCTGCCCAGCAGCCGGTGCCGTTCGAGATCACCCAGGTCGCGCAGTAATTCCGGCCAACAGACCCCATCACTGAGTAGCGAGAGCTGAGGAACACCGTGGCCGAGACTGCCATCGAGAACACCCTCGAGGTTGACTTCGACGAGAACGTCGAGGAGTACACCTCTGAGACCGAGTACACCACCGAGTCGCTGGCCGGCCGCTTCGGCGAGGCCGTCCCCGGCGCCGGCCTCGGCCGCCGCAAGGAGGCGATCGCCCGCGTGCGCATCGTCCCGGGCACCGGCCAGTGGAAGATCAACGGTCGCACCCTGGAGAACTACTTCCCCAACAAGGTGCACCAGCAGACCGTCAACGAGCCGTTCAAGCTCCTCGAGCTCGACGGCCGCTACGACGTCGTGGCCCGCATCGCGGGTGGCGGTGTCTCCGGTCAGGCCTACGCGCTGCGCCTCGGCGTGGCCCGTGCCCTCAACGAGGCGGACGTGGACAACAACCGCGGCCCGCTCAAGAAGGCCGGCTTCCTGACCCGTGACGCCCGCGCCGTCGAGCGCAAGAAGGCCGGTCTGAAGAAGGCCCGCAAGGCGCCGCAGTACAGCAAGCGCTAATTGCACCCGGGGGTGCGTGCCGCTCCGGTGGTGCGCACCCCGGTGCAACCCGTACGCCCCGGAGTACCTCGTGTACTCCGGGGCGTCGTGCTCTCCCGTCCGGTGCGGACGGCGGGAGAGTGGTGAACCAACGAGCAGGGCGAAAAGGACGGGAACAGTGGGACGACTCTTCGGTACGGACGGGGTACGCGGCGTGGCCAACGAGGGCCTGACCGCCGAACTGGCTCTCGGCCTGTCGGTCGCCGCGGCGCATGTGCTCGGTGACGCCGGCGCGTTCGAGGGGCACCGGCCGGTCGCCGTGGTCGGCCGCGACCCGCGGGCTTCCGGAGAGTTCCTGGAGGCCGCCGTCATCGCCGGCCTGGCCAGCGCCGGCGTCGACGTCCTGCGGGTCGGCGTGCTGCCCACCCCGGCCGTCGCCTACCTCACCGGCGCGCTGGGCGCGGACTTCGGCGTCATGCTCTCCGCCAGCCACAACGCCATGCCGGACAACGGCATCAAGTTCCTCGCCCGCGGCGGCCACAAGCTGGACGACGCCATCGAGGACGCCATCGAGGAGCACTACAACCGCTACGGCGTCGGCGGCAGCGAGGACTGGAAGCGCCCCACCGGTGCCGCCGTCGGCCGCGTCCGCCAGTACACCGAGGGCTTCGACAAGTACGTCGCCCACCTCGTCGCCGTCCTCCCGAACCGGCTCGACGGCATCCGCGTGGTGATCGACGGCGCCCACGGCGCGGCCGCCCGGGTCGCCCCCGAGGCCTTCGCCCGGGCCGGCGCCGAGGTCGTCTACACCCTGGGGGCCGAGCCCGACGGCCTCAACATCAACGACGGGGTCGGCTCCACCCACCTCGACAAGCTCCGCGCCGCCATGAAGGAGCACCGCGCCGACCTCGGCATCGCCCTCGACGGCGACGCCGACCGCTGCCTGGCCGCCGACGCCGACGGCAACGAGGTCGACGGTGACCAGATCATCGCCATCCTCGCCGTCGCGATGAAGGAGGCCGGCACGCTGCGCGGCAACACCGCGGTCGTCACCGTGATGTCCAACCTGGGCTTCAAGCTGGCGATGGAGCGCGAGGGCATCGACCTGGTGCAGACCGCGGTCGGTGACCGCTACGTGCTGGAGGCGATGAAGCAGCACGGCTTCGCGCTCGGCGGCGAGCAGTCCGGCCACGTCATCCTGCTGGACCACGCCACCACCGGTGACGGCACCCTCACCGGCCTCATGCTCGGCGCCCGCCTGGCCGCCACCAAGCAGCCGCTGGCCGACCTCGCCGCGGTGATGACCCGTCTGCCGCAGGTCCTGATCAACGTCAAGGGCGTCGACAGGAGCCGGGTCGACACCTGCGCGGAGCTCACCGCCGCGGTCGCCGCCGCCGAGGCCGAACTGGGCACCACCGGCCGGGTGTTGCTGCGGCCGTCCGGCACCGAGCCGCTGGTCCGCGTGATGGTCGAGGCCGCGGACGAGGCCCAGGCCAAGGCCGTCGCCGGCCGGCTCGCGGACGTCGTGAAGACGTACCTGGGCTGACGGAACGCCAGGAGGGGCGCGCAGGGCCGAAAGCCCTGCGCGCCCCTCCTGTTTCGGTCGGGGCGGCGCCCCGTCAGAGCTTGCGCAGCAGGGCGCGGCGGACCTTGTGGTCCTGCCCCTTCTGCAGGATCAGGGTGGCCCGGCCGCGGGTGGGCAGCACGTTCTCCAGCAGATTGGGCTTGTTGATGGTGCGCCAGACCTGCCGGCCGTAGTCCATCGCCTCCTCCTCCGGCACCTCGGTGAAGCGGCGGAAGTAGGAGTTCGGGTCCTGGAAGGCCGTCTCGCGCAGCTTGCGGAAGCGGTCCAGGTACCAGCGCTCGATGTCGTCGGTGCGCGCGTCGACGTAGATGGAGAAGTCGAAGTAGTCGGCGACGGCCAGCCGGGTCCGGCCGTCGGTGCCGGGGAGGGCGGGCTGAAGGACGTTCAGGCCCTCGACGATGAGGATGTCCGGGCGCTCCACCGTCAGCCGCTCGTCCGGCACGATGTCGTAGACCAGGTGCGAGTAGACCGGGGCGGTCACCCGCTCCTTGCCGGCCTTCACGTCCGCGACGAACCGCATCAGCGCCCGCCGGTCGTACGACTCGGGGAAGCCCTTGCGGGCCATCAGGCCGCGCCGCCGCAGCTCGGCGTTGGGCAGCAGGAAGCCGTCGGTGGTGACCAGCTCGACCCGCGGGTGCTCGGGCCAGCGGGCCAGCAGGGCCTTCAGCAGACGGGCCGTCGTCGACTTGCCGACCGCCACCGAGCCCGCCACGCCGATGACGAACGGCGTCCGGGTGCGTTCGGTGTCCGGCGTGTCCAGGAAGGTGCCCAGCGTGCCGCGCAGCTCGTGGGTCGCGTGGATGTAGAGGTTCAGCAGCCGGGACAGCGGCAGGTAGACGTCTCTGACCTCGTCCAGGTCCAGCGCGGTGCCCAGGCCGCGCAGGCGCTCGACCTCGTCGGCGGTCAGCGGCATGGGGGTGCGCTCGCGCAGCGCGCTCCACTCGGCCCGGTCCAGATCAACGTACGGGGAGGGGGTGGGCGCCTGGGGGGTGCCCCTCGTACAGAGTTCGGTCAGCACATCACCATTGTGGGCCGTCACGGCTCCGCGGGATGCTGTGGCATCGGTCACGCGCGGTGTCCGCCAGGCGTGACCGGGGTGAGCGCCGAGCGTGACCTGGGTGAACGAAACGCCGCATATGCTGGCACGCATGTGCGGAATCGTTGGATATGTGGGGTCCCAGTCGGCCCTCGACGTAGTGATCGCAGGCCTGCAGCGGCTGGAGTACCGAGGGTACGACTCCGCCGGTGTGGCCGTGCAGACCCAGGGGCTCGACGGGCAGTGGAGCCTCGCCACCGACAAGCGGGCCGGCAAGCTCGCCAATCTCCAGAAGTCCCTCGCCGAGTCCCCGCTGCCGGCGGGCAGCACCGGCATCGGCCACACCCGGTGGGCCACCCACGGCGGCCCGACGGACGCCAACGCCCACCCCCACCTCGACGACGACTGCAAGGTCGCCGTCGTCCACAACGGCATCATCGAGAACTTCGCCACCCTGCGGGCCGAGATCTCCGAGCGCGGCCACACCCTCCGCTCGGAGACCGACACCGAGGTCGTCGCGCACCTGCTCGCCGAGGCCTACGACGGCGACCTCGCCGAGGCCATGCGGACGGTGTGCCGCCAGCTGGACGGCGCCTTCACCCTCGTCGCGGTGCACGCCGACGCCCCGGACGTGGTGGTCGGCGCCCGTCGCAACTCGCCGCTGGTCGTCGGCCGCGGCGAGGGCGAGAACTTCCTCGCCTCCGACGTCGCCGCCTTCATCGCGCACACCCGCGAGGCGATCGAGCTCGGCCAGGACCAGGTCGTCGAGCTGCGCCGCGAGGGCGTCACCGTCACCAACTTCGACGGCACCCCCGCCCAGGTCCGCGAGTACCACGTGGACTGGGACGCCTCCGCCGCCGAGAAGGGCGGCTACGACTACTTCATGCTCAAGGAGATCGCCGAGCAGCCGAAGGCCGTCGCCGACACCCTCCTCGGCCGGATCGGCACCGACGGCCGGCTCACCCTCGACGAGCTGCGCATCCCCGACCAGGTGCTGCGCGAGGTCGACAAGGTCGTCATCGTGGCCTGCGGCACCGCCTTCCACGCCGGCATGATCGCCAAGTACGCGATCGAGCACTGGACCCGCGTCCCCTGCGAGGTCGAGGTCGCCTCGGAGTTCCGCTACCGCGACCCGATCATGGACGACCGCACCCTGGTCATCGCCATCTCGCAGTCCGGCGAGACCATGGACACCCTGATGGCGCTGCGGCACGCCCGCGAGCAGGGCGCCAAGGTGCTGGCGATCTGCAACACCAACGGCTCGACCATCCCGCGCGAGTCCGACGCGGTGCTCTACACCCACGCCGGCCCGGAGGTCGCGGTCGCCTCGACCAAGGCGTTCCTGACCCAGCTGGTCGCCTGCTACCTGGTCGCGCTGTACCTCGGCCAGGTCCGCGGCACCAAGTGGGGCGACGAGATCTTCACCATCATCCGCGAGCTCGGCGACGCGCCGAAGCAGCTGGAGCAGGTGCTGGAGACCATGGAGCCGGTCCGCGAGCTGGCCCGCTCGCTGGCCGACGCCCGCTCCGTGCTCTTCCTCGGCCGCCACGTGGGCTTCCCGGTCGCCCTGGAGGGCGCGCTGAAGCTCAAGGAGCTCGCCTACATGCACGCCGAGGGCTTCGCCGCCGGCGAGCTCAAGCACGGCCCGATCGCCCTGATCGAGGAGGGCCTGCCGGTCGTCGTGGTCGTCCCGTCGCCGCGCGGCCGGTCGATCCTGCACGACAAGATCGTCTCCAACATCCAGGAGATCCGCGCCCGCGGCGCCCGCACCATCGTCATCGCCGAAGAGGGTGACGAGGCGGTCGTCCCGTACGCGGACCACCTGATCCGCATTCCGGCGACCCCGACGCTGCTGCAGCCGCTGGTCTCCACGGTGCCGCTGCAGGTCTTCGCCTGCGAGCTGGCCACCGCCAAGGGCCACGAGGTCGACCAGCCGCGCAACCTCGCCAAGTCGGTCACCGTCGAGTAGCCGGCCCCGCCCCCGAACCGGAGCCCCTGCAGCGGCCGAGCGCTACTGCAGGGGCTCCGTGTCGAGCGTGAACGAGAACGGCGCCGGAAGGTCGAGCGGCTTGCCGAACGGCACCTGGACGTGGGCGGTGTAGTCCCCGTCCGCCGGGTCGGTGAAGAGTCTCGCGCTGCGGTCGCTGCGGTCGATCAGCAGGTAGCAGGGGATGCCCGCCGCGGCGTAGCCGAGCCGCTTGGCCTCGCGGTCCTTGGTCGGGTTGCTGGAGGTGATCTCGAAGACCAGCAGGACGCCGGCCGGGTCGGCCCAGGACTCCGCGTCCTCGAAGTGCCCGACGGGGCTGACCGTACCGTCCGGGATACAGCGACCGCCGGGAACGATCAGGCCCTTGTTCCCCGCGATGTCCAGATCGATCGTGGAATTTCGGATCAACTGCCTGTTGAGCAGGGCGAAGGCCGTCTCATGGGTTCCGCTCGGCGGTGGGGTCACGACGATCTCCCCTTCGACCAGCTCGGCCTTGAAGCCCGCGGGGGTGTCCAACTCCAGGAACGACCGGAGGATCTGCTCGTCCTCCGAGGACAGGGGTCGTTCGACAGCCGGCATGGCAACCATGGCCCTTCTCCCTCCTGCCGATCGGCGCCGGGGCACACGGTAGGCGTACGGATCGGTACCGGAGGGGGCTCGCAGCGGTTCTCACTCGAAAGTGTGCCGTACAGTCCCCGGCAGCGGCCGGTGTCGGAGAAGGAGTACACGGGTGATCATCGGGGTCGGGATCGACGTCGCGGAGATCGAGCGGTTCGGTGCCTCGCTGGAGCGCACCCCGCACCTCGCGGACCGGCTGTTCACCGAGGCCGAACTCACGCTGCCCTCCGGGGCGCGGCGCGGCACCGCCTCGCTCGCCGCCCGGTTCGCCGCCAAGGAGGCGCTGGCCAAGGCGCTGGGGGCCCCGCCCGGGCTGCGCTGGACGGATGCCGAGGTGCACACCGAGGACTCCGGCCGTCCGGTGCTCAAGGTCACCGGGACGGTCGCCGAGCGGGCCGCCGCCCTGGGCGTCAGGTCGTGGCACGTGTCGCTGAGCCACGACGCGGGCGTAGCGTCGGCGGTAGTGATCGCCGAGGGCTAGCGCGAGAAGCCCGGGACGACACGCCCACCGCCACGGGAGGCCGCCTTGCGCCGTGCACACACCGTCGAGCAGGTCCGGGCCGCCGAGGCCGACCTGATGGCCCGGCTGCCGGAGGGCGCGCTGATGCAGCGGGCCGCCGCCGGCCTCGCCGCGACCTGCGCGCGGCTGCTGCCGCGGGTGTACGGCAGCCGGGTGCTGGTGCTGGCGGGCAGCGGCGACAACGGTGGTGACGCCCTGTACGCCGGTGCCCGGCTGGCCCGCCGCGGCGCCCGGGTGGCCGCGGTGCTGCTCGCGCCGGAGAAGGCGCACGCCGGCGGCCTCGCCGCCCTGCGTGCGGCCGGCGGCCGGGTGACGGCGGATCAGGGCGAGTTCGAGCGGGCCGACCTGGTACTGGACGGCATCGTCGGGATCGGCGGCCGGGGCGGGCTCCGGCCCGAGGCGCAGCCGTACGCGGCGCTGCCCCGGCGCGGCCGGGTGGTCGCGGTGGACGTGCCGAGCGGCGTGGACCCGGACACCGGCGAGGTGCCCGGGGCGGCCCTGCGCGCCGACGTCACGGTCTGCTTCGGCACCTACAAGCCAGGGCTGCTGATCGACCCCGGCGCCTCGTACGCCGGGGTGCTGCAGCTGGTCGGGATCGGACTGGAGCCGCCGCCGGCGCCGGTCGCCGCGCTGCAGCACGCGGACGTGGCGGCGCTGCTGCCGGTGCCCGGCGCGGAGAGCGACAAGTACCGGCGCGGTGTGGTCGGGGTGGCCGCCGGGTCCGCGCGCTACCCGGGCGCGGCGGTGCTGGCCGTCGCCGGGGCGCTGCGCGGCGGCGCGGGAGCGGTCCGCTACGCGGGGACGGCCGCCGACGAGGTGGTCCGCCGCTTCCCCGAGGCACTGGTGACCGCGGGCGGGCCCGCGGAGGCCGGCCGGGTGCAGGCCTGGGTGGTCGGCCCCGGCTCCGGCGAGGGCGTGCGGGAGCTGCTGCCGCAGGTGCTCGCGGCGCAGGTGCCGGTGCTGGTCGACGCGGACGGGCTGACCGAGCTCGCCCGGCTCGGCCCGGCCGCCCTGGCCGCCCGCACCGCGCCCACCCTGCTCACCCCGCACACCGGCGAGGCCGCGCGGCTGCTCGCCGGTGCGGACGGCGGCGCGCCGCCCGCCGCCGACGACCTCGCCGGCGCCCGGCTGGCGACCGCGCGGCGGCTCGCCGCGGCGTACCGGGCGACGGTGCTGCTGAAGGGCTCCACCACGGTCGTCGCCGACCTGGACGGCGCCGTCCGGGTGAATCCGACCGGCACCTCCTGGCTGGCCACCGCGGGCAGCGGCGACGTGCTCTCCGGCCTCGCCGGCTCGCTGCTCGCGGCCGGCCTCGGCCCGCTGGACGCCGGCTCGGTCGCCGCCCACCTGCACGGCCTGGCCGGCCGGACGGCCGCGGCGGGTGCCCCGGCGGCCGCCCTGGACATCGCGGAGGCGCTGCCCGAGGCCTGGCGGACGGTGCGCTCGGCGGCCGCCGGACGCTGACACCGGCCGCGCCGCCCGGATCGTGGGACGGTACCGTTCCGCGGAACCGAATGCTCCGTTTCACGCGTCTCCCACTGACGACCGCCGGGCCCGGCCGGGGTCGTGAGCCGGGCAGCGGCGCCGGTCTGGGAGACTGATACGCGATGACAACTGCGAAGACGACCGGAACTCCCGCCCTCACCCACGGGGTCCGCGCCGAGGCGGCCATCGACCTGGCCGCCCTGCGGGAGAACCTCGCCGCGCTGGGGGCGCGCACCGATGCCGCGCTGATGGCCGTGGTCAAGGCGGACGCCTACGGCCACGGCGCGCTGCCGTGCGCCCGCGAGGCGGTCGCCGCGGGCGTGCGCTGGCTCGGCACCGCCACCCCCGAGGAGGCGCTGGCGCTGCGCGCCGCGGGCATCCGCCCCGAGCAGGCCCGCATCCTCTGCTGGCTGTGGACGCCGGGCGGCCCCTGGGCCCAGGCGCTGCGCTCGCACGTCGACGTCTCCGTCAGCGGCCTGTGGGCGCTCGACGAGCTGCTCGCCGCCGTCCGCGAGACCGGCGTGCCCGGCCGCGTCCACCTCAAGGCCGACACCGGCCTCGGCCGCAACGGCTGCCAGCCGCACGACTGGCCCGACCTCGTCGCCGCCGCCCTGCGCGCGCAGGCCGAGGGCATGATCGAGGTCGTCGGCCTCTGGTCGCACTTCGCCGCCGCCGACGAGCCCGGCCACCCCTCCGTCCAGGCCCAGCTGGACGGCTTCGCCGCCGCCGTCGCCCACGCCGAGGCCCAGGGCGTGCGGCCCGAGGTCCGGCACCTGGCGAACTCGCCCGCCACCCTGCTGCTTCCGCAGTCGCACTACGACCTCGTCCGGCCGGGCCTCGCCATGTACGGCCTCTCACCGGTGCCGGACATCGGCACCCCCGCCGACTTCGGGCTGCGCCCGGTGATGTCGCTCACCGCCCGGCTCGCCCTGGTCAAGACCGTCCCCGGCGGCCACGGCGTCAGCTACGGCCACCACTACACCACCCCCGGCGACACCACCCTCGGCCTCGTCCCGGTCGGCTACGCGGACGGCATCCCCCGGCACGCCTCCAACACCGGCCCGGTGCAGATCGGCGGCAAGTGGCGCACGGTCGCCGGCCGGGTCGCCATGGACCAGTTCGTGGTGGACCTCGGCGGCGACACCCCGCCGGTCGGCGAGGAGGTCCTGCTCTTCGGCAGCGGCGAGCGCGGCGAGCCCACCGCCGAGGACTGGGGCCGCGCCTGCGGCACCATCTCGTACGAGATCATCACCCGGGTCGGCTCCCGCGTGCCGCGCCGCTACGTCGGCGCCGGGGACGGGCCGGGCCTCTGATGGGGGAGGGCGCCGACGGGAATCCGGTCGCCGCGCTGGCCAAGGCCGCCGGGGCGGCCTCCGGCGGCGTGAGCCGGGCCGGGCTGATCGGCATATCGCTCGGCGTGGTCGCGGCCGGCGCCGCCGCCGGTGTCGCCGTCGAACGCCTCACCGTCGGCCGCTCGATGCGCCGCCGCGCCCGCGAGGAGCTGGACGCCGCCGCCCCCTACGGCTCGCTGCGCGGCCGCTCGCGCACCGTCGCCGCGCCCGACGGCACCGAGCTGTACGTCGAACTCGACGGCACCGGCTGGGACGAGCCGGTGCCCGAGCAGCCCGAGGAGGACGGCCGGCAGCGGCGCGCATGGTTCACCCGCCGGCGCGGCACCGCCGGCGTCGACCGCAGCGGACTGCCCGGCCTGCTCGGCGGCACCGGCGCCCTGGCCCGCATGGGGCGGCCAGCCCGGCCGGAGCCGGCCGACACCCCGCCGCCGCTGACCGTCGTCTTCTGCCACGGCTACTGCCTCAACCAGGACAGCTGGCACTTCCAGCGGGCCGCCTTCCGGGACGGTCTGCGGCTGGTCTTCTGGGACCAGCGCAGCCACGGCCGCTCCGAACGCTCCCGCTCCTACCTGGCCGGCGAGCCGGCCTCCATCGACCAGCTCGGCGGCGACCTCAAGGCCGTCCTCGACGCCGTCGTCCCCGAGGGCCCGGTCGTGCTGATCGGGCACTCCATGGGCGGCATGACCGTCATGGCCCTCGCCGACCAGTACCCCGAGCTGTTCCGCGAGCGCGTCGCCGGGGTCGGCCTGGTCGGCACCCTGGCCGGCGACTGGAACTCCGTCACCCTCGGCCTGCCCGCGGCCGGCGCCCGGCTGCTGCGCCGGCTCGCCCCCGCCACCGTCCGACTGCTCGGCCGCCAGGTCGAACTCGTCGAGGCCACCCGCCGGATCGGCGCCGACGTCGCCGCAGTGTTCTACCGCCGCTTCTCCTTCGGCTCCAAGGACGTCGACCCGCAGGTCGTCCGGTTCGCTGAGCAGCTCCTCGACGCCACCCCGATCGACGTGGTCGCCGAGTTCTACCCGGCCTTCGGCCTGCACGACAAGAAGGCCGCGCTGGCCGCCCTCGACGGCATCCCCGTCCTCGTCCTGGCCGGCACCGAGGACCTGCTCACCCCGCCCGCGCACAGCGAGGAGATCGCCCGGGCGCTGCCCGGCGCCGAGCTGGTGGTCCTCCCCGAGACCGGCCACCTGCTGATGCTGGAACGGCCCGAGGAGGTCGACCGGCACCTCACCGGGCTGCTGCACCGGGCCGCCGACCACGCGGGCGCCCCCGCCCCGCAGGCCCCCGGCACCGACCACTGACCGCGGCGCCCGCCGCCACCCGGAAGGACACCAACACCCCCATGGGCAACCAGCTCACCCTCACCGTCGCCACGCCCGAGCGGATGGGCAGGCTCGGGGCGGGCCTCGCCGCGCTGCTCCGCCCCGGCGATCTGGTGCTGCTGCACGGGGAGCTCGGCGCCGGCAAGACCACGCTCACCCGCGGCCTCGGCGCCGGGCTCGGCGTGCGCGGCGCGGTCACCTCGCCGACCTTCGTGATCGCCCGGGTGCACCCCTCGCTCTCCGGCGGCCCCGCGCTCGTCCACGTCGACGCCTACCGGCTCGGCGGCGGCCTCGACGAGATGGAGGACCTCGACCTGGACGTCTCGCTGCCCGAGTCCGTGATCGTCGTCGAGTGGGGCGAGGGCAAGGTCGAGCAGCTCAGCGACGACCGCCTGGAGGTCCGGATCCACCGCGCGATCGGTGGGGCCGCGGCCGAGGCGGACGACCTCGACCCGCGCCGGGTCACCGTCACCGGCCTCGGCAACCGCTGGGACGGCGTCGACCTCGCCGTCCTCGGCGAGGACTGAGCCTCCGGCGCGCCGCGCGAGCCCGCCGACACTTCCCGACACGGCGTCGGGAAGGTGTTGCGGCCCGGCCTGCCCTCGTGGTGGGATGGGTGCTGCGGTTAGGTCCGCCTAACTAGGGAGGCGCCCCATGGCGAGCACCACCCCCGCTGCGGCACCCGAGCCGCAGGACCGTTCCGACGACACCCCGGCCCGGGCCGACGAGGTCCCGATGCGCGCCCTGCTGGCCGCCTGCGCGTCCGCCGCCGCCGTCTCCACCCCGCCCGCGCGCCCCCGGCCCGCCGCGCAGGAGCACCCGGAGCCCACCGCGCCGCCGCGCGCCGCCTGACACCGGCCGCGGGTCACTCCGCCACGACCACCCGCGTGCCGGTCGGCGCGAAGTCCCACAGCACCTGCCCGTCCGCCCGCGACGAGCGGATCCCGCCCGTCCGCAGGCTCGCGTCCGGCGGCGCCGTCGAGCCGTCCGCCGCCGCGCCGAAGCCGAACACCACCCCGCTCTGCTGGGTGAAGCGCACCACGTGCTCGATCTGCCGGCCGTCCGTGCCCTTCCCGGTCGCCGTCCGGCTGTACACGCTGTAGTTGCCCGGCGTCGGCTCCGTCGACCCGGGCGTCACCGCGAACGAGGCCTGCAGCTGCGGCGTCTTCCGCGGGTCGACCAGCCACACCCGGTGCCGGGACACCGAGTACACCACCCGGTAGCCCGTCCCCGACGAGGCGGGCAGCTCCGGCGCGGACGGAGCGGGCGCCACCGCGCTCGGCGAGGGCTCCGCGGGCAGGCCGGCCTCCACCCTGGCCGCCTCGGCCCGCGACTCGGCGCCGTCCGCCTGAACGGCCAGGAGCACCACCACCGCCATGGCCCCCGCCGTCAGCCCGGAGACCAGCACGCCCGGACCCATCCTCACCACGCACGCTCCCGCCGCTCGCTCCCGGTGTCCGCCCCATCGTGCCAGGTCCCCACCCGCCCGCAGGGGCGATCCGATGGTGTGTTCTCCCCCGTCCCCGCCGTCCCCTGCCGCACCACCGGGGCGGCACCCGCGGCCGACCCTCTAACCTTGGTGCCGTGCTGCTGCTCGCGTTCGACACCGCAACCCCCGCCGTCACCGCCGCCGTCCACGACGGCACGGCCGTCCTCGCCGAGTCCTACGAGGTCGACGCCAGACGGCACGGCGAGCTGCTCCTGCCCACCATCGGCGACGTGCTGCGCGCCGCCGGCGTCGACAAGCGCGAGCTCACCGCGATCGCCGTCGGCGTGGGCCCCGGCCCGTACACCGGTCTTCGGGTCGGCCTGGTCACCGCCGCCGCCCTCGGCCACGCGCTCGGCCTGCCCGTGCACGGCGTCTGCACCCTCGACGCGATCGCCCACCGGGCCCGCCTCGACGGCCTCACCGGCGCCTTCACCGCGGCCACCGACGCGCGGCGCAAGGAGGTCTACTGGGCCGCCTACGACGCCGACGGCACGCGCACCGACGGCCCCGCCGTCGACCGGCCCGGCGACCTCACCGCGCCGCAGCGCTCGGTCGGCGCCGGCGCCCTGCTCTACCCCGACACCTTCCCCGGCGCGACCGGCCCCGAGCACGTCTCGGCCGGCGCCCTCGCCGACTTCGCCGCCCGCGAACTCGCCGCCGGCCGCGAGCTGCTGCCCAACACCCCGCTCTACCTGCGCCGCCCGGACGCCCAGGTCCCGGCCGGCTACAAGGCGGTGCTCCCCGCATGACCGGCCGGCCCGCCGCGGAGAGGGGCGTGCGATGGACGTGATCCTCCGCCCGATGCGGTGGTGGGACATCGAGCCGGTCATGGACCTCGAACTGCGGCTGTTCCCCGAGGACGCCTGGTCGCACGCCATGTACTGGTCCGAACTCGCCGAGGCCCACCCCGGCGGCACCCGTCACTACACCGTCGCCGCCACTGAGGACGGCCGGATCGTCGGCTACGCCGGACTGATGGCCGTCGGCACCGAGGGCGACGTCCAGACCATCGCCGTCGACGGCCGACTGCAGGGCGCCGGCCTCGGCACCGCGCTGCTCACCGACCTGGTCGAGGAGTCCGCCCGCCGCGGCTGCACCGAACTGCTGCTGGAGGTCCGGGTCGACAACCGGCGCGCCCAGCAGCTCTACGAGCGGTTCGGCTTCCAACCGGTCGGCGTCCGCCGCGGCTACTACCAGCCCGCGAACGTCGACGCGCTCGTCATGCGCCTCGACCACCCCACGCACGATTCGAAGGACCCGAAGAATGGCTGACGAACCGCTCGTCCTCGGCATCGAGACCTCCTGCGACGAGACCGGCGTCGGCATCGTCCACGGCACCACCCTGCTCGCCGACGCGGTCGCCTCCAGCGTCAACGACCACGCCCGCTACGGAGGCGTCGTCCCCGAGATCGCCAGCCGCGCGCACCTGGAGGCGATGGTCCCGACCATCCAGCGGGCCCTCGACACCGCCGGGATCAAGGCCACCGACCTCGACGGCATCGCCGTCACCGCCGGCCCCGGCCTGGCCGGCGCCCTGCTCGTCGGCGTCTCCGCCGCCAAGGCCTACGCCTGGGCCCTCGACAAGCCGCTGTACGGCGTCAACCACCTCGCCTCGCACATCTGCGTCGACCAGCTGGAGCACGGCCGGCTGCCCGAGCCGACCATGGCCCTGCTGGTCTCCGGCGGGCACTCCTCGCTGCTGATGTCCACCGACATCACCAGCGACGTCCGCCCGCTCGGCGCCACCATCGACGACGCCGCCGGCGAGGCCTTCGACAAGGTCGCCCGGGTGCTCGGCCTCGGTTTCCCCGGCGGCCCGGTCGTCGACCGGATGGCCCGCGACGGCGACGGGAAGGCCATCGCCTTCCCGCGCGGCCTCAGCACGGCGAGCGACCCCGCCTACGACTTCTCGTTCTCCGGCCTGAAGACCGCCGTCGCCCGCTGGGTCGAGGCCAAGCGCCGGGCCGGCGAGGAGGTGCCGATCGCCGACGTCGCCGCGTCCTTCCAGGAGGCCGTCACCGACGTGCTCACCCGCAAGGCCGTCCGCGCCTGCAAGGACAACGGCGTCGACCACCTGATGATCGGCGGCGGTGTCGCCGCCAACTCCCGGCTCCGCGAGATGGCCCAGCAGCGCTGCGACCGGGCCGGCATCGTGCTCCGGGTGCCCCGCCCGGGCCTGTGCACCGACAACGGCGCCATGGTCGCCGCGCTCGGCGCCGAGATGGTCCGCCGGGGCCGCACCCCCTCCGCCCTCGACCTGTCCGCGGACTCCTCGCTGCCGGTCACCGAGGTGCACGTCCCGCACACCGAGGTCCACGCGCACGCGCACGAGTCGCTGCGGTGACCCGTGCCCTGATGTGGGAGGCCCGCGCCGCCGAGGGGCGGGCCGCCGACCTGGAGCGCTGGGTGCGCGACCACGCCCTGCCCGACCTGCGCGCCGCCGCCCCCGAACGCCTCGAACTGCTCACCGCCGAGGGCGACCGCGTCCTGCTCATCACCTGGTGGACGGGCGAGCCCGGGCACGTCCCCGATCCGCCGGACGGGTTGACCGCGCGACCCGTCCACCGCTGGTCGTTCACCAGTGCGCACGTCGAGTAGCGTGCCTTCCTGAGAAGACGCTGACCCGGCGCGCCGCCGGGCCGGGTGGGGGGAGCGCACGTTGCCGAAGAGGCCCATGTCCTGTGCCGCGGGGGCGGTGGCTTTGCTGGCGGCACTCACCGCCTGCGGCGGGGGCACCCCGCAGCGCGCCGCCCAGGCCCCGCCCGCCCGGCCCGCCTCCGGTGCGCCAGGCACCACCGCCGCGGCGGCCCCCGCCGCCCAGGACCGGACCGCCGCCTGGGCCAAGTGGGGCCTCAAGCAGCTGCCCGCCGCACCGCCGCCCCCCACCGACAAGCCGGTCAAACTGCCGGCCACCGGCCCCGTCCCGGTCTTCAGCGAGGTGCCGACCGGCGACAAGGTCGTCTTCATCACCATCGACGACGGCGCCGAGAAGGACCCGAAGTTCGTCGAGATGGCCACCGACCTCAAGGTGCCCTTCTCGATGTTCCTGACCCGCGACATCGTCCGCGGCGACTACGGCTACTTCAAGCCACTGCAGGCCCTCGGCAACCGCATCCACAACCACTCCACCGACCACCCGGCGATGAGCAAGCTCTCCGCGGACCGCCAGAAGGCCGAGGTCTGCGACGCCCAGTCCGCGCTCACCCAGCAGTACGGCACCCCGCCGCTGCTGTTCCGCCCGCCGTACGGCGACGGCGCGCACACCCCCGCCCTCAACACCGCCGTCCGCGAGTGCGGCCCCCGCGCGGTGGTGCTCTGGCGCGAGTCCATGCAGATCCACGACATGCAGTACCAGGCCGCCGACAAGAAGCTCCGCCCCGGCGACATCATCCTCGCCCACTTCCGCGGCCCCAAGGACCTCAAGGGCGAGACGATGACCAAGATGTTCGGCGAACTCCTCAGCCGCATCCAGGAGCAGGGCTTCGCCGTCGGCCGCCTGGAGGACTACATCGCGGCCGGCTGACCCAGCATCATCAGCGGACCGTTGTCCGTCCGGCTCAGAATCACCGTCACCTCGTGCGGCCCGCTCGGCTTCAACTGCCGCCGCAGCTCCTCCGGGGTGATCGCGATCCCGCGCTTCTTGATCACCACGGTGCCGGCCCCGCGCTCCCGCAGCAGCGCCTTCAGCCGCTTCACGTTGTACGGCTGCACCTCGCCGATCTCGTACGCGTGGGCGAAGGCGGTCGGCACCAGCTCGTCCGCCGTGACGTACGCGATCTGCGGGTCGACCAGCCGGCCGCCCACGCTGCGCGCCACGTCAGCCACCAGCCCGGCCCGGATCACCGCGCCGTCCGGCTCGTACAGGTAGCGCCCCACCGGGCCGGCCTCGGCCCGGTCGCCGGTGCCCGCCAGGCTGCCGCCGCCCGGCAGCACGGTCGCCCGGTACGGCGCCTCGGCCCCGGTGCCGAACCAGATCACCGCCTCCTTCACCTCGCCGTGGTCGGAGACCCACTCCGCCTCCGCGTCCTCCGGCACCAGCTCGTGCGGAATCCCCGGGGCGACCTTCAGCGCCCCGAACGGGGTGCTCCGCGCCGCCTCCAGCGCCCAG
The DNA here is from genome assembly GCF_040686255.1 of Kitasatospora sp. NPDC085879. Lineage (NCBI taxonomy): Bacteria > Bacillati > Actinomycetota > Actinomycetes > Kitasatosporales > Streptomycetaceae > Kitasatospora > Kitasatospora sp. NPDC085879. The sequence goes on along the minus strand of NZ_JBFBJZ010000022.1, from coordinate 82,586 downwards.
GACAGCGGCGGCGAGTACGCCTCCGGGTCGAAGACCCGCCCGCGGGCGGTGCGCCGCGCAGGATCGGTGAACACCGCGTCGAACCCGGCGGTGTCCACCTCCATGACGTCCGCGCAGCGCACCTCCACCCGGTCGGCGAGGCCCAGTGCCGCCGCGTTGGCCTCCGCCACCGCGCAGGTCAGCGGGGACCGGTCCACCGCCAGCACCGACACCCCGGCCCGGGCCAGCGCGATCGCGTCCCCGCCGATGCCGCAGCACAGGTCCGCCAGCCGCCGCACCCCCAGCCCCGAGAACCGGGCCGCCCGCCACTCGGCGACACTGCGCCGGGTCGCCTGCTCGACGCCGTCCGGCGTGAAGTACATGACGTCGGCGTCCGCGCCGAACTTGGCCCGCGCCCGCTGCCGCAGCCGCGCCTGCTCGAAGGCCGCGCGCACCAGCTCCACCGGGTGGTCGCGGCGCAGCCGGGTGGCCAGGGCCAGCTCCTGGTCCGGGGTGAACTCCCGCAGCTCGGCGAGCAGTGCCCGCCCCTGGTCGGTCAGCAGCGCCCGGAACGATTCGATCTCCACCCGGCCATTCTCCCCGGCCCCGCGGCGCGGCCGCCGCTCAGTGGCCGAGAGCGGTGAGCGCACCCGCCACCAGCACCGGTCCGACGCCCACCAGCGCGACCGGCGCGATCCGGTACCCGCGGCGCACGGTGACCGCGACCGCCGCGAGCGGCATCGCGACCGCGGCCACGAGCAGCGCCGCGCACAGTGCCACCACCCCGGCGCCGCTGCCCGGCGTGGCGAGCGCGAACAGCAGGACGATCAGGGCGTACACCGCGGCGGTGCCGAGCGCCGTCTCGACGGCGAGCAGCCAGGCGGTGTGCAGGAGGTCACGGGTGACGGAGGGTCGGATCGCTGCCATGCCGCCATCGTCCCGGCGCCGCCGCGGTCGCACATGAGTACGGCTACTCACCCGCACCCGGGGACACCGGACGACTCCGTTGGCACTCTGGTTGACTGAGTGCTAACGGCGGCCTATGGTCGTTCCTGGCACTCCCCCCAGGGGAGTGCCAACGCGACGGAGCGCGCCTGACCCCCGCGACGGCAGGCCTGCGGACATCGCCCTTCCCTGTTAGACAACCCCGTAATCTCCGAAGGGGAGCTCGGACGTGACCACCAGCACCAAGGTTGCCATCAAGCCGCTCGAGGACCGCATCGTGGTCCAGCCGCTCGACGCCGAGACCACCACGGCCTCCGGCCTGGTTATCCCGGACACCGCCAAGGAGAAGCCCCAGGAGGGCGTCGTCCTGGCCGTCGGCCCGGGCCGCTTCGAGGATGGCCAGCGCCTGCCGCTCGACGTCGCCGTCGGCGACATCGTCCTGTACTCCAAGTACGGCGGCACCGAGGTCAAGTACCAGGGCGAGGAGTACCTCGTCCTCTCGGCTCGCGACGTTCTCGCCATCATCGAGAAGTAAGCCTCACAGCACGCCCCGGAACCGCGTCAGCACTGACCCGGGCCGGGGCGTGCCTGTTGGTCCATCCGCACAACCCCTGAGGAAACGGGAACATGGCGAAGATCCTGCAGTTCGACGAGGACGCCCGCCGCTCGCTGGAGCGCGGTGTCAACAAGCTGGCCGACACCGTCAAGGTGACCATCGGTCCCAAGGGCCGCAACGTCGTCATCGACAAGAAGTTCGGCGCCCCCACCATCACCAACGACGGTGTGACGATCGCCCGCGAGGTCGAGCTCGACGACCCGTACGAGAACCTCGGCGCGCAGCTCGTCAAGGAGGTGGCCACCAAGACCAACGACGTCGCGGGTGACGGCACCACCACCGCGACCGTGCTCGCCCAGGCCCTGGTCAACGAGGGCCTGCGCAACGTCGCCGCCGGCGCCGGCCCGGCCGCCCTGAAGAAGGGCATCGACAAGGCCGTCGCCGCCGTCTCCGAGCACCTGCTCTCGGTGGCCCGCGAGATCGAGGGCAAGGACGACGTCGCCGCCGTCGCGTCCCTCTCCGCGCAGGACACCCAGGTCGGCGAGCTCATCGCCGAGGCGATCGACAAGGTCGGCAAGGACGGTGTCATCACCGTCGAGGAGTCCAACACCTTCGGCGTGGAGCTCGAGTTCACCGAGGGCATGCAGTTCGACAAGGGCTACCTGTCGCCGTACTTCGTGACCGACGCCGAGCGTCAGGAGGCGGTCCTCGAGGACCCGTACATCCTGATCAACCAGGGCAAGATCTCCTCCATCCAGGAGCTCCTCCCGCTGCTGGAGAAGATCCTGCAGGGCGGCGCCTCGCGCCCGCTGCTGATCATCGCCGAGGACGTCGACGGCGAGGCGCTGTCCACCCTCGTGGTGAACAAGATCCGCGGCACCTTCAACGCGGTTGCCGTCAAGGCCCCCGGCTTCGGCGACCGCCGCAAGGCGATCCTCGGTGACATCGCGGTCCTCACCGGCGCGACCGTCATCTCCGAGGAGGTCGGCCTCAAGCTCGACCAGGCCGGCCTGGACGTGCTCGGCAGCGCCCGCCGCATCACCGTCACCAAGGACGAGACCATCCTCGTCGACGGTGCCGGCGACTCGGAGGCCGTGACCGGCCGCGTCGGTCAGATCAAGGCCGAGATCGCCACCACCGACTCCGACTGGGACCGCGAGAAGCTGCAGGAGCGCCTGGCCAAGCTGGCCGGCGGCGTCTGCGTCATCAAGGTCGGCGCCGCCACCGAGGTGGAGCTCAAGGAGCGCAAGCACCGCCTGGAGGACGCCATCTCGGCGACCCGCGCCGCGGTCGAGGAGGGCATCGTCGCCGGCGGTGGCGCCTCGCTCGTCCACGCCGCCAAGGTCCTCGACGGCGGCCTCGGCCTGTCCGGCGACGAGGCCACCGGTGTCGCGGTCGTCCGCAAGGCGCTCGCCGAGCCGCTGCGCTGGATCGCCCAGAACGCCGGCCTCGAGGGCTACGTCATCACCCACAAGGTCGCCGAGCTGGACGCGGGCTTCGGCTACAACGCGGCCACCGGCGAGTACGGCGACCTGCTGAAGGCCGGCGTCATCGACCCGGTCAAGGTCACCCGCTCCGCCCTGGAGAACGCCGCCTCCATCGCCTCCCTGCTGCTCACCACCGAGACCCTCGTGGTGGAGAAGAAGGAGGAGGAGGCCGACAACGGTCACGGCCACTCGCACGGCGGCCACGGCCACTCCCACTGACCCCGGGTCAGCCCGTCCGGAGGCCCGGCCCTCCCGCCCACCACGGCGGGGAGGCCGGGCCTCCGGCATGAGGCTGAGCCCCGGGGGCACGGGGCGCGGGATGCCCTCCTCGGCCCCAGGCCCAGGTCCCCTGCCCCCGCCTCGTCGGTTCCGTCGGTTCCGCCGGGGTCAAAGGGTGGCTTATAACTGAGCCATGATCGAGGCCCGCCATCTCCGAGTGCTCCGCGCCGTCGCCCGCACCGGCTCCTTCTCCGCCGCCGCGCGCGAGCTGGGCTGCACCCAGCCCGCGGTGAGCCAGCAGATGAAGGCCCTGGAGAAGTCGGTGGCCACCCCGCTGGTGGTCCGCTCCGGGAAGGGCATGCAGCTCAGCGAGGCCGGTGAGGTGCTGCTGAAGCACGCCTCAGGCATCCTGGCCGGCCTGTCCGCCGCCGAGGAGGAGGTCGCCGCGATCGCCGGCCTGCGCTCGGGCCGGGTGCGCCTGGTCTCGTTCCCGACGGCGAGCTCCACGCTGGTGCCGAAGGCGGTGGCCCAGGTCCGGGCGGCCGGCCCGGGGATGCGGGTGTCGCTGCAGGAGGCGGAGCCGCCGGCGTCGTCGGCGATGCTGCGGGCGGGGGAGTGCGAGGTGGCGCTGGCGTTCCGGTACCCGGACTCGCAGGGCGGCGCCGCCGTGGTGCCGTCCCCGCACGCCTCCACACGCGAGGCCCGGGCCGAGGCGACGCTGGAGGCGGCGGCGTCCGCGGCCGCCACCGACTGGTCGGACCTGGTGGTGCGGCCGCTGCTGGACGATCCGCTGGTGGTGCTGGTGCCGGCGGGCCACCGCCTGGCGGGCCCGGACGGCGGGCCGGTGCGGGTGGGGGAGCTGGCGGACGAGCAGTGGATCGCCGGCTGCCCGCAGTGCCGCGGCCATCTGGTGGAGCTCTGCGCGGAGGCGGGCTTCGAGCCCCGGATCGACTTCGCGACCGACGACTACCCCGCGGTGGTCGGCCTGGTGGCCGCCGGGCTGGGGGTGGCGGTGCTGCCGGGCATGGCGCTGGACGCGGTGCGCCGGGAGGGCGTGGCGGTGGTGCCGTTGGAGACCGCCGCGGGCGAGCCGGTGCGGCGGGAAGTGGTGGCGCTGACCCTGCCGGACCTGGCAGGCGTGCCCGCAGTGGGGCTGATGCTGGATCAGCTCGGGGCGGTGGCCGCCGCCCGCTGAGGGGCCGGCGGCCGCCCGTGTCGGTCGCCGCTGAAACGTTTCTTCATGGCCTGTTCGGCCGGATCCCGCTGCGCCGAGCCCTGGCGCGGCTCACCGCCGGACGTTCGCCGGCATCGCCAGGGGCACCTCGGCCAGCTGCCTGTTCCGCGAGCGGCCCAGCAACTCCTCGCGCTCGTCCTCGGTCAGACCGCCCCACACGCCGTACGGCTCCCGGACGGCCAGCGCGTGCGCCGCGCACTCGGCCCGCACCGGGCAGCGCATGCACACCTCCTTGGCACTGGCCTCGCGTGAGCTGCGCGCGGCCCCGCGCTCGCCCTCGGGGTGGAAGAAGAGAGAACTGTCGACGCCGCGGCAGGCGGCGGAGAGCTGCCAGTCCCAGAGGTCTGCGTTGGGGCCGGGGAGGCGGGAGAAATCTGCCATGGCTCATTCCCTTCAAGGACTCAGGACTCGGGCTCGGATCGACGCGGGTTGCAAAAAGGTCTCGGGGCCCGCCCGCTGCGGCGAGGCTGCTCGGGGCCGGTACGGACACCTGGAAATATGACTTACGGCACTCAACAGGACAAGTCACCCACACACCGACACAACAGTCAATGACCGTATAGAAGCTATAAAAACGGACAAACAGGGCATGGTGGTGGTCAGGCTCCGCGTGGCAATCGGGTGGCAGTGCGCCGGGTCGCCCCGGGTGCGAGCCCGGGACGCCGGGCGTGCGCACCGCGCGGAGCACGCGTCCGCTGCGCGAATCTGCGGCGTGTGCACCGCGAGGTGGATGATCCGTGATGGGTCGGCCACGTACAGTGGTGGCGATGGCCCCGAAGGCCGTAACTCATTCGAGTGACGGTCGTTGGATGTACGGAGGCGGTTAGCAAGCGCCGGACGTCGGGAACGATCGCGTTGGCATCGGCGATCAGAACGGGGTCCGTCGCCAATCGGCCGTGTCGGAGAGGTTTCGTACCAGCCAGGAGGCTCAACGTGACGCGGATCAGCTGCGGAGGACGGTCATGACATCCGTACTCGTCTGCGACGATTCCCCGCTCGCCCGGGAGGCGCTTCGCCGAGCGGTCGCGACCGTGCCCGGCGTCGACCGGGTGACCACTGCGACGAACGGTGAGGAGGTCCTCCGCCGCTGGGTGGCCGACCGCTCCGATCTCGTTCTGATGGACGTCCGGATGCCCGGCCTCGGCGGGGTGGAGACGGTCCGGCGGCTGCTGTCCGCCGACCCGGGCGCGCGCATCATCATGCTCACCGTCGCCGAGGACCTGGACGGCGTGGCGCTCGCGGTCGCCGCCGGCGCCCGCGGCTACCTGCACAAGGACGCCTCGCGCGCCGAACTGCGGGCCACCGTCACCCAGGCGCTCGCGGACCCGACCTGGCGGCTCGCGCCGCGCCGGCTGCGCAGCCCCGACATGGGGGCGGCGCCGACGCTGACGGCCCGTGAGATCCAGGTGCTGGAGGGCATGAGCCACGGCCGCAGCAACGCGGAGATCGGCCGGGAGCTGTTCCTCTCGGAGGACACCGTGAAGACGCACGCCCGGCGCCTGTTCAAGAAGCTCGGCGCGTCGGACCGCGCGCACGCCGTGGCGCTCGGCTTCCGCTGGGGCCTGGTCCGCTGACGGAGGCGCCGCGCCGCGGCTTCCCGAGCTCGGACGTGTGACGTCGTGGTCCCGAGGCTGCACCATGGAGGAGTGGAGCACCTCGGGAACCAGCGGACGGGTACTGCGGAGACGAGTGCAACCGCAGCAGGAACGACGGGCACAGGGGCGGGAGGCGGTGCGGTGGGTACGGCGATCACGCATAACGTTCCGATGCACAACTCCGGACGCGGTGCCGCGTTCGTCGGACCGACCAGGCACCATGGACCGATGCGTGACGACGAGGCCGCCGCCGCCCCCGGCGAGGCCCGGCCCGATCCGGCACAGTCCGGCGGTCCGGGTGACGCGCCGTACGCGGAGTCCGGCGGACCGCGCCGGCCCGTGCTCGGCGGCGGCTCCTCGCCGCAGTTGAACGAGGTCGTGTCGGCCGCCGTCGCCGGCGAGGGCCCGGCCGTCGATGCCCTCCTCGCCTATGTGCACCCGCTGGCGCTGCGCTACTGCCGGGCCCGGCTCGTCCGGCTGCCCGGCGGCGCCCGGCACCACGTCGACGACGTCGTGCAGGAGGTCTGCGTCGCGGTGCTCTGCGCGTTGCCGCGCTACCGCGACGAGGGCCGCCCCTTCGAGGCCTTCGTCTACGGCATCGCCGCCCACAAGATCGCCGACCTGCAGCGGGCCGCGATGCGCGGCCCCGGGTCCACCGTGATCCCTCCCGACGACCTGCCGGAGACCGCGGACGAGTCGCTCGGCCCGGAGGAGCGCGCCCTGCTCAGCAGCGACGCGGCGTGGATCAAGGAGCTGCTCTCCAACCTGCCGGCCCGCCAGCGCGAACTCGTGCTGCTGCGGGTCGCCGCCGGGCTCTCCGCCGAGGAGACCGGCGAGGTGCTCGGGATGTCCCCCGGTGCCGTCCGGGTCGCCCAGCACCGCGCGCTCAGCAGACTTCGCGCCCTCGCGGAAGAGTCCTCCTGACTCCTGCGTTGTCAAGGAGAGCGCCAACCGACACTCCGGACACCAGTACCATGAGGTATCGGCGCCTGGGCAGGTCGCCAAAGTTTCGTGGGTGCGATCGGGGTTTCTTGGAGGAACCTCCAAGCATGCGGCGTCTTGGCGGTCCGCCCGTGCCGGTGTGCGCGGGTGTGGCGGCGGTCCGACCGCAGACCGACGCCCCGCCCTCCTGAGACCAACGCTCCGGACACCCTCAACCGGAGCGATCAGATCAACGGCCGCCACGGAAGGTCCCCACACGATGTCTTATAACGCCGCAGGCGTACCCGAGAAGTTCGCGATGCTCGGGCTCACGTACGACGACGTCCTGCTGCTGCCCGGGGCCTCCGAGGTGCTGCCGAACCAGGTCGACACCGCCTCGCGGGTCTCCCGCAACGTCCGGGTGAACATCCCGCTGCTCTCGGCGGCGATGGACAAGGTCACCGAGTCCCGGATGGCCATCGCCATGGCCCGCCAGGGCGGTGTCGGCGTGCTCCACCGCAACCTGTCGATCGAGGACCAGGTCAGCCAGGTCGACCTGGTGAAGCGCTCCGAGTCCGGCATGGTCGCCGACCCGATCACCGTCGGCCCGGAGGCCACCCTCGCCGAGGCCGACGCGCTCTGTGCCCGGTTCCGGATCAGCGGCGTGCCCGTCGCCGACCCCGAGGGCCGGCTGCTGGGCATCGTCACCAACCGCGACATGGCCTTCGAGACGGACCGCAGCCGCCAGGTCCGCGAGATCATGACGCCGATGCCGCTGATCACCGGCAAGGTCGGCATTTCCGGCGAGGACGCCATGGCGCTCCTCCGCCGCCACAAGATCGAGAAGCTGCCGCTGGTCGACGGGGACGGCCGGATCAAGGGCCTCATCACGGTCAAGGACTTCGTCAAGGCCGAGCAGTACCCGAACGCCGCGAAGGACGCCGAGGGCCGGCTGCTCGTCGGCGCCGCCGTCGGTGCCTCCGCCGAGGCCTTCGACCGCGCCCAGGCCCTGGTCGGCGCCGGTGTCGACTTCCTGGTCGTCGACACCTCGCACGGCCACAGCCACAACGCGCTCGCCTGGATCGCCAAGATCAAGTCGGCGGTCAAGGTCGACGTCATCGGCGGCAACGTCGCCACCCGCGACGGCGCCCAGGCGCTGATCGACGCCGGTGTCGACGGCGTCAAGGTCGGTGTCGGCCCCGGCTCCATCTGCACCACCCGCGTCGTCGCCGGCATCGGCGTGCCGCAGATCACCGCCATCTACGAGGCCGCCCTCGCCTGCCGCGCGGCCGGCGTGCCGGTCATCGGCGACGGCGGCCTGCAGTACTCCGGCGACATCGGCAAGGCGCTCGCCGCCGGTGCCGACACCGTGATGCTCGGCTCGCTGCTGGCCGGCTGCGAGGAGTCGCCCGGCGAGCTCCAGTTCATCAACGGCAAGCAGTACAAGTCCTACCGCGGCATGGGCTCGCTCGGCGCCATGCAGTCCCGCGGCCAGGGCCGCTCGTACTCCAAGGACCGCTACTTCCAGGCCGAGGTTTCCTCGGACGACAAGCTCGTGCCCGAGGGCATCGAGGGTCAGGTGCCGTACCGCGGCCCGCTGTCGGCGGTGCTGCACCAGCTGGTCGGCGGCCTGCGGCAGACCATGGGCTACGTCGGCGCGGCCACCATCGCCGAGATGGAGAGCAAGGGCCGGTTCGTCCGGATCACCGCGGCCGGCCTCAAGGAGAGCCACCCGCACGACATCCAGATGACCGTCGAGGCGCCCAACTACAGCGGCCGGTAACGGTCGCACCCGCAGGGGCGCGTGGGGAACCTCCCCCCGCGCCCCTCGTGCTTGCCCGTGTCGCGGACGGTGCGGCAGGGGTTCGGGCCGGTGCGGGATACTGGGGGGCGGCCGGGGTGACCCGGTCGGCAGATGCACAGCAGCAGCAGAAGGGCTCGAAGTGACTGAGATCGAGATCGGGCGAGGCAAGCGCGGCCGCCGGGCGTACGCCTTCGACGACATCGCCGTCGTCCCCAGCCGCCGTACGCGGGACCCGAAGGAGGTCTCGATCGCCTGGCAGATCGACGCCTACCGCTTCGAGCTGCCCTTCCTGGCGGCCCCGATGGACAGCGTGGTCTCCCCGCAGCAGGCCATCGCCATCGGCAAGCTCGGCGGCCTCGGCGTGCTGAACCTCGAAGGCCTGTGGACCCGCTACGAGGACCCGCAGCCGCTGCTGGACGAGATCGCCGGCATCTCCGACGAGGCCGACGCGACCCGCCGCCTGCAGGAGATCTACGCCGAGCCGATCAAGGCCGAGCTGATCGGGCAGCGGATCAAGGAGGTCCGCGACTCCGGCGTCGTCACCGCCGCCGCGCTCTCCCCGCAGCGCACCGCCGAGTTCTCCAAGGCCGTCGTCGACGCCGGCGTGGACGTCTTCGTGATCCGCGGCACCACGGTCTCCGCCGAGCACGTCTCCTCGGCCGCCGAGCCGCTCAACCTCAAGCAGTTCATCTACGAGCTCGACGTGCCGGTCATCGTCGGCGGCTGCGCCACCTACACCGCGGCGCTGCACCTGATGCGCACCGGCGCGGCCGGCGTGCTGGTCGGCTTCGGCGGCGGCGCCGCCCACACCACCCGCAACGTGCTGGGCATCCAGGTGCCGATGGCCACCGCGGTCGCCGACGTGGCCGCCGCCCGCCGCGACTACATGGACGAGTCCGGCGGCCGCTACGTGCACGTCATCGCGGACGGCGGCGTCGGCTACAGCGGCGACATCGCCAAGGCCGTCGCCTGCGGCGCGGACGCGGTGATGATCGGCGCCGCGCTGGCCCGGGCCACCGACGCGCCCGGCAAGGGCCACCACTGGGGCATGGAGGCCGTGCACGACGACGTCCCGCGCGGCAAGAAGGTCGACCTGGGCACGGTGGGCACCATCGCCGAGATCCTCACCGGCCCGTCCCACACCCCGGACGGCACCATGAACCTGTTCGGCGCGCTGCGCCGGGCGATGGCCACCACCGGTTACTCGGAGCTCAAGGAGTTCCAGCGGGTCGAGGTCACCGTCAACCCGGCGCTGCACCACGGCTGATCCGCCGCGCCGCTGCTGCTGCGAAGCCCCCGGCCATGCGGCCGGGGGCTTCGGCATGCCCGCCCGACGTGGCGTCGGCAAGGGCCCCCGCGTGGAGTGATCGTGCGCCGGAGTGGGAGAATTCGTGAACGTGTGCGAGCTGGTGGGACGATCGATCCGCTTGTGCCAGTGCTTTTTCGGCCACGAACGGGACAGCGGCCGGCCGCCGACCGTCCGAAGGCCGTGGGGTCGATTGGTCCCGGGCCGAAGCGACAGGGGATGATGGGCACTTGGCGTTCTGAGCCCCGGGTGCCGACGCCCGCTGCGGCCCGACGCGCCGTCATGACCACACGGCCAGCAACACATGGGGGAGCGCACCGATGACGCAGCCGCAGGAGTCCACCGGCCGTCTGCTCGCCGGCCGGTACCGCTTGAACGAGGTCCTCGGCCGTGGCGGAATGGGCACGGTCTGGCGGGCCGAGGACGAGATGCTCGGCCGGATCGTCGCGGTCAAGGAACTGCGGATGACCGACGCCGTCGACGAGGACGAGAAGCACCGCCTGATCGTCCGGACGCTGCGCGAGGCCAAGGCCACCGCGCGGATCCGGCACACCGCCGCCGTCACCGTCTTCGACGTGGTCGAGGAGGACGAGCGGCCCTGGATCGTCATGGAGCTGGTCGAGTCCCGCTCGCTCGCCGACGTCATCAAGGACGACGGCCCGCTGGATCCCGCCCGCGCCGCCGCCATCGCCCTCGACGTGCTGGGTGTGCTCTGCGCCGCCCACGAGCACGGCATCCTGCACCGCGACGTCAAGCCGTCCAACGTCCTGATCGGCGACGACGGCCGGACGGTGCTCACCGACTTCGGCATCGCGAGCGTCGAGGGCGACACCTCCGTCACCTCCACCGGCATGCTCGTCGGCGCCCCCTCGTACATCTCGCCTGAGCGGGCCAAGGGCAAGAAGCCCGGCCCGCCCGCCGACATGTGGTCGCTCGGCGGCACCCTCTACGCCATGGTCGAGGGCCACCCCCCGTACGACCGCGGCTCGGCGCTCGCCACGCTCACCGCGGTGATGACCGAGGACCTCGCCCCGCCGATGAACGCCGGCCCGCTGCGGCCCGTCATCGAGGGGCTGCTGGAGAAGGACCCGGACCGCCGCCTGGACGCCTCGGCCACCCGCGCCATGCTGCGCCGGATCGTCGCGGAGGCCACGACCCGCGCCGAGGCGACCACCCAGCAGGCCGTCCCGCTGGCCGGCACCGAGCGCACCACGGCCGTGCCCGCGGCCGCCGCAGCAGCCGGCGCCGCCGCGTCGGCCACGCTCAAGCAGTCCGCGCAGTCCGCGCAGTCCGCCGCGCCCGTTCGGCCCGCGGCCCCGGAGCCCGCCGCGCCGCCCGTCGCCGCACCGCGCCGCGGCGGGGTCGGCACCGTCCGGGTCGGCAGCCGCTCGGCCGGGCCGATACCCGCGGCGGCGACGGCCGCGGCCGCCCCGCCGGCGCCGCCCACCGAGGCCATCCCGGTCGTGCCGCGGGAGCGGCGCAACCCGCGCGCCGCACTGCTGGCCGGCGGAGCACTGCTGCTGGTGCTCGTTCTGGTCGGCGCGATCGCGCTGCTGCGCGACCACGGCGGTGCGACCGACAAGCACGCAGGCAAGCAGGCCGGGAAGTCCGCCGACTCAGCGGCAGCGCCCACCCCCGGTGGCAGCGGCTCGCCGGCCGCCGGCACGGGCGCGTCCGCCGCCGCGTCGGCGGCCTCCGGTGCGCCGTCCGCCGCCCCGAGCGCCCAGCCCTCCAACACCCCCGCGGCGGGCAACCCGCCCCCCGGCACACCGGCGCCCGGCGGCAAGGACGGCCCCGTCCCGGCCGGCTACCGGACCGTCCACGACGCCTCCGGCTTCTCGATCGTGCTGCCCGACTGGATGGCCGACATGGGCAAGGACTACGACGCGACCAGCCGTCTGTTCCAGGGCAACGGACTCAAGCTGATGGTCGACTGGACGGTCGGCGCCGGCGACAGTGCCCTGGGCGACTGGCAGGAGGGCGAGCGCAGGCAGGGCTACCGCAACTACCAGCGCGTCCAGCTGAAGGCCATCACGTACCGGGACTGGACCAACGCCGCCGACTGGGAGTGGACCTACGGCGGCGGCACCACCTACCACTCGCTCAACCGCGGCTTCGTCACCGGCGGCGGCAAGTACGGCTACGCCCTCTTCTGGACGAGCGAGGACGCGGACTGGAACTCGGCGGCCAACTCGGCGGCCCGCACCATCGGCTTCGCCACCTTCCAGCCCGCGCCCTGACCCGCCGCGCCCGGGCCGGTCAGCCGATCAGGCGCTGCTCGGCCCGGGTGAACTCCTCGTCGGTGAGGGCGCCCGCGCCGCGCGGCCAGCCGCTCCAACCGGTCGAGCAGGTCCGCCGGGGGCGCCGCCGCGGCGGGCACCGAAGCCCCCGCCTCCCGGCGGCGGGCCTCCGCGGCCGCGGCGCGCACCCGCTCGGCGAACGGCTCGGCCTTCACCACGTCCTCGAAGCGGCGCGCGCCGGTCAGCGCGACGACCTTCAGGATCTCGCCGTTGATCCGGCTGCGGGTGACCGTCACGTCCGTCACCGCGCTCAGCGCAACCGGCACCGGGGGCTTGCCGTCCTTGAGGAAGAGCAGCCGATGGCCGGTCAGCACCAGGGCGCCCTTGCGGAAGTGGTCCGGGTGCCGTCCGGCGGTCGCGGCGACGGGCTCCTCGCCGGGCACCGCGACGGCCTCCACGGTGCGCACGGCCGCGGTTCTGGCGTCCTGGCCGTTGCCGCTGCCGAGTACGTCGAAGGCCACGTCGATGAGATCCGTCCGCTCCGTGCCGCGAGCCCAGCCCGGCGGCGACGTACGCTGGCCGGGTCGAGAGGAAGTCGGACATGAGCGCGGCCCCCGGTCAGGTGGTGGCCGGACGGTACCGGGTGACGGACCGTCCGACGGGTGCCGGCCTGCCCGCACAGGACGTGCACACGGGCGCGCCGGTGCTGCTGCACGCCCTCGACCTGCCCGAACTGCTCGTCCCCGGCGAGCTGTACGAGGAGCCCGACCGGCGCTGGGGCACGGAGCTCGCCGAACTCCTCGGCAGGCTGGCCGACCGCGCGCCGCGCCACCCGCGGCTGCTCGTGGAGAGCGGCGCCGCCGCCGAGGACGACCAGCTGTGGGTGGCCGCCGAACGCCTCGCCGGGGCCTCCCTCGACGAACTCGCCGACACCGGCCCGGTGCCGGCCTACCGGGTGGCCGAACTCGCCGCCGACCTCGCCGGCGCGCTGCGCGCCCTGCACGAGGCCGACCTGGTGCACGGCAACGTCACGGCCGACGCCGTGCTGGTCTGCGAGGACGGCGCCGCCATGCTCGGCGGACTCCTCCTCGGCGCCGCCCAGGAGGAGCTCTGTGCCCGGCTCGGCGGCCCGGTGCCGCGCCGCCGCTACGAGGCCCGGGCCGACCTGCTCGGCGCGCGGGCCGAGCGCTGGCCCGCCGACGCCGGCGCACCCGGGGACTGCTGGGCGCTCGGCGTGCTGCTCTACCGGCAGCTGACCGGCCACGGCCCCTACCCCGAGGACGACCTGCCGACGCTGCTCGCCGCCGTCCGCGACGGGCGCCGCTACCCGGCCGACGGCTGCGGTCCGCTGCGCGGCCTCGTCGAGGAACTGCTCGACCTCGGCCCGGCCGCCCGGCCCACCGCCGCGGACGTCCAGCGGCGGCTGCGCGAGCTTCTCGCCGCCGCCCCCGAGCCGTTCGGCCCCGCCGACGGCGAGGCGTCGCCGCTGCTGCCGGTGGCCCGCCCGGCCGGCCCGGTCGTGGCGCACCCGCGCGGGCGACGCGGCGAGCGGCACCTGCCGGTGCCCCGCGGCCCCTCCCGGGTGCCGCCGGCGCTGCTCGGCCCGCTGCTGGTCGGCGGCGTGCTGCTGGCCCTCGTCGCGGGGCTCGCCGCGGTCGTCCTGGTGGCCGGCTGACCGCGCCCGGTGCGCGACATTCGCTTTTCGGGCCCCGCCGCAGGGCGGCCCGGTGTGTGGTTGAGAAGATGTCCGTGCGGTGAGTCTGCGGTGCACCGATACCTCCGTCACGGTGACGGTGGACTTGAGCATGGGGGAGCGGTCGCCATGGGCGTGCAGGACCGGTCGACGGAGGGCACGGACACCGGCCGGGTACTGGCCGGGCGGTACGTACTCGGCGATCGGCTCGGCCGCGGCGGCATGGGCACCGTCTGGCGGGCCCGCGACGAGATGCTCGACCGCGAGGTGGCGGTCAAGGAACTGACCGTCAACCACCTCCCCGAGGAGGAGCTGGAGATCCTGCAGTCCCGCATGAAGCGGGAGGCCAGGGCCGCCGCCAGGATCAAGCACCCCGGCGTCATCACCATCCACGACGTGCTGGAGGACGACGGCCGCCCCTGGATCGTCATGGAGCTGGTCGACGGCCGGTCGCTGGCCGACGTGATCAGCCAGGACGGGACCCTCGCCCCGCGCGAGGCCGCCGAGGTCGGCCTGCAGGTGCTGGCCGCCCTGCACCGCGGCCACCAGCTCGGCGTGCTGCACCGCGACGTCAAGCCCGCCAACGTGCTGCTGGAGAAGGGCACCGGCCGGGTCGTCCTGCTGGACTTCGGCATCGCCACCTTCGAGGGCTCCACCGAACTGACCCGCCCCGGCGACCTGGTCGGCTCGCCGGACTACCTGGCGCCCGAGCGCGCCCAGGGCGAGCGGCCCGGCCCCGCCTCCGACCTGTGGGGCCTCGGCGCCACCCTGTACGCCGCGGTGGAGGGCGAGTCGCCGTTCCGCCGCACCTCCCCGCTGACCACCCTCGCCGCCGTGGTCGGCGACCCGCTGCCAGAGCCCCGCCGGGCCGGCGCTCTGGGCCCGGTGCTGGCCGCGCTGATGGCCAAGGACCCGGCGGAGCGGCCCGCCGCCGACGAGGCCGCCCGGATGCTGCGCGAGGTCACCGCCGGGCACACCATGGGCATGAAGGCCCGGCCCGCGGCCACCGCGCACCGGGTGCCGACCCAGCAGGTGCCGGTGGTCGACCGCACCGAGCCGCCCGCCCGTCCGGCCGGCCACTCGACGACCGCGCCCACCCTGCCCGTGCCCGAGGCCGCCCCGACCGCGCAGGCCCCGACCGCGCAGGCCCCGGTGCCCGCGCCCCCGACCGAGCCCATCCCACCGGTCGCACCCGCCGGGCCCGCCGGCCGGCGCCGCCGGCTGCTCCCGCTGCTGCTGGTCGGCCTGGTCGTCGTCCTGGCCGCCGCGGCCGGCGTGTACGTCCTGAAGAGCCGTTCCGGAAGGGACGAGCCGCGCGACGACGCGGCCACCGGCGCGCCGCAGATCACCGTTCCGACCACCCGGGCCTCCGACACCCCCGGGCCCGCGCCCAGCGGCTACGTCTGGAAGCAGGACCCGGCGGGTTTCCGCTTCCCGATGCCGGTGGCCACCTCGGGCAAGTCGTGGGTGCGCAGCACCGACAACAACGAGATCTACTACAGCCCCGACAACAAGGTGCACTACCTGCAGTTCGCGGTGACGGTCGGTCAGCCGCTGACCCCGCTCGAGCACTTCGAGCAGATGGAGCAGAGCATCACCAAGAACCGCCCGGCCTACCGCCGCGAGAGCCTCACCGGGATCAAGGTGGACGGCCAGGAGGGCGCCGTCTGGGAGTTCAGCTACACGTCGCTCGACGGCTCGGGCCGCCGCCACCTCAAGGAGGTCGAGTTCCGCACCGAGGACGGCACCTCCTACGACGTGCTGGTGGCCTCCCCGGACAAGGACTGGCAGGAGGCGCTGCGCCGCTTCACGGTCGTGCTCAACAACTTCTCCGTGGAGGGCTGACCCTCACCGGACGTGTTCGGACGCTCACGGAAAAAGGGTGTTACCGGCGGGTACACATCCGGCCCGCAAAGGCCTAGGCTGCGCTCCATGACGGACACCACGGCAGACGCACAGGCCCGGTCCACCGACGAGGCCGGACGCAACCCCGCGGCCCCCGGCGGCGCCCGCACGCCCGCCACGGTCGTCACGCCCGCCCTGGTCGAACGGCTCGCCCGCGGCATCACCGCCGGCGAGGGCGCCGAGCGGGTCACCACCGCGGCCCCGCTCACCGGCGAACCGCTGGCCGACCTGCCGCAGTCCTCCCCGGCCGACGTCGAGGAGGCCTACCGGCGCGCCCGCCGCGCCCAGCGGGCCTGGGCCGCGCTGCCCGTCCGCCGCCGCGCCGCCGTCCTGCTGCGCTTCCACGACCTGCTGCTGGCCCGGCAGGACGAGGTGCTCGACCTCGTCCAGGCCGAGACCGGCAAGACCCGTCTGCACGCCTTCGAAGAGGTGCTGGCCGCCGCCTCCGCCGCCCGCCACTACGGCCGCAAGGCGCCCTCCTACCTGCGCGACCGCCGCCGCGGCGGCGCCCTGCCGGTGCTCACCCACACCCTGGAGGGCCGCCGCCCCAAGGGCGTGATCGGCCAGATCTCGCCCTGGAACTACCCGCTGGAGCTCTCCGTCAGCGACGCGCTGCCCGCCTTCGCGGCCGGCAACGCCGTGGTCAACAAGCCGGACACGCAGACCGCGCTCACCGCGCTGTGGGCCCGCGAACTCCTCGTCGAGGCAGGCCTGCCCGCCGACGTCTGGCAGATCGTGGTCGGCGACGGCCCGGTGGTCGGCCCGGCCGTGGTCGAGCACGCCGACTACGTCTCCTTCACCGGCTCCACCCGCACCGGCCGCCAGGTCGCCCAGCAGGCCGCCGGCCGACTGGTCGGCGCATCCCTGGAGCTCGGCGGCAAGAACGCGCTGCTCGTCCTCGCCGACGCCGACCTCGACCGGGCCGCCGAGGGTGCCGTCCGCGCCTGCTTCTCCTCCGCCGGTCAGCTGTGCATCTCCATCGAGCGGCTGCTGGTGCACCGCTCCGTCACCGACGAGTTCCTCGCCCGCTTCACCGCCCGCACCCGGGCGCTGCGCCTCGGCGGCGGCCTCGCCTACGGCGCGGACATGGGCTCGCTGGTCTCCGAGCGGCAGTTGGAGACCGTCACCCGGCACGTCGAGGAGGCCGTCAAGGCCGGCGCCACCGTCCTGGCCGGCGGCCGCCCCCGGCCCGACCTCGGCCCGCTCTTCTACGAGCCCACCGTGCTCGACGGCGTCACCCCGGGCATGTCGGTCTGCACCGAGGAGACCTTCGGCCCGGTCGTCTCCGTGTACCGCTTCGACACCGAGGACGAGGCCGTCGAGATCGCCAACTCCACCCCGTACGGCCTGAACTCCAGCGTGTGGACGAAGGACGCCCGGCGCGGCCGCGCCGTCGCCGCCCGGCTGCACACCGGCACCGTCAACGTCAACGAGGCCTACGCCGCCGCCTACGGCTCGGTGGCCTCCCCGATGGGCGGCATGGGCGACTCGGGCCTCGGCCGCCGGCACGGCGCCGAGGGCATCCTGCGCTTCACCGAGGCGCAGACCGTCTCCACCCAGCGGCTGCTGCCGATCGGCCCCTCGCACGGGCTGGACGACGAGCGGTTCGCGGCGCTGCTCACCACCGGGCTCAAGGCGCTCAAGGCGTTCGGCTTCCGGTAGGCCGGGCGCACCGGTCGCCCGCGCACCCCGCGGACCACCCCCACCCTCGAAGGAGCAGCGGCACCATGGCGGACAACGGCGGATTCGACTACGACGTGGTGGTGATCGGCTCGGGCTTCGGCGGCTCGGTCGCCGCCCTGCGCCTCACCGAGAAGGGCTACCGGGTCGCCGTCCTGGAGGCGGGCCGCCGCTGGTCGGCCGACAGCCTGCCGAAGAACTCCTGGGACCTGCGCAACTACCTGTGGGCGCCCGCCCTCGGCCTGTTCGGCATCCAGCGGATCCACCTGCTGAGCAACGTGCTGGTGCTGGCCGGCGCGGGCGTCGGCGGCGGCTCGCTCAACTACGCCAACACGCTGTACGTGCCGCCGAAGGCCTTCTTCGAGGACCGCCAGTGGGGGCGGATCACCGACTGGCAGGACGAGCTCGCGCCCTACTACGACCAGGCGCAGCGGATGCTCGGTGTCCGGCTCAACCCCACCGTCACCGACGCCGACACCCACCTGCGGGCGACCGCCGAGCGGATGGGCGTCGGCGACACCTTCCACCTGGCGCCGGTCGGCGTGTTCTTCGGCGACGGCAAGGACGCGGACGGCGCCGCGAAGGGCGCGCCCGGCACCGAGGTCGCGGACCCGTACTTCGGCGGCGCGGGCCCGGCCCGGCGCGCCTGCACCGAGTGCGGCGAGTGCATGACCGGCTGCCGGCACGGCGCCAAGAACATGCTGATCGAGAACTACCTCTACCTGGCCGAGCAGGCCGGCGCCGAGGTGCGGCCGCTGACCACGGTGGTCGGCCTCACCGAGGACGCCGACGGCGGCCTGTCCGTGACCACGGTGCCCACCGACCGGCGCCGCAAGGGCCCGCGCACCGTGCTGCGGGCCCGCCAGGTGGTGGTCGCGGCCGGCACCTACGGCACCCAGACGCTGCTGCACACCATGCGGGACACCGGCGCGCTGCCGAGGATCTCCGCGAAGCTGGGCTTCCTGACCCGCACCAACTCGGAGTCGCTGGTCGGCGCGCTCACCGACAACCGCCGCTACCGGCGCAAGACGGGTGCGCCGAGGGCGGACTTCAGCCGCGGTGTGGCGATCACGTCCTCGGTCCACCCGAACGAGAACACCCACATCGAGCCGGTCCGCTACGGCAAGGGCTCGAACGCTATGGGCCTGATGACCATCCTGCAGTTCCCGCACCGCCGCTCCAACCTGCTGTCCTACCTGGCCACCACCGTCCGCCACCCGGTGCTGTCGGCCCGCAACCTGTCCAAGTACCGCTGGTCGGAGCGGACGATCATCGGCCTGGTCATGCAGTCGCTGGACAACTCGCTGACCACCTTCCGCAAGCCCAAGGGCCTCGGCCGCGGCCTGCTCACCGCCAAGCAGGGCCACGGCGCGCCCAACCCGGAGCACATCCCGGAGGGCGAGGAGGCGGCGCGGATCCTCGCCGAGGAGATCAACGGCTTCGCCGGCACCAACATCGGCGAACTGATGCGGATGCCGATGACCGCGCACTTCCTCGGCGGCTGCCCGATCGGCGAGGACGCCGAGCACGGCGTCATCGACCCGTACCACCGGCTGTACGGGCACCCCGGCATCCATGTGGTGGACGGCGCCGCGGTCTCCGCCAACCTGGGCGTCAACCCGTCGCTGACGATCACGGCGCAGGCCGAGCGGGCGATGTCGCTGTGGCCGAACAAGGACGAGGCGGACCCGCGGCCCGCGCAGGGCGAGGGCTACCGCCGGGTGGCCGCGGTCGAGCCCAAGCAGCCGGCGGTGCCCGCCGGGGCGTTCGGCGCCCTGCGGCTGCCGCTGCTGCCCGTGCCGGTGGTGCCCGCCCGCGAGGCCCGGGACTGATCCTCACCGGGACCGACCGTCCGCCGCCCCGCCCGGGCTCGTCCGGGCAGGGCAAAGGGCCCCGCGGGGGAACGGGGCCCTTTGTCGTTCAGCACGCGGCGTCAGGGCAGCGCCGGGTGCTGGGGTGACGGCGCCGGGGGAGGTGCGCCGTCGGGTGGAATGGTTCGGAGGCGGCGGGTCGCCCGGTGGTGTACGGGCCCCGTCGCGTGCACGGGCCTGGGTCGGCCCTCACGGAGCGTGAGGTGATAACCGTTGTCGCAACCGGCTCGCGGACTCTCCGCGCGGCCGGTCCGCGCCGCCTCGCGAGGCGGTCGGCCAACCCCCACAACCAGCATCGTGATGGACGGATGCCGTCCTGTGCAACCGATTCGGCGCAGTTCGGCACAGTCCGTTTCCCGGTGGTGATCCCTCCGGGCGCCGGTCGGCGCGGCCTGCGCCCGCTCCGCGCGGTCGATCGGATCGACTACCCAGCGTAGTAGTCGCAAGCAGGGGCGCACAGGGGAGTGCGCGGGGCGGCCGAAGGGTGGGACGGGGGCGGCCGAGGAGTGGTACGGGCCCTGGACGGGGCCCGAACGAGGTGCGGTGCTGCCGGGAGGCGGGGAGGCCGGCGCCGGCCTCCCCGCCCCGACGGTCCGTCCGGTCGCGGCCGGGGTCGCTGTCCCCTGCTGCCCGGTCGCCGCACCCCCGCACGGTCCCACGGCGGGCCTGCGCCCGCCACGCGCGGGAGTGGACCGGATCGGGATCCACGCGTGGTCCTGCCGACCGTCCGGGGCCGCCCGGGCCTGGTTGGCGCGGCGCGGTCGCACGGTCAAGCGGTGCAACGATGCGCCGCCGTCCCCGGTCACGGTCGTGCAGGTCGGCAAGCGGGTGAAAGCCGTGCGGCCGGCCGCGCCCGGCACCCGGCGCCGCCGGGGCGGTCCGAGCGTTCGAGCCGCCCCGGTAGACTCGGCTTCAGACACTCCCCACACCCGCCGGAAGGCCGTCCGTGTCCTCTGCTTCCCCGGACCAGTCCGCAACCGAGAACGACACCGTCCTGGTCGTCGACTTCGGTGCCCAGTACGCCCAGCTCATCGCCCGTCGGGTGCGTGAGGCCCGGGTCTACAGCGAGATCGTGCCGAGCACCATGCCGGTCGCCGAGATGCTCGCCAAGAACCCGAGGGCGATCATCCTCTCCGGCGGGCCGTCCTCGGTCTACGAGGAGGGTGCGCCCCGCCTCGACCGCGCGCTCTTCGAAGCCGGCGTGCCGGTCTTCGGCATGTGCTACGGCTTCCAGCTGATGGCCATCACGCTCGGCGGCACCGTCGACAACACCGGCGCCCGCGAGTACGGGCGCACCCCGCTGACCGTCAGCCGCTCCGGCTCCACCCTGTTCGAGGGCGTCCCGGCGCAGCACTCGGTGTGGATGTCGCACGGCGACGCCTGCTCGGCCGCGCCCGAGGGCTTCACCGTCACCGCCTCCACCGACGTCGTCCCGGTCGCCGCCTTCGAGAACGACGACCTCAGGCTGTACGGCGTCCAGTACCACCCGGAGGTGCTGCACTCCGACCACGGTCAGCAGATCCTGGAGCACTTCCTCTACCGCGGCGCCGGCATCGCGCCGACCTGGACGACCCACAACGTGGTCGACGAGCAGGTCGCGCTGATCCGCGAGCAGGTCGGCGACAAGCGCGCCATCTGCGGCCTGTCCGGCGGTGTGGACTCCGCGGTCGCCGCCGCCCTGGTCAACAAGGCCATCGGCGACCGGCTGACCTGCGTCTACGTCGACCACGGCCTGATGCGCAAGGGCGAGACCGAGCAGGTCGAGAAGGACTTCGTGGCCGCCACCGGCGTCCAGCTGAAGGTCGTCGACGCCAAGGAGCGCTTCCTGACCGCGCTGGCCGGCGTCAGCGACCCGGAGCAGAAGCGCAAGATCATCGGCCGGGAGTTCATCCGCGTCTTCGAGCAGGCGCAGGCCGAGATCGTCGCCGAGGCCGGCGAGCACGGCGAGTCGGTGGAGTTCCTCGTCCAGGGCACCCTGTACCCGGACGTGGTCGAGTCCGGCGGCGGCACCGGCACCGCCAACATCAAGTCGCACCACAACGTCGGCGGTCTGCCCGAGGACCTGCAGTTCCAGCTGGTCGAGCCGCTGCGCAAGCTGTTCAAGGACGAGGTCCGGATGGTCGGCCAGGAGCTCGGCCTGCCGGAGGAGATCGTCCAGCGGCAGCCCTTCCCCGGCCCGGGCCTCGGCATCCGGATCGTCGGCGAGGTCACCGAGGAGCGCCTCGACCTGCTCCGCGAGGCCGACGCCATCGCCCGCGAGGAGCTCACCGCCGCCGGGCTGGACAAGCAGATCTGGCAGTGCCCGGTCGTGCTGCTCGCCGACGTCCGCTCGGTCGGCGTCCAGGGCGACGGCCGGACGTACGGCCACCCGATCGTGCTGCGCCCGGTCTCGTCCGAGGACGCGATGACCGCCGACTGGTCGCGCCTGCCCTACGACGTGCTGGCGAAGATCTCCACCCGGATCACCAACGAGGTCCGCGACGTGAACCGTGTGGTGCTGGACATCACCAGCAAGCCGCCGGGCACCATCGAGTGGGAGTGATCCCGCCGGCCGATCGCACGGCCGATTGAACATCCGCGCCGCTGCTTCCGTACCAGGGAGTGGCGGCGCGGCTGTGTGCGCTGCCGGACCTGCCGCAGAACGCGCACAGCAACGGGCAGAATCGGACCGGACCTGTCAGCAGTTGACAGGCCGTGAGGGAAGGGCGACGGCATGACCGGGGCGCACGACGGACACACCCCCTCCCGGCGCGAGGCGTGGAAGCGCACCGCCACCCAGTACGCGACCCTGCCGCTGCGGATCTTCCTCGGCGTCACCTTCGTCTACGCGGCCTTCGACAAGCTCTCCGACTCCCACTACCTGGCGGGGGCCGGTGACGCGGCGTCCTTCGTCTCGCAGACCCAGGCCGCGAAGGAGTTCAGCCCGATCGGCTGGGCACTCGGCCCCGCTCTGCACGCGCCGACCTTCTTCGCCCTGCTGATCGCCTTCGGCGAGCTCGCCGTCGGCCTCGGCACGCTCTTCGGGCTCTGGGGCCGGCTCGCCGCGGCCGGCGGCGCCGTCATCAACCTGACCCTCTTCCTCACGGTCAGCTGGAACGTCTCGCCGTACTACCTCGGCAACGACCTCATCTACCTGATGGCCTGGACGCCGCTGGTGCTGGCCGGCACCCCGTACCTCTCGATCGACGGCTACCTCGCCCGCCGCGCCGGACGGGACCGCCGGCGCGGCCTGCCCGAGGGCGCCGTCCGGCGGCGCGCCCTGCTCGACGGCGGCATCGCCGCGGTCGCCCTCGGCGGCGCCGGGCTGCTCGCCGGCTCGCTCACCGCCACCTTCGGCCGCGACCGCAAGGCCGTCGCCGACCCGGGCACCCGGGGCACCCCGAACACCCAGGGCACCCCGGCCACGCCCGGCTCCACCAACCCCGCCCCGGCGAACGGCGACAAGGTCACCGTCGCCGCCGCGAGCGTCCCGGTCGGCGGATCGGCCCAGGTCAAGGACCCGGCCACCGGCGACGCGATCTACATCGTGCAGCCCACCGGCGGGCAGTACTGCGGCTTCTCCGCGATCTGCACCCACTCCGGCTGCACCGTCGACGCCCCGCGTGACGGCGCGATGTACTGCCCGTGCCACGGCTCCCGCTTCAACGCGAAGACCGGCGCGGTGATCAACGGCCCGGCCACCAAGCCGCTGCCCAAGTACACCGTCACCAAGAGCGGCGACACCCTGGAACTCGGGGGCCGGCAGAGCTGAGGGCCGGCCCCCGGGGCGGCGCAGGTCAGCGCTCCTCCGGCGGGGGCGGCAGCTCGCCGCCCCGGCCGCGGCGGGCCACCGCGGCGACCGCCCCGGCCAGGCCCGCCGTCCCCAGGCCGATCAGCGCCACCGGGATGACGATCCGGCCGTTGACCGTGCGGTCGTTCAGCGACGCCACCAGGTAGACGGTCGCGACCACGGTGAACAGCACCCCCGAGATCAGCGAGAACAGGTCGAGCCGGTGCTTCCTCATGACTGGACCACCTTGATGTCTCCGAGCCCGACCGTCAGCGTGAGGTCGAGCGTCCCCCGGGAGGCCGTCCCGGCCGGCGGGTGCAGCGTGTACGTGTGGTTGTTGCCGGTGCCGGAGAGGTGCTCCCCGTTCGGCAGCCGGATGTCGCCGGCCAGGTTGTGCACGGTCAGCTCGACGTCCACGTCCTTGCGCAGCAGCACCTTCAGATCACCCGCGCCGACCCGCACCGTGCTGGCCAGCGAGGCGCCCGCCGGGTCCAGCCCGGTCAGGTCGAGGGTCGCGTCGCCCGCGCCCAGGTCGTAGTGCTCCTGCAGGGACGAGGCCGTCGCGGGCGCCCACAGCCGGTCGCCCACCCCGGCGTGCAGCGCGGCGTTCGACCCGCCCGCCGCGGCGAGCACCAGGGTCAGCAGCAGCGCCGGCACCGCCAGCCCGCGGGCCCGGCCCCACCGGGCGCCGACCAGCATCACCAGACCGATCGCCAGCAGCGCCGCAGCCAGCACCGTGGCGATGTGCACCGGCTGCCCCTGCCGGTCGGTCAGCCACCAGGCCAGTGCCCCCGAGCCGATCGCCAGCAGCACCCCGATCCCGCCGAGGCCCCCGCCGCCGTGCCGCACCACCCCGGTCGGCCGCGGCGGCACCGGCGGCACCACGGGCTCCGGGGCCTGCGGCGGCTCGGGCAGGCCGGACGGCTTGCGCAGCGGATCGCCCTGCGGCAGATCCGTCCGCTGCCACCACGCCTGCGCCGGAACCCCCGGCGGCGGGGTCTGCGACCCGTACGGATTGCGCTCCGGGTGCCGCGGGTCCCATAGGTAGCCGCTCGGCCCGGGCGGCGGCGTGTCCTGCGGTACCCGGCCGGCCGCGCGGTCCCTGGCGTGCTGCGCCGCGAACTCCTCGTGGGCCGTCCGCAGCCGCTTGTGCATCTCCGCCTTCCGGGCCCGCCACTCGGTCTGGAAGTCCTGGCCGAACCGGTGCTGCCAGGTCTTCCAGTCCAGCTGCTCGACCGGCTCCTCCAGCCGGTCGTACGGGCCGTCGGCACCGGCCGGCGCCGCGTCGCCGCGGGCCCGGCGGCGGCGCTCCGGGTCGTACCGGACGGCCAGGAACACCAGGCCGCCCAGCAGCAGCAGCGGGAACAGCTGCCCGCCGTCGCCCATCGACGAGAAGAAGACCCCGGTGCCGATCACCGTCAGCAGCACCGCGCCGATCGACTGGCCGTCCACCCGGCCGGTCAGCACCCGCTGCAGCTCGGTCCGGCCCGGCCGGCCGTCCACCGGCTCGCGCGGCACGATCAGCCAGGCCAGCCCGTACAGGAACAGCCCCAGCCCGCCGGACAGGCAGAGCACCGCGACCACCACCCGGAACACCACCGGGTCGATGTCGAGGTGGCGCCCGAGCCCGCCGCACACGCCGGCCACCACCCGGTGCTGCCCGCTGCGGGCCAGCGGCGGACGCTGCGCACCCGGCGGAACGTCCTCGGGAGGTGCGTCGGCGGTGCCGTCGGCCGGGCCGGCCGTGCTCTGCTCGTCGGTCATGGCACCATCCTGGTGGCTGCCGGGCCCCCGCCCAACCGTCTGCGGCCCGGGACGGACCCTGATCTGTCCCTGAGGGACTTCCGGGGCCGACCCTGATGCACCGGCACCGCTTGACATGAGACCGTCTGTGGCGTGGCAGCACCCGGCAGCGAGACCCAACCGACCGAGACCGACGCCCCGGCCGCCCCGGGCGGACCGGTGGAGCAGCCGTACCGCCGGCTCTACCGCAGCCCGCACGGGCGGATGCTCGGCGGAGTCGCGCACGGCCTCGCCGTCCACCTCGGTCTGCCGGTCAGCTGGGTCCGCGGCGCCTTCGTGCTCCTCTTCTTCGCCCAGGGCATCGGTGCGCTGCTGTACGCCGCCTTCTGGTTCGTCGTCCCGATCGGCATCGGCGAGCCCGCCCCCGGCGCGGCCACCCAGTGGGCCTGGATCGACGGCGCGTTCGTCCGGGTCGACGCCGGCTCCCGCCCCGTCGGCAGGCCGACCAAGAGCGGGCGGCGCGGCCTCGGCCGGCTGCGCGACCTGCTCCAGCGCACCTTCCTCGGCCTGCCCGCCGACACCCCGGCCCCCGCCGGCGGCCCCCCCGGGAACGCCCCCGGCACCGCCGACCGCACCGGCGGCGCGGGCCAGCTGAGCGCCCTGCTGATGCTGGTCGTCGGCATCATCGCGCTGCTCAACGCCCTGCACATCCAGACCGCCAAGCCGTACGTCTGGCCGCTGCTCACCATCGGCGTCGGCGTCGCCCTGGTCTGGCGGCAGGCCGACGACTCCCGCTGGCAGCGCTGGTTCGGCCTGGAGGAGGGGTCGAAGCGGCGCAGCGCCTTCGCCCGGGTCGCGGCCGGCGTGCTGCTGGTCGTCGCCGGCATCGTCGGCTTCCTCGTCCTGCAGGGCAGCGGCTCCACCCTCGCCTCGATCGTCGAGGCCTCGCTCGCCGTGCTGGCCGGCATGCTCGTGCTGGTCGGCCCGTACGCGCTGCGGATGTGGCAGGACCTCGGCGCCGAGCGCACCGCCCGCATCCGCGCCCAGGAGCGCGCCGAGATCGCCGCCCACGTGCACGACTCGGTGCTGCACACCCTCACCCTGATCCAGCGCCGCGCTGAGGACCCGAAGGAGGTGCTGCGCCTCGCCCGCGCCCAGGAGCGCGAGCTGCGGCTGTGGCTGTACCGCCCGGAGGCGGTCGCCGAGTCCGCGCCGGACACCCTCGCCGAGCACATCCGGGCCGTCGTCGCCGAGGTCGAGGACCGGCACGGCGTCGCGGTCGAGCTGGTCTGCGTCGGTGACTGCCCGATGGACGACCGGATCGCGGCGCAGATGCAGGCCGCGAGGGAGGCGATGGTCAACGCGGCCAAGTACGGTGGCGGGGGACCGGTCCAGGTCTACGCGGAGGTGGAGGGGAGGACGGTGTCGGTGTTCGTGCGCGACCACGGCCCCGGCTTCGACCCCGACGCGGTGCCCGAGGACCGGATGGGCGTGCGGGAGTCGATCGTGGGCCGGATGCGGCGCAACGGCGGCACCGCACGGGTGCGGCCGGCGGCGGGCGGCGGCACCGAGGTCGAGCTGGAGATGGAGAGGGCAGATGACTGACACAGGGGGAAGCGCGCCGGAGCGCGTCGCGCGGGTCGTGCTGGTGGACGACCACCGGATGTTCCGCACCGGTGTGCGCGCCGAGATCGGCCGCACCGAGACGACCGGGATCGACGTGGTCGGCGAGGCCGACGACGTCGAGTCGGCGGTGCGGGTGGTCGCCGAGACCCGGCCGGACGTCGTGCTGCTCGACGTCCACCTGCCCGGCGGCGGCGGGGTCGAGGTGCTGCGCCGCTCGGCGCCGCTGATGGGCGAGCAGGGCGGGGTGCGCTTCCTGGCGCTGTCCGTCTCGGACGCGGCCGAGGACGTCATCGGCGTCATCCGCGGCGGGGCCCGCGGCTACGTCACCAAGACGATCACCGGCACCGACCTGGTGAACGCGATCTTCCGGATCGCCGACGGCGACGCGGTCTTCTCGCCGCGCCTCGCCGGCTTCGTCCTGGACGCCTTCGCGGCCACCGACACCCCGCCGGTCGACGAGGACCTCGACCGGCTCACCCAGCGCGAGCGCGAGGTGCTGCGGCTGATCGCCCGCGGCTACGCCTACAAGGAGATCGCCAAGCAGCTGTTCATCTCGGTGAAGACGGTGGAGAGCCACGTCTCCGCGGTGCTGCGCAAGCTGCAGCTCAGCAACCGTCACGAGCTGACCCGCTGGGCGACGGCCCGCCGGCTGGTCTGAGGACGGGGCTCCGGCCGCGGACGGACGGGCCCCGGGTGCGTGACGTGCGTCACTCCGGGCGTCCGGCCGGGCCGCGGCCGGCGTCCGTGGCGGGCACCGCCACCAGCGGTGGAGCTACGCCCCGGTAGCCGCGTCCTGGTGTGCGAACGGTGCCGGGTGCCGGCGAGACCCATGCAACTCTCAGTCCGCATTCATCCGTCTATAAGATGAGCCAGCCCATGCCGGACCCACCCCCTCCGAGCTTTGCTGGGCCCATCACCCCCGGACCGAGAGCGCGGCTATGACCTCCCCCCTGAAGACATCCGCACCCGTGCCTGTGCAGTACCAGCAGATGGCCGGAGCGCCGGGCGAGGGAGCATCCGCCGAACAGCCCGCAGCCAGGCCGCCCAAGCGGCCGCGCCTCTACGTCCTCGACGGCCTGCGCCTGATAGCCGCGCTCGGCGTGCTCACCTGGCACTGGCTCGGCGTCGAACGCTTCCCGGAGATCTGGCACGGCCTGCCCAGCAAGCTGATGCCCCTCGGCCACCTCGTCGGCGCCTACAGCTGGCTCGGCGTCGAGCTGTTCTTCCTGATCAGCGGCTTCGTCATCTGCATGTCCTGCTGGGGCCGGTCGGTCGGCGACTTCGTCACCTCCCGCGTCGTGCGGCTCTTCCCCGCGTACTGGGTCTGCGTGCTGCTCACCGCCGCCACCCTGCTGGTCGTCCCGAAGATCTGGGGCGACGACACCCACCGGCCGACCGCGACCCGGATCCTCACCAACCTCAGCATGGCCAACATGCCGCTCGGTGTGGACAACATCGACCCGGTCTACTGGACGCTCTGGGCCGAGCTGCGCTTCTACATCCTCTTCGGCGTCCTGGTGGCCTTCGGCCTCACCTACCGCCGGGTGCTCGCCTTCTGCGGCATCTGGGGCTTCATGGCGCTGATCGCCGGCTCGGTCGACATGCCGCTGCTGGAGACGGTCTTCCAGCCCACCTACGCCTGGTTCTTCATCGCCGGCATCGCGATCTACCTGATGTACCGCTTCGGCCAGAACCTGCTGCTCTGGGGCATCGTCGGGTTCTGCTGGCTGATCTCCCAGGACCGGCTGCGCGGTGTCGTCGGCGGCTACGAGTACGGCACCCGCCACCACCTCTCCTGGACGCTCACGGTCGCGATCACCACCTGCTGCTTCGCGATCGTCGCCGCGGCCGCCCTCGGCCTCTTCAACCGGATCCAGTGGAAGTGGCTGACCGTCGCGGGCGCGCTCACCTACCCGCTCTACCTGCTCCACCAGATGATCGGCTGGCAGCTCATCACCCGGATCAGCCGCCACCTCGCCCCCTACCCGACGTTCTTCGCGACCATGGCGACTATGCTGCTTGCGGCCTGGTTGGTGCACCGCCTGGTCGAGCGGCCGCTCGCACCGATCATGAAGCGCCGCATGGAGTCCGCGTTCCAGCAGGTGCGTGCCGCCGAGGCGGCCGGCCGGGCCGAGCGCAGGCGCTGACCGGGGCCACGGGCCTTCCCGTCCACCCGACCGAACCCTGCCCTGGAGAACCGACAGCCATGACCGCGAGCGTCGCTGACCGAGACCGCCACGCCGACCCGGCACCCGCCGGGTCCGCGGCGGGCCGGCCGACGGGGGGAGCCCGCGACCTCCTGACCAGGACCGTCTGGATCTGGCCCACGCTGCTGATGCTCGCCCTCGGCGTGCGGGGCAGCTCCCGCCCGCAGCTGTGGCGGGACGAGCTGGCGACCTGGAGCGCCGCCACCCGCAGCACCGGCGAGATCCTCGACATGCTCCAGCACGTCGACGCCGTGTCCGGCGCCTACTACCTGCTGATGCACTTCTGGATCGGCGTCTTCGGGGACTCCCCGGCGGTGTTCCGGCTGCCGACCGCGCTCGCCCTGGCCGGCGCGGCCGCGTTCACCACGCTGGCCGCCCGCCGGCTGTTCGACACCCGCACCGCGCTGTTCGCCGGCGTGCTGTTCGCGACGATCCCGTCGATCTCCCGGTTCGCCCAGGAGGCGCGGGCCTACGGCTTCGTGCTGCTCGCCGTCTCCGCGGCCACCTGGCTGCTGCTGCGCGCCCTGGAGCGGCCGACCGTGCTGCGCTGGCTGCCGTACTCGGTCGCCGTCGCCGCCGCCGGCCTGTTCCACATGGTGTCGCTGCTGTTCCTCTCCGGGCACGCGGTGATCGTCGTGCTGCGCTGGTGGAAGTCCCGCGACCACCGGCTGCTGCTGCGCTTCCCGGCGGCGGTCGCGGTCGGCCTGGTGCCGGTCGTCCCGCTGGTCCTGCTCGGGCGGCGGCAGGTCGGCCGGCAGATCTCGTGGCTGCACGAGCCCTGGCTGCAGACCTTCCACGACTACTGGCACAACCTCTTCGGTTCGCCGCTGATCAGCTTCTGCTTCCTGCTGCTGGTGGCGATCCCCGCGGGCTGGTCCCGCGGCCGGAGGCCCGCCTTCGAGATCGGCGTCGTCGCCGCGCTGCCGATCGGCCTCAGCTGGCTCGCCTCGCACGGCTCCAGCGTCTACTTCTTCGAGCGCTACCAGCTCTACACCCTGCCCGCCTGGTCCATCCTGGCGGCGGCCGGCCTCGCCTCGATCAAGCCCCGGCTGGTCGGCCTCCTCGGCCTCGTCACCGTGGTCGCCATCGGCTTCCCCGACCAGCAGAAGCTCCGCACCGGTGCCTCGCACGAGTGGACGGACGGCAAGCGCGCCGCCGCGATCATCGCCGACGGCTACCGCCCCGGCGACGGCTTCGCGCCGGCCCGCGGCAAGGACGCCTACCTGATGCTCGACTTCGAGATCGGCTACTACCTGCCCGACCGGGTGCACCTGACGGACGTCCTGGTCGCCAAGACCGCCGTCCAGCGCGACGACCTCTTCGCCACCGAGTGCGCCGAGCCCGCCGAGTGCCTCGGCACCGCGCGGATCTGGGTGGTCGTCCCCACCAACGACGACGACCTGCTGGAGCACTTCTCCACGGCCCAGGCCGCGGCGCTGCGCGCGTCCTACACCCCCACCGAGGTGAAGCACGTTCGCGGGCTGACCGTGGCCCTGCTCGAACGGAAGTCCGGCTGACCGTCATCGCCCGTTGACGCTGCGTTTGCATCCGCGGCCGACTGGGGCTGTCATCGTGGGGTGTCGCGCAATCCCTTGCGGTTCCGGCGCCCCGCGGACACGCTGACCGCCGGCACCGGCCCCGCCTCCGACCGTGGGGTGCCCTTGTCCGCGGAGACAGCCGTCCGCAACATCGTCCGGGCGGCGCCCGCCGACCGGGGCCCCCGGCCGGCGGGCGCGCTGCGGACGGCCGCCCCGGCCCTGATCGGCTACGCCGCGGCCCGGCTGCTCGGCGTCCTGCTGCTCGTCGCCTGGGGCGCCCACCGCGGCAGCCCCGGCCTGGGGCGGCTCAGCACCCTGTGGGACGCCTACTGGTACCGGGAGATCGCGGTGCACGGCTACGCCGGCACCGCCCCCGTGCCGGGCCCCTACGGCCCGTACGAGCCGTACGCCTTCTTCCCCGTGTACCCCGCGCTGATCCGGGCCGTCCACACCGTGCTGCCGCTGCCGGCGAACCAGGCGGCGCTGCTGGTGGCCTGGCTCTCCTCGCTGGCCGCCGCCTGGGGGATCCACGCGGTCGCCGCCCGGCTCTACGGACAGCGGGTCGGCGTCATCGCCGCCGTGCTCTGGGGGATCACCCCGTACGCCGTGGTGGAGAGCGCCGCCTACTCCGAGCCGCTCTTCACCGCGCTCGCCGCCTGGTCGCTGTACGCGGTGATCACCCGCCACTGGATCCGGGCCGGCGCGCTCTGCCTGCTCGCCGGGCTCACCCGGCCCACCGGCGCGGCGCTCGCCGCGGCCGTCTCGCTGACCGCCCTGTGGGAGCTCGTACGGGGGCGCGGCGGCCCCCGCACGGCGCTCGCCGTCCTGCTCGCCCCGCTCGGCTTCCTCGGCCAGCTCGCCTGGGTCGGCGCCGTGAAGGGACGCTGGGACGGCTACTTCCGGGTCCAGGACGCCTGGCGGTCGCACTTCGACTTCGGGCGCAGCACCCTGTACTCCTTCCGCGACCTGCTCACCGACGCCGACCAGGTCTGGCTGACCCAGGTGGTCGTCGCGGTCGTGCTGACCGGCTCGGTCGTCCTCTTCGGCATGTCGGTCATCCAGCGCCAGCCGCTCCCGCTGATTCTCTACAGCGCCGCCATGCTCACCCTGGCCCTCGGCGACGCCGCCTACTTCAACTCGCGGGCGCGCTTCCTGCTGCCGGCCTTCGCCCTGCTGCTGCCCGCCGCCACCGGGCTCGCCCGGATCCGCAGCCGCGCCTCGCTGCTGCTCCTGCTCGGCTCGGCCGCCGTGGTGTCGGCGGCGTACGGCGGCTTCGTGGTCTTCGTCTACCCCGACGCCCCCTGAGGCCGCCCGGGCCCGCGCGCTCCCGAGAACCGGGGCGGGAGGACGGTTCCGAGGACCCTGGCCGGAGTGTCGGCGGCGGGCCATACACTCGGAATGCCATGACTAGCCTCTTTGACGACCTCCCGCTCCCCGGCTTCGAGAGCCCCTCGCTCGGGTCGAGCCCCGCCCACGACGAGCCGCCGATGGACGAGGAGCCGCCGTACGAGGAGGCCATCCCGGACGGCCTGTTCGAGACCGACCACGCCGCCCAGGACGAGCGCGACGCGTACTACCGCAACGGCCACGCCCGCCCGGTGATCGACCCGGAGCAGCTGCTCGCCGGCATGAACGACCCGCAGCGCGAGGCCGTCCTGCACCACGGCTCCCCGCTGCTGCTCGTCGCCGGCGCCGGCTCCGGCAAGACCCGGGTGCTCACCCACCGGATCGCCCACCTGCTGAGCGCCCGCGGCGCGCAGCCCGGCGAGATCCTGGCGATCACCTTCACCAACAAGGCCGCCGGCGAGATGCGCGAGCGCGTCGAGCAGCTGGTCGGCCCGCGTGCCCGGGCGATGTGGGTCTCCACCTTCCACAGCGCCTGCGTGCGCATCCTGCGCCGGGAGTCGAAGCTGCTCGGCTTCACCTCGTCGTTCTCGATCTACGACGCGGCCGACTCGCAGCGGCTGATGTCCCTGGTCTGCCGCGACCTCGACCTCGACCCGAAGCAGTTCCCGCCGAAGTCCTTCACCGCCAAGATCAGCAACCTCAAGAACGAGCTGATCGACGAGGAGACCTACGCCGACCAGGCCGCCAACCCGATGGAGAAGAAGCTGGCCGAGGCGTACACCCTCTACCAGCGGCGCCTGCGCGAGGCCAACGCGCTGGACTTCGACGACATCATCATGACGACGGTCAACCTGCTGCAGGCCTTCCCCGACGTCGCCGAGCACTACCGCCGCCGCTTCCGGCACATCCTGGTCGACGAGTACCAGGACACCAACCACGCCCAGTACATGCTGGTCCGAGAGCTCTCCGGCGGCGCCCGCTCCGACGCCCCGAAGCTCACCGCCGACGGCGACTTCGTGAACCCGACGGCGGCCCGGCTCGCGCAGATCTCCCCGGCCGAGCTCTGCGTGGTCGGCGACGCCGACCAGTCGATCTACGCCTTCCGCGGCGCGACGATCCGCAACATCCTCCAGTTCGAGGAGGACTACCCCAACGCCACGACCATCCTGCTGGAGCAGAACTACCGCTCCACACAGACCATCCTGAGCGCCGCCAACGCCGTCATCGAGCGCAACACCAACCGGCGCAAGAAGAACCTCTGGACGGCCGGCGACCAGGGCGAGCGGGTGGTCGGCTACGTGGCCGACGACGAGCACGGCGAGGCCCAGTTCATCGCCGACGAGATCGACCGGCTCACCGACAAGGCCGAGGCCCGCCCCGGCGACGTCGCGATCTTCTACCGGACGAACGCGCAGTCCCGCGTCTTCGAAGAGGTCTTCATCCGGGTCGGCCTGCCCTACAAGGTCGTCGGCGGGGTCCGCTTCTACGAGCGCAAGGAGGTCCGGGACATCCTGGCCTACCTGCGCGTCCTCTCCAACCCCGAGGACACCGTCCCGCTGCGCCGCATCCTGAACGTGCCCAAGCGCGGCATCGGCGAACGGGCCGAGGCGATGATCGACGCCCTCTCCGCCCGCGAGCGGATCAGCTTCGCCCAGGCGCTGCAGCGGGTCGACGAGGCGTACGGCATGGCCGCG
Organism: Kitasatospora sp. NPDC085879; assembly: GCF_040686255.1. Taxonomy (NCBI): domain Bacteria; kingdom Bacillati; phylum Actinomycetota; class Actinomycetes; order Kitasatosporales; family Streptomycetaceae; genus Kitasatospora; species Kitasatospora sp. NPDC085879. The sequence continues at coordinate 49,227 of NZ_JBFBJZ010000022.1, read as the reverse complement.
CGCTCGGCCAATGCGGTGAAGAAGTTCAACGCGATGATGGCCGGCCTGCGGCAGGTCGTGGAGTCCGGTGCCGGTCCGGCCGCCGTGCTGGAGGCGGTGCTGGAGGAGTCCGGTTACCTCGCCGAGCTCCAGGCCTCCACCGACCCGCAGGACGAGACCCGGATCGAGAACCTCCAGGAGCTCGCCTCCGTCGCCCTGGAGTACGAGCAGGACCCGGGCGAGCGCCCGGACGGCGAGGACGCCGAGGGCGCCCCGCCGGTCGGCTCGCTCGCCGACTTCCTGGAGCGCGTCGCCCTCGTCGCCGACTCGGACCAGATCCCGGACGACGAGGAGGGCCAGGGCGTCATCACGATGATGACCCTGCACACCGCCAAGGGCCTGGAGTTCCCGGTCGTCTTCCTCACCGGCATGGAGGACGGGATCTTCCCGCACATGCGGGCGCTCAACCAGGTCAAGGAGCTGGAGGAGGAGCGCCGGCTCGCCTACGTGGGCCTGACCCGCGCCCGGCAGCGGCTCTACCTGACGCGGTCGGTGCTCCGCAGCGCCTGGGGCCAGCCCGCCTACAACCCGGCCTCCCGCTTCCTGGAGGAGATCCCGGAGACCCTGGTCGAGTGGAAGCGCACCGGCGCGGCGTCGGTGCCCGCGGCCCGCGGCTTCTCGCCGTCGTCCTCCGGCCCGTCCCGCTCGTACGGCTCCGGCGGCGGCTCGGCGCGTTCCACGGCGGCTCCGCAGCCGGGCTGGGCGAAGTCCGCGCGGAAGGTGACCGAGCGCGAGGTGGTCGCGCTGGCCGTCGGCGACCGGGTCAGCCACGACACCTTCGGTCTCGGTACGGTCGTCGGCACCCAGGGCGTCGGCGACAAGGCACAGGCGACGATCGACTTCGGCAGCACCGGCCGCAAGCAGCTGCTGCTGCGCTACGCGCCGGTCGAGAAGCTCTGAGCCCGGCCCGGTGGGCCTAGGCGCCGGGGTCGACTAGGCGCGGGGGTCGACGCCGTGGGCGAGCAGCCACGGCACCGGGTCGATCGGCGCCCCGCCACCGGGCCGTACCTCGAAGTGGAGGTGCGGCCCGGTGGCGTTCCCGGTCGCACCCGCCCACCCGATCACCTCGCCGGCCCGGACGGGCCCGCCGCGCAGCCGGTACCCGCGCAGGTGCCCATACCAGGTCTCGGTCCCGTCCGCCGTAGTGACGACCGCCAGGTAGCCGTAGGCGGCGCTCCAGCCGGTGGTCACCGTGCCGTCGGTGGCGGCGCGGACGGGTGTGCCGGCCGGCACCGGGAAGTCGATGCCGGTGTGCCGGGCCGCCCAGTGCGGGCCGGCCTGGTCGAAGCCCGCGCCGATCCCCGCCCGGTCGACCGGCAGCACGTACCGGGGCCGGGCGGCGGTGGCCGGAGCGTCCGGGCCGCTCGTGCCCCGTTCGGCCCGGCGGGCGGCGAGCGCGGCGCGGGCCAGTTCGCGGTCGGCCCGGTCGAGGCCCGGCCGCTCGCCGCGGGCGGGGTCGCGCGACGGGGCGGTGAGGCCGGACGGCGCCGGGCGGGGCAGCCGGGGGCGGTCGGCGTGCACCGTCGCCGCCGCGACACCGAAGACCCCGAGGGTGGCGGCGGACGGCAGGGCGACCGTGAGCACCGCGCGGCGGGTGGAGGCCGCCCGCCGGCCGCGGTGCTGGCCGCGGGCCCGCTCGGCGCCACCGGCCCGGCCGGGCAGCGGCCGGTGGATCGGGATACGGGTCGGGATGCGGACGGGGGAGCGTCTGACCGTCATCGCGCCGCCTCCTCGGAATCGGTAGTGACCGGGAGAAAACAGTCGAGACTGTAGCCCTTGATCACGATCACGGACGAAGTGCGCATCTCAGCACGCGTGGCGCTCCGTCAGCGGCCCGGCGGCCCAGGCCTCCAGGGCGAGCAGGACGGCGGCGACCGCCCGCGGATGGGCGGGCAGGCCGACGTGTCCGGCGCCGGGCACGGCCAGGTTGGCCGCGTGCAGGTCCGGGTGGTCCAGCCGGGCGTTCCGGCGCGGCAGCACGACCTCGTCCAACTCGCCGCGGACGGCGGTGAAGCGAGTGGTGCAGCGCGGCGCGGGCAGCCGCAGCTCGGTCAGCAGGTCGCTGCCGGGCCGCAGTTGGCGGGTGATCGGGAAGGGGTTCGGCAGCAGGGCGGCCGAGGTCCCCTCGTGCGGGGTGGCCAGGGTGACCACCTCGGCGGCGAGTTCGTGGCCGCCGAGGCGCTGTACGTAGTAACGGGCGATCAGGCCGCCCAGGCTGTGGCCGACCAGGGCGATCGGCCGGCCGCCGTGCGCCTGCACCGCCCACTCGACGTGCCGGGCGAGCAGCACCGCGGCCGCCCGGACGTCCCGGGTCAGCGGTGAGTAGTTGAGGGCGTGCAGGTGCGTCCAGCCGTGCCGGTGCAGCTCGCGGCGGAGCGGCCCGAACACCGCCCGGTTGTCGACGAAGCCGTGCAGCAGCAGCACGGGGTCGTGCCGCGGCGGGGCGGCGGGCGGCACCGGGTGGTCCGGGCACGGGCGGGCCCGGCGCTCCGGCGGGATTCCGGTGGGGTAGCGGACCAGGTGGTGCGCGAGCGCGGCGGCTTCCGCGCCCGCGCCGCGGACGGTGGCGGCCGTCCGCTGGAACGGGATCGTCATGCGGCTCTCCCCGGCAGGACGGCGCGGGGGCCCCTGCGGCGGCCGACGCAGGGGACGGAGGATCTGGTCACCAGGGGTGGCTGACGGGCAGCCCTGTGATTTTCCCCTCCCTCCCGCAGGCGAAAACCGCCGACCGGTGGTGGGCGGGTTACGCTGCCCCCAGGTCTGTTAGAGGCTGTTAACATCGCACCCGCGCCCGAGCGGGACCGCCGGGCGGTGGACGACGAGGTCCAGGAGGCAGTGATGGGTGTGTCGGGGCCGATCCGTGTGGTGGTCGCCAAGCCAGGTCTGGACGGCCATGACCGGGGCGCGAAGGTGATCGCACGCGCGCTGCGCGACGCCGGTATGGAGGTCATCTACACCGGCCTGCACCAGACGCCGGAACAGATCGTCGACACGGCGATCCAGGAGGACGCCGACGGCATCGGGCTGTCGATCCTCTCCGGCGCCCACATGACCCTCTGCGCGAAGGTGCTCGAGCTGCTGCGCGAGCGCGACGCCGAGGACATCAAGGTCTTCTGCGGCGGGATCATCCCCGACGAGGACATCGCCCAGCTCAAGCAGCTCGGCGTCGCCGACATCTTCACCCCCGGCACCCCGACCCAGTCGGTGGTCAGCTGGGTCGAGGCCAACCTCCGCCCGGCGGGCTGACCGCCCGCCCACCGGCACCGACGGGCCGGGCCCCGCACACCGCGGGGCCCGGCCCGTCGCCGTGCCCGCGGGTCAGGGAACGAGCTCGGCGAGCATCGCGGCCCGCAGCCGGAGCGTCTCGGCGAGCCGGGTGAAGGTGTCGGACCAGGCCGTCTCCGGCGCGGCGTCGGCGGCGAGCGCCTCCACCGCGGGCGCGGCCGCCGGGGCGAGCGCCCGCTCCGTCATGCCGAGCACCCCGCTGTGGCTCCACGGGTAGGCGCCGGAGCCGGCCGCGCGCTCCAGCGCGGCGACCACCGCGGTGGACAGCGGAGGCGTCCACGGCGTGGCGCAGGCGCCGAGCAGCTGAAAGGCGTCGCCGAGCCCGTGCGTGCGGACGAACGCCGCCGTCCACGCCGCCCGCTCCGCCGCCGGCAGCACGGCCAGCAGCTTCGCCGGGGCACCCGCCGACCGGTCGGCCCCGCCCGTGCGGGGCGCCGGGCCGAGCAGGGCGCGGGCCCAGCTCTCGTCCCGCTGCCGGACGGCGGCGCGGGCCCAGGCCTCGCGCAGCTCCGCGGACCAGTCGGTGCCGTCGGCCTCGCCGCCCTCCCGGGCGGGCAGGGCCAGCAGCTGCCCCGGTGTCAGACCGGTGGCGTCCGTCCACAGCGAGAGCGGGGCGGCGGCCACGATCTCGCCCAGCCACCAGGACCGCTGCCCGCGCCCGGTGGGCGACTTCGGCGGAATGCCGTCGCGCTGCATCGCGGTGTCGCACTCGGTGGGCGGGTCGACCGCGAGCACGCCGTCGAGCGGGCGCACACAGGCGCGGGCGCGCTCGGCCATCCGGGCGGCAAGGGCGGAGCCGGGCAGCGTGGACAGCAACTCGGCGGCGGTGGCGCGGACGTTCTTGCTGCGGTCGCCGAGTGCGGCCTCCAGGAACTCCTCGTCCGCACCGGACAGCCCGTCCTGCAGCGCGTCCAGGAACAGCAGGCGGTCCTCCGCCCGCTCGGTGGCCCAGGTGGAGCGCAGCAGGTCCAGGCCGGCGGCCGGATCGCGGCGGCGCAGCCGGGTCAGGTGGGTGACCCGCTCCGCGAACAGGCCCTCCTGCCAGATCTGCTCGCCGGCCGCGGGGCCCCCGCCGGCGTGCTCGGAGGTGTGCTCCGCGGTGACCTCCGCAGGGTCGACGGGCAGGGCGGCGCCGGCGGTGCGGCCGACGAAGCGCCAGTCCGGATTCCGCTCGGCCAGCCAGCGGCCGAGCGGGCCGGCCAGCGCCACCACGTCCGGCCGCAGCTCGCTGCGGGCGCGGGCGGTGTCCAGCAGCGCGGGCAGGTGCACCGGCGGCGGCCGGTAACCGTGCGCGCGGGCGGCGGCCAGCCACTGGGGGAGCAGCTCGGTCAGGTTGGCGAGGCTGGTGTCCGGGCCGCGGCCGCCCAGCAGGAAGCCCAGCCTTCGCGCGGCGGCCTCGGGCACCTCCGGTCGAGGGTCGTCCTCGGCCGGGGCGGGCAGCGCGGGGGCGGGCAGCGGGAGGGCGCCGGCCCGGCGCCGGACAGTGGCGAGCGCGGCCAGGTCGAGCAGGGCCGTCGCCGGGTCGGCGCGGTCGACGGCCCCGGCCGCGGCGGCGAGCGCAGGCGGGCCCGCCGGGGCGGGCAGCGGCCGCCGGTCGGTGCCGAGCAGCGCAGTGGTCTGCAGCTCGGACCAGCTGTCGTGGGCGGTGGTGGTCGGTGCCGTCATGGCCGGCCTCCCGTCTGGCGGTTCCGGTGGGACGGTGGGTGGGGGCGGTCGGCGCCCGCCCGGGACGCGGTCACTGGCCGAGGCCGATCGCGCGGCCGTCCGCGGACCAGGCGGTGACCGGGGCGAACCCGGCGTGCCCGTACTCGCCGAACAGCGTGACCGGGTGGCCGGCCGAGAGCGCGGCCAGCCGCCAGAGCGCCTGCTCGGGCAGGGCGCCGCGCCTGAGCGGCACGGCACTGTGACCGTCCGTCAGCTGCCAGCCCTCCGGCCCGAGGACGGGCACCACCTCGGCCAGCACGGCCGGCCAGGCGTCCAGCCACGGATCGTCCGCGACGGCCTCGCCGTAGCCGACCACCGCCTCGGCGGGGCGGACCCCGGCCGGCGGACCGGCCGGCGCGGCCTCCGGCTCGCCGTAGCGGGTGCCCAGGACGGCGCGCAGCGGACGGGCGCCGGGGTGGAAGGCCAGCTCGGCCTCCAGCACCCGGCCGGCGGGCAGGGCGACCTCGGGCGCGCGGCCGGGGCTGCCGAAGGAGAGCAGCAGGGCCGGGCGGCCGGTCTTGGCGCCGCGCAGCCAGATCCGGCGGGTGGTCAGCCGCTCGTCGGCGGTGTCGCGGCTGCCGAGCACGTGCCAGCGGTCCCGCACGGTCGGGCCGGCCAGCACCTCCTCGGCGCCGGTGCTGAACCCGACCCGGGTGCGGACCGTCGCGGCGAGCGGCGCGGGCAGCTCGTCCACCCGGCCGTAGGCGCCGGCCAGCAGGTGCAGCAGGGCGTACTCCTCGAGCAGACCCTCCTGCGGGGCGTGCGCGAGCTCCCGGGCGCGGGCGGCCAGGCCGGGCGCCTGGGCGTCGACCATCCGGGCCGCGACCTCCTGCCAGCCGCCGGAGGCCGCGGCGTGGTCGGCCAGCCCGTGCCGGACGCCGTCCGCGAGCCGCAGCCGCAGCTCCTGCGCGCCGGCCGCGACCCGCAGGGCCCGCTGCCCGGCCCGCCGGCGGGCCGCCGCGTCGTCCGTGCCGGCCTCGCGGCGCTCCTGCTGCCGGACGGCCCTCTGCTCGGCGCCCTGCCGGCGCTTCGTCAGCCAAGCGTCCACCCAGTCCGGCTGCTCGGCGTCGGCCGCGACGGCTGCCGAACCGGCGCTCCAGAGCAGCAGCAGACCGAGCACGTGCTTGCACGGGAACTTCCGGCTGGGGCAGGTGCACTGGTAGGCGGGCCCGGACAGGTCGACGCACGGCCGGTACGGTGTCCGCCCGCTGCCCCTGCATTCGCCCCACAGCGCGCCGCCGCCCCAGCCCGCGCCCGTCCACGGCGCGGGCGCGGACAGCTTGCCGGCCGCCTTCAGCGACGCCTGGTCCGGCGCGAGCGACAGGACGTGTTCGTTGCTCCAGCGTTCCTCCATGCCGACGACGCTAGGACGGGCCACTGACATTCGAGCCGGGCGAACTGACGGCCGGTCACCGCACGGCCCCGGCTTGTCAGTGGGCTCGTGCATGGTGGTTCCAGCAGGCCGAAAGGGCGTACGAGAAACCCGTTCCGGCTGTGTCCGGCGGGGCCTCGACGCGCCCCTCCCCGCGACCGTCCGCCGCCCCGATCCGTCCCGTGTCCGCCCGCACCCCTGCCACAGCCCTGCCCGGCGGCCCGTACCCAGGAGATGCCGATGACCACCGAGACGACCACCCGCACGAGTGAAGTCCTCCGCCTCCACGCCGAGGACGCCTTCGCCGCCGAACTCGCCGCGCTGGCCGCCGCCGACGACCGACCGCGCCCCGCTCGCTGGCGGCTCTCGCCCTGGGCCGTCGCCACCTACCTGCTCGGCGGCACCCTGCCCGACGGCACGGTGGTCACCCCCAAGTACATCGGCCCCCGCCGAGTGGTCGAGGTCGCCGTCACCACCCTGGCGACCGACCGCGCCCTGCTGCTGCTCGGCGTGCCCGGCACCGCCAAGACCTGGGTCTCCGAGCACCTCGCCGCCGCGATCAGCGGCGACTCCACCCTGCTCGTCCAGGGCACCGCCGGCACCCCCGAGGAGGCCGTCCGCTACGGCTGGAACTACGCCCAGCTGCTCGCCAACGGCCCCAGCCGGCAGGCCCTGGTGCCCTCCCCGGTCATGCGGGCGATGGCCGACGGCAAGATCGCCCGCGTCGAGGAGCTCACCCGCATCCCCGCCGACGTGCAGGACAGCCTGATCACCATCCTCTCCGAGAAGACCCTGCCGGTGCCCGAGCTCGGCGACGAGACCCAGGCCGTCCGCGGGTTCAACCTGATCGCCACCGCCAACGACCGCGACCGCGGCGTCAACGACCTCTCCTCCGCGCTGCGCCGCCGCTTCAACACCGTCGTGCTGCCGCTGCCCGCCACCCTCGACGAGGAGGTCGACATCGTCGGCCGCCGGGTCAACCAGCTCGGCCGCAGCCTCGACCTGCCCGAACTGCCCACCGGCGCCGAGGAGATCCGCCGCGTCGTCACCGTCTTCCGCGAGCTGCGCTCCGGCATCACCGCCGACGGCCGCACCAAGGTCAAGACGCCCAGCGGCACCCTCTCCACCGCCGAGGCGATCTCGGTCCTCACCAACGGCCTCGCCCTCGCCACCCACTTCGGCGACGGCGTGCTCCGCGCCTCCGACGTCACCGCCGGCATCGTCGGCGCCGTCGTCCGCGACCCGGTCGCCGACCGCACGGTCTGGCACGAGTACGTCGAGGGCGTGCTCCGCGAACGGGACGGCTGGAAGGACCTCTACCGCGCCGCCCGCGAGCACGCGCACTGACCGTCCGACACCGCCGAGAGAGCCACCGAGAGAACCATCCGAGAGCGAGGTCCACGACCATGAGCGCAGAGGTCACCCTGCTCGGCATCCGCCACCACGGGCCCGGCTCCGCCCGCGCGGTGGCCGCCGCCCTGGAGCAGCTGAAGCCCGACGCGGTGCTGATCGAGGGCCCGCCGGAGGCCGACGCGATCGCCGCCCTCGCCGCCGACGAGGAGATGCGGCCGCCGGTCGCCCTGCTCGCCCACGCCGTCGACGACCCCGCCCGGGCCGCCTTCTGGCCGTTCGCCGTGTTCTCGCCCGAGTGGGTCGCCCTGCGGTACGCGGCCGACCACGACGTGCCGGTCCGCTTCGTCGACCTGCCCGCCGCGCACACCTTCGCGCTCACCCAGACCCCGCCGGGCGTGCCGGGGGGCACGTCCGACGGGGCGGCGGAGGCGGAGGACGGCATCGGCGACCCGATCGCCGCCCTCGCCGAGGCCGCCGGCCACGACGACCCCGAGCGCTGGTGGGAGGACGTCGTCGAGCACCGCGCCCCCGACGGCGACGCCCTCGCCCCCTTCGCCGCGGTCGCCGAGGCCATGACCGCACTGCGCGAGATTGCACTGGGCGAGACGGCACTGCGCGAGACCGTCCCGGCCGGGCCGCGCGCCCGCCGCGACGACCTCCGCGAGGCGTACATGCGGCAGCAGATCCGCGCCGCCCGCCGGGCCGGCCACGAGCGGATCGCCGTGGTCTGCGGCGCCTGGCACGTCCCCGCGCTGCGGACCATGCCCACCGTCGCCCACGACCGCGCCCTGCTCACCGGCCTGCCCAAGGTGAGGACCGAGATCACCTGGGTGCCGTGGACGCACCGCCGGCTCGCCCAGCACACCGGCTACGGCGCCGGCATCGACTCGCCCGGCTGGTACCACCACCTGTTCACCAGCCCCGACCGGCCGGTCACCCGCTGGCTGACCGGCATCGCCGACCTGCTGCGCGCCGAGGACCACCCGGTCTCCTCCGCGCACGTCATCGAGGCCGTCCGGCTCGCCGAGACGCTCGCCGTGCTGCGCGGCCGCCCGCTCGCCGGCCTCGGCGAGACCCTCGACGCCGTCCGCTCCGTGATGTGCGACGGCTCCGACACCACCCTCGCCCTCGTCCACGACCGGCTGGTGGTCGGCGACGCCCTCGGCGAGGTGCCCGACAGCGCCCCCGCCGTCCCGCTCCAGCGCGACCTCGCCCGGCTCCAGCGCAGCCTGCGCCTCAAGCCCGAGGCCGGCGAGCGCGACCTCGTCCTCGACCTGCGCAAGGACCTCGACGCCGACCGCTCCCGGCTGCTGCACCGGCTCCGGCTGCTCGGCATCGACTGGGGCGTTCCGGCCCGCTCCGCCGTCAACTCCACCGGCACCTTCCGGGAGACCTGGCGGCTGCGCTGGGAGCCCGAGTACGCCGTCCGCGTCGTCGAGGCCGCGCACTGGGGCACCACCGTCGAGGACGCCGCCTGCGGCAGGGCCGGCCGGCAGGCCGCCGACGCCGCCGACCTCGCCGACCTCACCCGCCTCGTCGAGCAGTGCCTGCTCGCCGGCCTCACCGGCGCGCTGCCCGCCGTCATGCGGGTGCTCGCCGACCGGGCCGCCCTGGACACCGACGTCGCGCACCTCGCCGCGGCACTGCCCGCCCTCGTCCGGGCACTGCGCTACGGCGACGTCCGCGGCACCGACGCCGGCGCCCTCGACGGCGTCGCCCGCGGCCTCGCCGAGCGGATCGGCGTCGGCCTGCCGCCCGCCTGCACCGGCCTCGACGCCGACGGCGCCGCCGCGATGCGCGCCCACCTCGACGCCGTCCACACCGCCGTCGGCCTGCTGCCGCCCGCCCCCACCGACGGCCCCCGGGACAACCCCGCCGAGCGGTGGGCCGCCGCCCTCCGCTCGCTGGCCGCCCGCGAGCCCTCCGGCGGCCCCGCCACCGGTGTCCCCGGGCTGCTCCGCGGCCGCGCCGTCCGCCTGCTCCTCGACGACGGCCGGCTCGACTCCGACGAGGCCGGCCGCCGGATGGGCCTGGTGCTCTCCCGGGCCGGCGCCCCCGCCGACGCGGCCGGCTGGATCGAGGGCTTCCTGGCCGGCGGCGGCGCCCTGCTGCTGCACGACGCCGCCCTGCTCGGCCTGCTCGACGACTGGCTCACCGGCGTCCCCGGCGACACCCTGATCGACCTGCTGCCGGTGCTGCGCCGCACCTTCTCCGGCCTGGAGGCGGGCGTCCGCCGCACCATCGGCGAACGCGCCGCCGCCGGCCCGCTCGGAGCCGGCCCGGGCGCCTCGGCAGCCACCCCGCCGGAGGAACTCGACGACCTCCGCGCGGACGCGGCCCTGCCCGTCCTCGCCCTCCTCCTCGGCCTCCCGGCCCCCACCGCCCCCACCCTGCTGCCCCGCATCCCGCGCCAGCCCGCCGGCCGCGACACCTGAGCCCCGCACGGCCCGGCTCAGGCCGCCCCGATGTCAGCCCCGGCTGCTTCCATGACTGCTGAGGCGGCGTCACCGCACCGGCCCCGGCCCAGTCCGCCGCACCCCGTACCCGAGGAGCACCCATGACCGCGACCCGCGCTCCGCTGGACCCCGCCGCCGAGCGGCTGCGCCGCTGGCGGCTGGTGCTCGGCGGCGAGGCCGACGGCACCGGCCACCGCCCGACGGGTCGGGACGCGGCGATGGACGGCGCGCTCGCCGCGCTCTACCGGGGCGCGGAGGCCGAGGGCGGCCGCGGGGCCGCCCGCAGTGCGGGCCTCGGCGGTTCGGCGCCGCAGGTCGCCCGCTGGCTCGGCGACATCCGCGAGTACTTCCCGACCACCGTCGTCCAGCTGATGCAGCAGGACGCGATCTCCCGGCTGGGCCTGGACAGGCTGCTGCTGGAGCCGGAGATGCTGGAGGCCGTCGAGCCGGACGTCCACCTGGTCGGCACCCTGCTCTCGCTCAGGAGCGCACTGCCGGAGACCACCCGGGAGACGGCCCGCGCCGTGGTCGGCAAGGTGGTGGCCGACCTGGAGCGCCGCCTGGCCGACCGCACCCGCGCCACCCTCGGCGGCGCCCTGGACCGCTCCGCCCGGGTCAACCGCCCCCGGCACCGCGACATCGACTGGAACCGCACCATCCGTGCCAACCTGAAGAACTACCTCCCGCAGGCCGGCCCGGACGGCAGGGGCACGGTCGTCCCGGAGCGGCTGATCGGCTACGCCCGCGCCCAGCGGGCGGTGAAGAAGGACGTCATCCTCTGCATCGACCAGTCCGGGTCGATGGCCGCCTCGGTGGTGCACTCGGCGGTGTTCGGCGCGGTGCTGGCGTCGATGCGCAGCCTGGACACCCGGCTGGTCGTCTTCGACACCTCGGTGGTCGACCTGACCGAGCAGCTGAGCGACCCGGTCGACGTCCTGTTCGCCACCCGGCTCGGCGGCGGCACCGACATCAACCGCGCGCTCGCCTACTGCCAGTCGAGGATCACCCGGCCGTCCGAGACGATCGTGGTGCTGATCAGCGACCTCTACGAGGGCGGCATCCGCAACGAGATGCTGAAGCGGGTCGCCGCGATGAAGGCGGCCGGGGTGCAGTTCATCGCCCTGCTCGCGCTCTCCGACGAGGGCGCCCCCGCCTACGACCACGGGCACGCCGCGGCGCTCGCCGCGCTGGGCGCCCCGGCCTTCGCCTGCACACCCGACGTCTTCCCGGAGATCATGGCCGCGGCGATCGAGAAGCGCCCCCTGCCGGTGCCGGACAACGGCTGAGCGGCCTCACCCGTTCGGGTGCGGGATGTCCGGATTCACAGCATCGGCATTGTCGATGAGAGGCCGGCGTCCGGCCTGCGGAGTGCACCCGTTGTGACGGTTCTCACCAACCCGGACACCGTCCCGGGCGAAACACGCCCGTCGTACGGGGATAACCTGCCAGACGGACGTGACGCGCGTGTTGATTGACGATGCGCCCGGCGCTGTACGGGCCGTAAGGCCGTAGCTCTGCGTACCCGCGCAGCCCCGACGACCCGCAGCGAAGATCCTGCCGTGGCACGCTCGAAGAGACACAATCCGCGACCACGAACAAGGACAAACACGTGGACCTGTTCGAGTACCAGGCGAGGGACCTCTTCGCCAAGCACGGCGTGCCCGTGCTTGACGGCGATGTCATCGAGAACGCCGCAGACGCTGCCGCGATCGCGGAGCGCTTCGGCGGCCGCGCCGTCGTCAAGGCTCAGGTGAAGGTCGGCGGCCGAGGCAAGGCCGGTGGCGTCAAGCTCGCCTCCGACCCGGCGGACGCCGTCGCCAAGTCCGAGGCCATCCTCGGCATGGACATCAAGGGCCACACCGTCCACAAGGTGATGCTGGCCCAGACCGCGGACATCAAGGACGAGTACTACGTCTCGTTCCTGCTGGACCGCACGAACCGCACCTTCCTGGCGATGGCCAGCGTCGAGGGCGGTGTCGAGATCGAGGTCGTGGCCGAGGAGAACCCGGACGCGCTCGCGAAGATCCCGGTCGACGCCAACGAGGGCTGCACCCCGGAGAAGGCCGCGGAGATCGTCGCCGCCGCCAAGTTCCCGGCCGAGGTCGCGGACCAGGTCGCCGAGGTCCTCCAGCAGCTCTGGAAGGTCTTCATCGCCGAGGACGCCCTCCTCGTCGAGGTCAACCCGCTGATCAAGTCCGGCGAGGGCAAGATCATCGCGCTTGACGGCAAGGTCTCCCTGGACGAGAACGCCGAGTTCCGCCAGCCGGAGCACGAGGCGCTCGAGGACAAGGCCGCCGCGAACCCGCTGGAGGCCGCGGCCAAGGCCAAGGGCCTCAACTACGTCAAGCTCGACGGCGAGGTCGGCATCATCGGCAACGGCGCGGGTCTCGTCATGAGCACCCTCGACGTGGTCGCGTACGCCGGTGAGAACCACGGCGGCGTGAAGCCCGCCAACTTCCTCGACATCGGCGGCGGCGCCTCCGCCGAGGTGATGGCGAACGGCCTGGAGATCATCCTGGGCGACACCGACGTCAAGTCGGTCTTCGTCAACGTCTTCGGCGGCATCACCGCCTGTGACGCGGTCGCCAACGGCATCGTGCAGGCCCTGGCCCTCCTCGAGGAGAAGGGCGAGGCCGTCACCAAGCCGCTCGTCGTCCGCCTGGACGGCAACAACGCCGAGCTGGGTCGCAAGATCCTGACCGACGCCAACCACCCGCTGGTTCAGCAGGTGGACACCATGGACGGTGCGGCCGACCGCGCCGCCGAGCTGGCCAACGCCAAGTAAGGAAGGGGACTTTCACCATGGCTATCTTCCTTACCAAGGACAGCAAGGTCATCGTTCAGGGCATGACCGGCTCCGAGGGCATGAAGCACACCCGCCGCATGCTCGCCTCCGGCACCCAGATCGTCGGCGGCGTGAACCCGCGCAAGGCCGGCACCACGGTCGACGTCGACGGCACCGACGTGCCGGTCTTCGGCACCGTCGCCGAGGCCATCGAGAAGACCGGTGCCGACGTCACCGTCATCTTCGTGCCGCCGAAGTTCACCAAGGACGCCGTCGTCGAGGCGATCGACGCCGAGATCGGCCTCGCCGTCGTCATCACCGAGGGTGTGCCGGTCCACGACTCGGCCGCCTTCTGGGCGTACGCCGGCGCCAAGGGCAGCAAGACCCAGATCATCGGCCCGAACTGCCCCGGCCTGATCTCCCCCGGACAGTCGAACGCGGGCATCATCCCCGCCGACATCACCGGCCCCGGCAAGATCGGCCTGGTCTCGAAGTCCGGCACCCTGACCTACCAGCTCATGTACGAGCTGCGTGACCTGGGCTTCTCCTCGGCCGTGGGCATCGGTGGCGACCCCGTCATCGGCACCACCCACATCGACGCCCTCAAGGCGTTCCAGGAGGACCCGGAGACCGAGGTCATCGTGATGATCGGTGAGATCGGCGGCGACGCCGAGGAGCGTGCCGCGGCCTTCATCGCCGAGCACGTCACCAAGCCGGTCGTCGGTTACGTCGCGGGCTTCACCGCGCCCGAGGGCAAGACCATGGGCCACGCCGGCGCCATCGTCTCCGGCTCCTCCGGCACCGCCCAGGCGAAGAAGGAGGCCCTCGAGGCCGCCGGTGTCAAGGTCGGCAAGACGCCGTCCGAGACCGCCCGCCTGGCCCGCGAGCTCTTCGCGGCCGTCAAGTAAGGCACCAAGGGCCGGCCGGCCTCCGGGCCGGCCGGCAGGCGCGAGGGCGCCGCGGACACCGTCCGCGGCGCCCTCGCCGTCGTTCGGGGCGGCCGCGGATCAGGGCAGCAGCCGCGGGTTCCCGGTCGGCGCGAGCGTCGGGCAGGGCCACAGCGGCGGGCACGGCACGGTGAGCGGCAGGGCGTCCGCCGGACGGGGCTGCTCGGCGGGGACGGCCCCGACCGGCTGTCCGTCGTGCGGGGCCGCGCCCTGGGGCACCGTCCCGCCGTCGGGGGTCTCCTGCGTGCCGCCGTCCTGGGTGCCGTCTGCAGGGGTGCCGTCGTCCGGGGCGGACGGCCCGTCCCCCGGTGCCCCGGTCGGGAGGGCGCCCGGCCGCGGTGCGAGCGGGCTGCACCACGGGCTCCGCAGCCCCGGCTCGCGGCCCGGCGCGGCCGGGCCGGCGCTGCCCGTGCCGGCGGCGGAGCACACCTCGGGCGGTGGTGCCACGGTGGTCTGCGGCACCGCCGCGGGCCGGGCGGGCCGCCGGCTGTCGTCCGGGCCGCCGACCACCAGCGTCACCAGCATCGCGCCGGCCATGCCGAGCGCCAGCAGCCCCGCGGCACCGGTGGCCGCGTACGTGCGGCGGCGCGCCCCGGTGGCCAGCCGGCCCGGTGAAGGCACGTGCGGGGACGGACACGCCCGCACCGCCGCCTCGAACAGCAGCACCCCGAGTGCGGGCCCGAAGCCGGGCGCGGACGGGTCGGCGCCGACCACCTCCGGCACCGCCCGGGCCAGCCGTTCGCGGGCCGACCGGACCCGGCCCTCGGCCGCCGGCGTCGTGGACTCCACCTCGGCTGCCACGGCCGCCACCGGCAGGCCGACCGCGTCGTGCAGCACCACCGCGCGGCGCTGCGGCCGGGTCAGCCGGTGCATCGCGGTGAGCAGCGCCCGGTCGCGGGCGGTCGGGCGGCCCTCGGCGGTCCGGCGCCGACCGCCGCGCTCCTTCCTGACCTTGATCGCCCGGTGCGGCAGATGATGCCCGCCGGCCCGCCGCGGACCGCCCCGCCGCCACGGCGACAGCGCCGACTCGAACGCCGCCGCCCGCACCCAGCCCTCCGGATCCGGCAGCGCCGCCACCTCGTCCCACTGCAGGGCGGCCGCGCCCAGGGCGATCCGGACGCTGTGGGCCGCCCGGTGCGGCGAGCCGGCGACCAGGAAGGTCTGCTGCACCAGACGGGTGTGGACGGCTGCGCTGAACGCGGCGAAGTCCGGCGGGCGGGGCGGCGGCCCGGGAACCGGCTCCGTCGCCCGAGCGGGTTCGGGCGCGGGCTCGCGGTCGGCTCTGGGGCCGGCCTCGACCTCTGCGGCCTCGGCGGATTCGGTGGGCTCAGCAGGTTCGACCGGCTCGACCGGCTCGACCGGCTCGACAGGTTTGTCGGGTTCGGCCGGGGGCGGGGCGGTGCCCAGCAGGGCGGCCAGCCGGGCGGCCTCGGCGCGCGAGCCGACGCCCAGCTTGCGCATCGCCCGGTCGAGGTGGCGGCGGGCGGTCGCGGGGGCGATGCCGAGTGCGGCGGCGACGGCCTTTTCGTCGTCCCCTGCGGCCGTTCGGGCGAGCACCTGTGCCTCGCGGGGGGTCAGCCGCCGCAGCAGCCGGGCCGCGTCCTCGCGTGCCGCGGCCGACGGCGTCACGGCCGACGGTGCTGCGGCCGACGGTGCCGCGGCGTCCGGCTGCGCACCGGTGGTCGGGCCGGTGGGGTCGTCCCCGGCCCGGTCGGCCTTCGAAGGTGCGGTCACCGCGGTACCCCGCGGCGGCTGCAGAGTCGAAAAAGGCACATAAGCAAATAATCCGGGACACGGCGAAGGTTTGCCGCTTCACGGGGCGCAACGGGTGATCTTGGGAGCATGTGGCCCATGACGCAGCTGATGGGCCGTCCGATCCTGAGCCTGCCCGACGATCTGGGCACCAGATCCCCGCTCGCCGACCTGCTCGTCGGCGCCCGAACGGCCCTCCTCGCGCTCTCCGTGATCGCCGTCCCCGTCCTCGGACTCTGGGTCCTCACCCCGTACGGCGACATCACCGCCCGCGGCGCCCTCCGGCTCTCCTGCGCGCTCTGGCTGCTCGGCCACGGGGCTCCGCTCGGCCGCGGCGCCGGAGCACCGTTCACCCTCACCCCGCTGCTGCTCACCGCCGTCAGCCTCGGCCTGCTCCGCCGGGCGGGGGCCCGGGCCGGGGCCCGCACCCCGCGTTCCGCCGGGGCCTGGCGGGCCGCCCTGCCGGTGGGTGTCGGCTACCTCGCGGTGGCCGCCCTGGCCGTCGCCGAGTGCAGCGGACCCGAGGCGGTGCTCAGGGCCGAGCCGGCTGCCGACCTCTTCGCCGTCGCGGCCGTCACCGTCACCGGCCTGGCCTGGGGGCACTGCGCCGCGCACGGTGTGCCGAGGCGTGCGCTCCCGGCCGCCGTCACCGCACGGCTCCGTGCCTGGACGCCCGCGCTCCCGGCCGCCGTCACCGCACGGCTCCGTGCCTGGACGCCCGCGCTCCCGGCGGCCGTCACCGCACGGCTCCGTGCCTGGACGCCCGCCGACTGGGCCCCGCCGCAGGACGCGGCAGCCGCCCTGCGCCGTGCCGCCGGCAGCTGGCTGCTCGGCCTGCTGGCAGCCGGGGGCCTGCTGCTCACCACGGCGATCGCGCTCGGCACCGCGGGCCGCTCCGCCGCCGGCCTCGCGGACGGGCCGGCCGGCGTCCTCGGACTCCTCCTCGGCTGCACCCTGCTGCTGCCGAACGCCGTCCTGTGGGCCGCCGCCTACGCGCTGGGGCCGGGCTTCGCGGTCGGCACCGGCACCGCCGTCTCCCCGGCGGACACCCACCTGGGCGCGGTGCCCGAGTTCCCGCTCCTCACCCTCGTGCCGACCGGCACTCCCGGGACGGCCGGGCAGGCCGTGCTGGCCACCCTGCCCCTGCTCGCCGGGGTCGTCCCCGCCCTGCTGCTCGGACGCGCCGCCTCCGGCCGGGGCACCGACCGCCCCTGGCACCCGGCCGGCACCGCGGCCGTCGCCTTCGCCGCCGTGCTCGCGGTCTCCGCGGCCGCCGCCGTGGCCGCCTGGATCTCCGGCGGCGCCCTCGGATCCGGACGGATGTCCGCCCTCGGCCCCGGCCCCTGGCAGGCCGCCGTCACCGCCGCCGGCTGGTCCGGCGCAGTCGTCCCGCCCGGCGCCCTGCTGGCCCGCTGGATCCTCGCCCGCAGCGGGGCCGAACCCCGCCCGGCCACCACCCCCGCCGGCTGGGCCCGCCACCGCGCCGCCCGCCTCCGCCGCACCCTCCACCACCTCGTCACCCGCCTCGCCGACCTGTCCCGGACCCGGTGAGCCGGGCCGGGTGGCCCGGACGGGCGGCGGTCTCGGTCACCGCGGCGGGACGACCTGGCCGGCGTAGACGTTGTCCGGGGTGACGACGGCCGTGATCGCCCGGGCGAGAAGGGTGGACGGTTCCTGGCCCCCGCTGAGCGAATCCGTGTTGATCATGATCACCAGGGTGGCCTTCTGCGAGGGCAGGTAGACCGTCACGGTCTCGTACCCCGGCAGGGAGCCGTTGTGCCCGATCCACCCGTTGGTCTCGAAGATCCCGAGGCCGTAGCCGGTGCCGGGGAACCCGGTCGGCAGCGTCCTCAGCCGCTGCGCCTGGGTCTCGGGGCTGAGCAGGCTGCCGGTGGCGACGACCTCGGCCCAGTGGCGCAGGTCCTGCAGGTCCGAGATCATCGCGCCGGCCGCCCAGGCCCAGCTCGGGTTCCAGTCCGTGGCGTCCGCGGTCGCGCCGCTCAGCGTCTGGTCGGTGTAGCCGCGCGGGTGCGGCTCGGGGAACTCGGCCCCCGTCGGGAACAGCGTGTGGCGCAGGTGGGCCGGGCGGAACACCCGCCGGCGGAGGAAGTCGGGGAGCGGCTGGCCGCCGACCTTCTCGACCGCCAGGCCGAGCAGGACGAGGTTGGAGTTGGAGTACTGGAACTCCTCGCCCGGCGCGAAGGTGTTCGGGTGCCGGTAGCCGTACGAGAGCACCTCCCACGGGTTGAAGGCGCGCTCCGGCTCGCTCAACAGGTCGTGGATGAAGTCCGGGTCGGACGTGTACGGGAACAGGCCGCTGCGCATCTCGGCGAGGTGGCGCAGCGTGATCCGGTCGCCGTTCGGGACGCCGCGGACGTAGGCGGAGATCGGGTCGTCCAGCCGGACGAGGCCGTCGTCCACGAGTTCGAGCAGCGCGGTGACCGTGAAGGTCTTGGTCTCGCTGCCGATCCGGACGAAGGAGTCGGCGGCCATCGGCCGACGGGTGGCGGTGTCGGCGACGCCGGTCGCTCGGACGTAGCTCCCCCGGCCCGGCATCCACAGGCCGACGACGACACCGGGGATGCCGGCCTGCCGGCGGACGTCCTCGATCGTCCGGTCCAGCCGGGCGGCCAGCTCGGGGCCGAGGCCGCCCGGAGGGTGGTGGTCCTCGCCGTACCGGTCGGCGCCCGCGGCGCGGACGGGTGTCGCGGGAATCGCCGTCACGGGGGCCAGTAGGGACGCCGCGAGCAGCGTTGCGGCGAACGGCCGGCGGCAGGAGGTACGTCGCACGTCGGGGCGCCCCTTCCGGGTCACGGGTTCGGACGGCAACATCACCACCGCGACCTGCCGCGGAGGATCCCGTGCGGCCGCGCGAGGCGGCGAGTCCACTCGTTCGGCGCCGCACGGGCGGCCGGGACGCCCGACGGCCGAACCCGGAAGGAGGCGTCAGCGGCTGCCGGGATCCGTGTACCGGGTGATGAAGTCCGGCGCGAGGTTGTCGCAGCTCTGCACGGCCTCGTTGGTCAGGGCGTCGTTCACGCAGGCCACGTAGTCGTGGTAGTAGAGCTGGAAGCCGAAGACGGACAGCGTGAAGACCAGCGCCACGCCGCCGGTGAGCAGGCCGCCGAGGGCGGCCGGCACCTGCGGGCGGGTGCGCTGGGCCTGGGCCTGGGGCTGGGCCCAGCCGGCGATCCTGGCGGTGCCGAGGGCGTGCGGGTTGCCGCCGCCGGCCGGCTGCGGGGCGGCCTCGGCGGCGGGGGAGCGGTCGGCCCGGAGCGCGCTGACGCCCCAGTACGCGGCGAGGGCGCCGAGCAGCAGCGCGAGGTCCAGCATCTGGTTGATCGCGCAGAACAGGCCGGCCATGCCGGCGCTCAGCGCGTACCGGGCCCGCCGCTGCATGGGGTCGGACGGGTCGAAGCGGGGCTGCTGCGGCTCGGACCAGCCGCCGCGGTAGCCGGGGCTCCACGGGTGCGGCGGCGGCACCTGCGCCTCGTCCCGGTCGTCGTCCGGGCCGCCCTCCGCCGGGGGCTGCTGCGGAGTGCGGGGCTGCCACGGCCGGTCGGGGGCATCCGCCGGCGGCGGCGCGAACGGGTTGCGCTCGCCGGTGTCGTCTCCGCTGCTCATCGTGTCGGCCATTCCTTCTCGTCCAGGGGCGTCGGACCGCTCCGGAGCGGTCCGCGCCTCCAATGATCCCGCAGGCCGATCCCGGCTCCGCGCCGCCCTGCCCGGTGAGCCCGCGGGCGCCGTGCCCGGGTGCGCCGCCCTGCGCGCCCACCCGCGCGCGCGTGCGGTACCCCGCGACACCCTACGGCGAGATCCGTGTCTCAACTACGCGCGTAGCGTGGTCCGCTGGTGACAGAACGCCTTCGACCAGCCGTTATCGTGGTGACGGTCAGCAGTCCACAACGGTTCCCCGGGGTCCCGCAGCGCAGCGGAGATCCCCCGCGGCGCCGTCCCGGCTCGACCTGCCGCCGCCCGTAGTGGCCCCACCGACGGTGGACGTACCAGCGGGCGACACGACATACGGAGAATCGCGCAGTGGCCGCCGCTTCCGCCCAAGTCTTCCCGCCGCGTACGCCCGGACCGGCCCGTCTGGTGGTCCTGGTCTCGGGCTCGGGCACCAATCTCCAGGCGCTGATCGACGCGGTGCAGGACCCGGCCTACGGCGCCGAGATCCTCGCCGTCGGCGCGGACCGCACCGACATCGCCGGCCTGAAGCGGGCCGAGGCCGCAGGCATCCCGACCTTCGTCCACCGGATCGCCGACCACCCCGACCGGGCCGCCTGGGACACCGCGCTGACCGCCTCGGTCGCCGGGTACGAGCCGGACCTGGTGGTCACCGCCGGTTTCATGAAGATCCTCGGTCCGGAGTTCATCGGCGCCTTCGGCGGCCGGATCGTCAACACCCACCCCGCCCTGCTGCCGGCCTTCCCCGGCGCGCACGGCGTGCCGGACGCCCTCGCCTACGGGGTGAAGGTCACCGGCTGCACCGTCCACCTGGTCGACGCCGGCGTGGACACCGGGCCGATCATCGCGCAGGGCGTCGTGGAGGTCCTCGACGCCGACCACGCCGATGGCGGCGAAGCGCTGCACGAGCGCATCAAGACTGTCGAGCGCACGCTGCTCGTCGAGGTCGTGGGCCGGCTGGCCCGCGAAGGCCACCGCATCGAAGACCGAAAGGTATGGATTCCGGCATGAGCGCCGCCCACAGCACGCCCCCCGTCTCCGAGGACGTACGCCCGATCCGCCGTGCGCTGATCAGCGTCTACGACAAGACCGGACTGGAGGAGCTGGCCCAGGGCCTGCACGCCGCCGGGGTCGCCATCGTCTCCACCGGCTCCACCGCGGGCCGGATCGCCGCGGCCGGTGTCCCGGTCACCGAGGTGTCCGAGCTGACCGGCTTCCCCGAGTGCCTGGACGGCCGGGTCAAGACCCTGCACCCGCGGGTGCACGCCGGCGTCCTCGCCGACCTGCGCCTGGAGTCGCACCGCGCGCAGCTCGCCGAGCTGGGTGTCGAGCCCTTCGACCTGGTCGTGGTGAACCTCTACCCGTTCACCGCCACGGTCGCCTCCGGCGCCACCCCGGACGAGTGCGTCGAGCAGATCGACATCGGCGGCCCGTCGATGGTCCGTGCCGCGGCCAAGAACCACCCGTCCGTCGCGGTGGTCGTCGACCCGGCCCGCTACGACGACGTGCTCGCCGCGGCCAAGGGCGGCGGCTTCGACCTGCTGACCCGCAAGCGCCTGGCCGCCACGGCCTTCGCGCACACCGCCGCGTACGACGTGGCCGTCGCCTCCTGGTTCGAGGAGTCCGGCTACACGGAGTCGGAGGAGGCCTTCCCGTCCTTCCTCGGCGCCACCTGGGAGCGCCAGAACGTGCTCCGCTACGGCGAGAACCCGCACCAGCAGGCCGCGCTCTACACCGACGGCACCGGTGGCCTGGCGGGCGCCGAGCAGCTGCACGGCAAGGAGATGTCCTACAACAACTACATGGACACCGACGCCGCGCGCCGCGCCGCGTACGACCACGCCGAGCCGGCCGTCGCGATCATCAAGCACGCCAACCCGTGCGGCATCGGGATCGGCGCGGACGTCGCCGAGGCGCACCGCAAGGCGCACGCCTGCGACCCGGTCTCCGCGTACGGCGGCGTCATCGCGGTCAACCGCCCGGTCAGCGTCGAGCTCGCCGAGCAGATCGCCCCGATCTTCACCGAGGTCGTCGTCGCCCCCGGCTACGAGGACGGCGCCCTGGAGGTGCTGACCAAGAAGAAGAACCTGCGCGTGCTGCGCGCCCCCGAGGCGCCCGCCGACGCGCTGGAGGTCCGCCGGATCAGCGGCGGCGTCCTGCTGCAGCAGGTCGACAAGGTGGACGCGGCCGGTGACGACCCGTCGACCTGGACGCTGGCCACCGGCGAGGCGCTGACCGAGGCGGAGCTCGCCGAGCTCGCCTTCGCCTGGCGGGCCTGCCGGGCCGTCAAGTCCAACGCGATCCTGCTCGCCAAGGACGGCGCCTCGGTCGGCGTCGGCATGGGCCAGGTCAACCGGGTGGACTCCTGCAAGCTCGCGGTCGAGCGGGCCGGCGAGCGCGCCCGGGGCTCCTACGCCGCGTCCGACGCCTTCTTCCCGTTCGCGGACGGCCTGGAGATCCTGGTCGCCGCCGGTGTGAAGGCCGTCGTCCAGCCCGGCGGCTCGATCCGCGACGAGGAGGTCGTCGCGGCGGCCGCCGCGGCCGGGGTGACGATGTACCTCACGGGCACCCGCCACTTCTTCCACTGAGCCGAACGCGAAGGCCCCCGCACTCCGAGGAGTGCGGGGGCCTTCGGCGTCGGTGCCGGCAGGTCACTGGGACTTGACGACCACGGAGCTCATCACCTTGTCGGCGAAAGTCTGCTTCTTGGCGTCCCACAGCGGCCACAGGTAGCCGACGCAGCAGAAGCCGTCGAGGACGTGGCAGATCTTGCGGACGAAGGCCATGCCGAAGCCCAGCGGCTGGCCGTCGGCCTCGCGCAGGACGCGGATGTTGACCATCTTCTTGCCGGGGGTCTGGCCGGTGGTGCCCTCGCGGTGGATCAGGAACAGGAAGCCCGCGATGCCGAGCAGCCAGCCGAGGCCCATGATGGCCATGCCGACGCCGGAGACGCCGCCGCCGGAGCAGCTGTAGGCGTAGGTGGTCGGGTCGGTGGTGCACTCCATCTTGGAGACGCCGACCGCGGCACCGATGCCGTAGAAGATGCCGGTGGGCACGCCGACGATCAGGTAGTCGATGATGTAGGCCGCGACACGCGAACCCCAGCCGGCGTAGAACTGCTGCACCTGGGCCGCGTTGCCGTACGGGCCCGGCTGCGGCGGGATGCCGTAGCCGCCGGGCGCGCCGTAGCCGGGGGCCGGCGGCGGGGCCTGCTGCGGGTAGCCGTAACCGGGCGCGGGCGGCGGGGCCTGCTGCGGGTAGCCGTAGCCCGGCGCCGGCGGCTGCTGGCTGTACGGGTTGTTCGGGTCGGGCGGGTAGCTCATCGAATGCCTCCGGGCAGGATGGAGTGTGGACGGAACTGCAGGGAAACCCTGGGGACGGACGGGCAGTTGAGGCACCGACCGGGAGGGACACTAGCGGAAGGGCCTGACAGCGGGGAGTCAATAACCGTCAGGATCCGCTCACTTCAGGGACGCGAGATGCCGAGGCGGTTCAGCTGCCACGTCCAGGCCAGCAGTAAGGCGGCACCGATCACCGCGTTGCGGCGCTTGTTCGGCAGCTCCCACCACCAGCGGCCCGGGCCGAGCGGCGCGACGAGCAGCGCGACCGCCGCCACCGCGGTGACCGGGTTGGCGGCCAGGGCGGCGCCGAGGTGGCCGTGGCCCGCCTCGATGAAGACCGTGGTGCTGCCGCAACCGGGGCAGGGGATGCCGGTGAAGCGGCGCAGCAGGCAGAGCACGCCGGGGTCGTGGGCGTCGTGCAGTTGGGCCACCGCGACCGCGGCGACCGCGCCGCCGCCGCCGCGCAGCAGCACGCGCATCAGCGCACCGGACAGCGTGTCGGCGCTCCGCCGCCAACGGCCGGCCAGTGCGCCCGCGAAGGAGGGCGCCGGGACGGTCACGGCTGGACGCTGAAGTAGAAGACCACGATCGCGATGGAGATCAGCACCGCCAGCACGTTCAGCACGATGCCGCCGATCGCCGCGTTGCGGCCGACCCCGGTCTGGTTCGACTTGTTGAGGCCGGCGATGCCGACACCGAGCCCGATCAGGCCCAGGAAACCTCCGTAGAAACAGGAGGTCAGGATGCCGATGAAGCCCAGCACCACGGACGCGGTCGCGGCCGAGTTCGCCTGGATCACCACCGGCCCGGCCTGGGCGTACTGCTGGTGCGGCGGGGGCTGCTGCGGGTACCCGTAGCCGGGCTGCGGCTGGGGCTGCTGGTACTGCGGTGCGCCGTACCCGGGCGTGCCGTAGGGCGGCTGCTGCGGCTGGCCGTAGCCGCCGTATGGATCCGGCTGGTACGGATTGCTCACTGTGGTCTTCCCCCGACGATCGTCCCCCGTGGTCCCCGACGGCCTGTCACCAGGACGCGGGCAGCAGAGATTGCTCGGGCCATGGTGGTCGTTACCACGGCGCGCTGTCCAGCCGCGACCGCCTCGCGGACGCAAATGTGGCGCAACCGAAACCCGGCCCGCACGCCTTGTGCCCGCCTTTGCGGTGGTTCGTGCCGGGCCGGGCGGGACGGCCCGACCGGGCGGCGGGGGCGGCACGCGCGGCGGCCGGGGCGCCCCCGCAAGCGGCCCGGGCCCGCGGCGCGTCCGTCGCCGGCGATCCGGGACAATGGGGCCATGACTGCCCAGATTCTCGATGGCAAGGCCACCGCCGCCGCGATCAAGTCCGAACTCGCCGTCCGCGTCGCGGCCCTCAAGGAGCGGGGCGTCGTCCCCGGCCTCGGCACCGTCCTGGTCGGCGACGACCCGGGCAGCCGCTGGTACGTCAACGGCAAGCACAAGGACTGCGCCGAGGTCGGCATCGCCTCGATCCAGCGCGAGCTGCCCGCCACCGCCACCCAGCAGGACGTCGAGGACGTCGTCCGCGAGCTCAACGCCGACCCGGCCTGCACCGGCTACATCGTGCAGCTGCCGCTGCCCAAGGGCCTCGACCAGAACCCCGTCCTGGAGCTGATGGACCCGGACAAGGACGCCGACGGCCTGCACCCGACCTCGCTCGGGCGCCTCGCCCTCGGCATCGAGGGTCCGCTGCCGTGCACCCCGCTGGGCATCGTCGAGCTGCTCCGCCGCCACCAGGTGGAGATCAACGGCGCCGAGGTCGTCGTGATCGGCCGCGGTGTCACCGTCGGCCGCTCGATCGGCCTGCTGCTGACCCGCCGCAGCGAGAACGCCACCGTGACCCTCTGCCACACCGGCACCCGCG
This sequence comes from Kitasatospora sp. NPDC085879, assembly GCF_040686255.1. Classification (NCBI taxonomy): domain Bacteria; kingdom Bacillati; phylum Actinomycetota; class Actinomycetes; order Kitasatosporales; family Streptomycetaceae; genus Kitasatospora; species Kitasatospora sp. NPDC085879. The sequence goes on along the minus strand of NZ_JBFBJZ010000022.1, from coordinate 24,632 downwards.
ACCTCGGCTACCACCTGCGCAAGGCCGACATCGTGATCGCCGCCGCCGGTGTGCCGCACCTGGTCAAGCCGGCCGACATCAAGCCCGGCGCGGCCGTCCTCGACGTCGGCGTCAGCCGCAGCGAGGGCAAGATCGTCGGCGATGTGCACCCCGGCGTGGCCGAGGTCGCCGGCTGGATGTCCCCGAACCCGGGCGGTGTCGGCCCGATGACCCGCGCCATGCTCCTCAACAACATCGTCGAGGCGGCCGAGCGCCGCGCCGACCGCTGACCCCGATGGCAGTCGTGCGGTCCCCCCGCTCCCGGCGCCGCCCGCTGAAGACCACCGGCACCCTGCCGCCGGAGGGCTCGGCCGCGGCGCTGGGGCGCGGCCACTCGCTGCCGGTGCGGCAGTGGCCGATAACGCTCGTCCTGGCGGTGGCCGGGCTGGGCCTCGCCGTCATCTGGTTCTCCGATTTCAAGATCGGTCTGCTTCTCGTCGGCATCGCGCTGCTGCTCGGCGCCGGCCTGCGGGCCGCGCTGCCCGAGGTCGGCATGCTCGCGGTGCGCAGCCGCTTCACGGACGTCGGCGTGCTCGCCTTCCTCGGCGGGATGATCGTGCTGCTCACCCTGGTCGCACAGCCCGACCCGTGGCTGCACCTCGCGGTGCTCGACGACATCGGCCGGCTGGTCGGCCGGCCCCGGCACTGAGGTCCGTGCGACCCGCCGCGGGCGCGGGTGCGGACACCCCGCGCCCGCGCCGGCGGCGGCCCGCGCGCTGTGTGATGCAACAGCCACGCCCGGCAAGGCGGCATACCCTTGCCTTTGCGATAACCTGACGCAGGTCTCTCGATGTCGAGAGATCATCCTCGGCTCCAGTGCGCCGACGTGCCTGGGGCACCTGGCGATTTGCTGGAGAAGGTAGAAATGACTCGCACCCCCGTCAACGTCACCGTTACCGGAGCGGCCGGCCAGATCGGCTACGCCCTGCTCTTCCGCATCGCCTCGGGCCACCTGCTCGGTGCCGACGTCCCGGTGAACCTCCGCCTCCTGGAGATCCCGCAGGGCCTCAAGGCCGCCGAGGGCGTCGCGATGGAGCTCGACGACTGCGCCTTCCCGCTGCTGCGCGACATCACCATCACCGACCAGGCCGCCACCGCCTTCGACGGCACCAACGTCGCCCTGCTGGTAGGCGCCCGCCCGCGCACCGCCGGCATGGAGCGCGGCGACCTGCTGCAGGCCAACGGCGGCATCTTCGGCCCCCAGGGCAAGGCCATCAACGACCACGCCGCGGACGACATCAAGGTCCTGGTCGTCGGCAACCCGGCCAACACCAACGCCCTCATCGCCCAGCGCAACGCCCCGGACGTCCCGGCCGAGCGCTTCACCGCGATGACCCGCCTCGACCACAACCGCGCCGTGGCCCAGCTCGCCAAGAAGGCCGGCGTCACCGTCGAGGACGTCAAGAAGGTCACCATCTGGGGCAACCACTCCGCCACCCAGTACCCCGACCTCTTCCACGCCGAGATCGCCGGCAAGTCCGCGTTCGAGGCCACCGGCTCCGACCAGGCCTGGGTCCAGGACTTCTTCATCCCGAAGGTCGCCAAGCGCGGCGCCGAGATCATCGAGGTCCGCGGTGCCTCCTCGGCCGCCTCGGCCGCCAACGCCGCCATCGACCACGTCTTCACCTGGGTCACCGGCACCCCGGCCGGCGACTGGACCTCCATGGGCATCGTCTCCGACGGCTCCTACGGTGTGCCGGAGGGCCTGATCTCCTCCTTCCCGGTCACCACCAAGGACGGCAAGTTCGAGATCGTCCAGGGCCTGGACCTCTCCGAGTTCGACCGCACCCGCATCGACGCCTCGGTCAACGAGCTCGCCGAGGAGCGCGACGCGGTGCAGGAGCTCGGCCTCATCTGAGCGCGAGCCTGACACGGAACGACGGCCGGGTGCCCCAGTGGCGCCCGGCCGTCCTTCTACACTCCTGTCGTGACCGAAAACCTCGAGGACGCCGCGCTCGTCCTCGTCTTCATCATGCTGGGCGGTCTGTTCAACGTCGCCGAGATCTCACTGATCTCGCTGCGCGAGGGCCAGATCCGCGCACTGGAGGGCGCCGGCAGCCGGCGCGCCGCCCGGGCCGCCCACCTCGCGGCCGACCCCAACCGCTTCCTCGCCGCCGTCCAGGTCGGCGTCACCTGCATGGGCTTCCTCTCCGCCGCCTTCGGCGCGGACACCCTCGCCGGCAAGGTCGCCCCGGTCTTCGTGGACCTCGGCCTCTCCGAGGGCCTCGCCGACACCGTCGCCCTGGTCGGCCTCACCCTGCTCATCAGCTACGCCTCACTGGTGCTCGGCGAACTGACACCCAAGCGGATCGGCCTGCAGCGCGCCGACTCCATCGCGGTGCTCGCCGCCCCCGTCGTCGACGTCATGTCCGTGGTGCTGCGCCCGGTCATCTGGCTGCTCGGCCACTCCACCAACCTCATGGTGCGCCTCCTCGGCGGCGACCCGACGGCCGGCCGCGGTGTGATGAGCTCCGAGGAGCTGCGCGGCCTGGTCGCCGCCAACACCGAGCTCGGCAGCGACGAACGCGCCCTGATCAACGACGTGTTCGCGGCCGGCGAGCGGCAGCTGCGCGAGGTCATGAAGCCGCGGACCGAGGTCACCTTCCTCGACGCCGAGCGGCTGGTCTCCGAGGTCCGCCCGGAGACCGACTCCGCCCCGCACTCCCGCTACCCGGTGGTCGAGGGCTCCTACGACTCCGTCAGCGGCTTCGTCCACGTCCGCGACCTGTACGGCGCGCGCGGCGCCAAGGCGGTGCGGGTGCGCGACCTCACCCGGCCGGTCAAGCTGCTGCCCGCCACCAAGCGGGTGCTGGAGGCGATGGGGGAGATGCGCCGCGAGGGCCACCACCTGGCCATCGTCGTCGACGAGTACGGCGGCACCGCCGGCATCGTCACCCTGGAGGACCTGGTCGAGGAGGTCATCGGCGAGATCCGCGACGAGTACGACGCCCTCGACACCACCGCCACAAGGCGCCTGGCCGGCGGCGGCATGGAGCTGGACGGCCTGCTCAACCTCGCCGACTTCGCCGACGAGACCGGCGTCGCCCTCCCCGAGGGGCCGTACGAGACGGTGGCCGGCTACCTCGTCCGGGAGCTCGGCCGGCTGCCCGAGTCCGGCGACCAGGTCACCACCGAGGACGGGGTCCGGCTGACCGTCGCCAAGCTCGACGGGCGCCGGATCGAACGGATCCGGGTGAGTGCGGTCACACTGTCGGAACCTCCAGGGGCAGATGTTTCCTGAGCGGTCGGTGAAACTGGAACAATGGCCGTCATGGTCAACGCAGCGGTCGCAGGTCCGGTCAAGGACCGTCCCCGGGTGCTCTCCGGCATCCAGCCCACCTCGGGCTCGTTCCACCTCGGCAACTACCTGGGCGCCGTCCAGCAGTGGGTCGCCCTGCAGGACGCCAACGACGCGTTCTACATGGTCGTCGACCTGCACGCGATCACCGTCGAGCAGGACCCGGCCGAGCTCCGCGAGAACACCCGGATCTCCGCGGCCCAGCTGCTCGGCGCCGGCCTCGACCCGGAGCGCTGCACGCTCTTCGTCCAGTCGCACGTGCCCGAGCACGCGCAGCTCGGCTGGGTGATGAACTGCCTCACCGGCTTCGGCGAGGCCTCCCGGATGACCCAGTTCAAGGACAAGTCCGCCAAGCAGGGCAGCGACCGCACCACCGTCGGCCTGTTCACCTACCCGATCCTGCAGATCGCCGACATCCTGCTCTACCAGGCCGACCTCGTCCCCGTCGGCGAGGACCAGCGCCAGCACCTAGAGCTCACCCGCGACCTCGCGGAGCGCTTCAACACCCGCTACAGCCCCACCTTCACCGTGCCGAAGCCGTACATCCTCAAGGAGACGGCCAAGATCCTGGACCTCCAGGACCCGACGGCCAAGATGAGCAAGTCGGCCTCCTCGCCCAAGGGCCTGGTCAACCTGCTCGACGAGCCCAAGGCCAGCGCCAAGAAGTTCAAGAGCGCCGTCACCGACACCGGCACCGTCGTCTCCTACGACGAGGAGGGGAAGCCGGGCGTCTCCAACCTGCTGCGCATCCACTCCGCGCTCAGCGGCCAGTCGATCGAGCAGCTGGTCGCCCACTTCGAGGGCAGGATGTACGGCGCGCTCAAGACCGAGCTGGCCGAGCTGTTCACCGAGTGGGTGACGCCCTTCCAGGAGCGCACCCGGACCTACCTCGACGACCCGGCCGAGCTCGACCGGGTGCTCGGCCTCGGCGCCGAGAAGGCCCGCGAGGTCGCCTCCGAGACCCTCGCCACGGTCTACGACCGCATCGGCTTCCTCCCGCCCAAGCGCTGATGCCGCCCACCGCCGGAGCAGCTGCCGAGGGCGGCGGCCTCCGGGAGTTCCGCGGGCTCCCGGAGGCCGTCACCATCGGCGTGTCGATATCCGTGCCCGAGCCCTACGGCTCCGCGGTCCAGGACGCCCGTGCGGGCCACGGCGACCCGCTCGCCCGGTCCATACCCACGCACGTCACCCTGCTGCCGCCGACCGAGGTGTCCACCGCGCGGCTGCCGGAGATCGAGGCGCACCTGCTCGCGGTCGCGGCCGCGCACCGGCCCTTCCCGATGCTGCTGCAGGGCAGCGGCACCTTCCGGCCGGTCTCTCCGGTGGTCTTCGTCCGGGTCGAGGGCGGCGCGCAGGAGTGCCGCGCGCTGGAGGCCGACGTCCGCTCCGGGCCGCTCGCCCGCGAGCTGGCCTTCCCGTACCACCCGCACGTCACCGTGGCGCACGGGCTGCCCGAGGACATCCTCGACGAGGCGCAGGAGAAGGCCCGCGGGTTCCACGCGGCCTTCACCGTGCCCGGCTTCGGCCTCTCCCGCTTCGGCCCCGACGAGGTCTGGCGGCCCTGGCGCGGCTACACCTTCGGCGGGTAGCCGCGCCGGGCCCGCTGCCGGGCCCGGCGCTCAGGCCGGCGTCACACCGTGCGCGAGGGCTGTGCGGTGCGGATCGAGACGTTCGGCCCGATCGGCGGACCGGGCCGGCGGCTGCGCGGCGTCTCGGCCTTGTCCGGGTCCGGCCGGAGGGCCGGGGACGGCCGGCGGGCGGCGATCAGCCCGAGGCAGAGCGGGGCGATGAAGAGCGGCGCGGCGACGTACCGGTAGCTCTCCACCGGGTTGGCCGCGAGCACCGTCAGCTGCTGGCCGACCAGGATGCCGGCCAGTGCGTAGACGCCCGGACGCCGGCGGCCGAGGGCGTAGCAGGCCAGCGCCGCGTAGGCGATGTAGCACCAGGTGGCGCCGCGCCACAGCAGCCAGTCCAGCTGCGGCACCCGGAACAGGGTGTTCACCCAGACCGCGGCCTTGTGCGCCGTGGTGGACAGCGGATGCGGCACGAACACGGACAGGTAGGCGCTGCCCTCCATCTTTCCGTTCGGAGAGATCCGGCCGGCCTTCGGGTCGCCGGTGGAGGCGGGGGCGGACCAGCCCCAGAGGTCCTTCGGGACGTCGAGGTAGGGCAGCTGGGTCGTGGCGCCCTGCACGGAGCGGTCCGAGGTCGGCGCCCAGGCGATGTGCCCGCGGCAGATCCTGGCACCGACGATGACGTCCGGCCGCTTCTTGAGGACCTTGGTCCAGATCTCCAGCAGCCGCTCGGTGTTCCGTTCGGCGGCCGCGTGGTCGAACGGGGCCCAGCTGTTGGTGAGGAGATCGGCCGAGTGGCAGTTGGAGCCCTGCTGCCAGGTGCTCAGCGGGGCGACCGCCTCCATCGCCGCGAGGTCGGACTTGCTGAAGACCGCCGGGGCCTGCTGGTACGCCACCGCGATGTCCGAGTAGTTGAGCGCGAACACCGAGTCCGGCGGGGGCTGCTTCACACCCGCGGCCGGGTACAGCCACAGCTGGGCGACGAGCGGGACGGCCACGGTGACGGCGGTGAGCACGCTCATCCGGATCCGGCGGCCGGGCAGGGCGATCGCCAGCGCGGCGCCGGCGATCAGCGCCACGCCGAGGCCGTTGTTGCGGAAGAGCCCGAGGCCGAGCAGGCCGGCCGTGAGCACCAGCAGGTCGAAGCGGGCCGAGCCCGGCCGCAGGCCCCAGCGTCCCTGCCAGGTGGGCCGCTTGGTGTTCGCGATCAGCCGGGCCGAGGCCGCGAAGACCAGGACGGCGCTGATGAAGAAGGGCACGTCCTTCCAGACGAAGACGACGACCGTCCCGGTGGGGGGCAGAGCCGCGATCAGCAGCGCGGCCGGGACGGTCCACCGGGCGCGGACACCGAGGTCCCGCATCGCCACGCAGGCGTAGGCGAGGGCGGCGGACATGGCGGTGGTCTGCAGCAGGGTCAGCACGGCGAATCGGCCGGGCACGTGGAGGGCGATCCAGACCAGCACGTCGTAGAGCACCGAGTGGTCGGAGGACCAGTTGCCCGTCGTGACCTGCCAGGTGTACATGACGGTGTCGTAGCTGATGAGCCCCGGGTAGAACGCGGCCCACCAGAAGAGCAGGACGGCCTGGGTGCCCGCCATGACTCCCAGCGGCAGACGCCACATCACCGGTGCCCGGTGCAGGCCTGGCACGGCTCGGGCGGTGCGCTCCACTGCGTCGGGCACGGCGGTCTCCAGGGGGCGGTGGTTTCGGTGGGACTGCTCGCTCCGCCCCTGTGCGCGGGGCCGGCCGAGCGGCGGCGAGGCGTTCGGCAACTCTAGCCGGAGGCCGACGGGCCGGTGCGGGCAGGCTGCGGCGGCGTGCGCTCGTACGGGCCCGTCACCGGGTAGTAGTCCTGGAGGAACCCGACCACCGTCCGGAACTGCTCGGCCTTGCCGATTCCGTCGAGGTTGCCGTCGTTGAGGCAGAAGGTGTCCGTGGACCGTTCGGCGAGCAGCCGGGGGAGCTCCTCGTCCAGACCGGAGCGGCGGTCGATGTCCACGTAGCTGTGGCCGATGCTGCCGATGACGGCCCGGTTGGTGAGGTAGGCGACGTGGCTGCTCAGCGTCACCGGCGCGAGGTCGTGGCGGGAGCGGAACGTCGACCGCGTGGTGGCCGCCAGCTCGTCCGCGTAGCGCTCGGAGACCTCGGCCATGACACTGCGCCGCATCGGGTGCGGAGTGTGCGTCAGCACCTGGGTGAAGACCCGGCCGTGCTCCCGTTCGAGCAGGGCGCGGGTGGCCTTCTGGGAGGCCACGTACTCGTCGTCCCGCGGGTCCGGCCGGCCGGGCGGGATGACGCGGGCGTCCTGGAAGAGCCGCGGGCTGCCGTTGCCGTGGAAGAAGTCCTTCGGCCGCAGCGGTCTGCCGAGGAAGACGTCGTCGTTGAAGTAGAGGAAGTGCTCCGCGAGGCCCGGGATGCGATGGAACTGCGACTCGATCGCGTGCGAGTTGAACACCGGCAGCGCCGACGGGTCCGCGAAGAGCTCGCGGTGCGAGACGACGGTGAGACCGGGGACGGAGGTGTCCAGCCAGTCCGGGGTCTGGTCGTCGGTGACCAGGAAGACGTGCCGGATCCAGGGCGCGTACATCGCGATGGCGCGCAGGCAGTAGCGCAGCTCGTCCCGGTTCTGGAAGCGCTCCGCGCCGTCGCCCTCCACCCGGCCGTCCTCGACGGCCGCGGGGACGGCCACGCCGAGTCGCGCGAGATGCCCGGCGCGGGCCTGCGCCCGCCGCGCCTGCCATACGGGGTCGGTGTCGTCCACCCACGTGATGACCGCGTCCACGGGGAAGGTCACGTCCTCCAGCAGCGTCTGGGTGAACGCCGCCGGGACGGGGTAGTCGCGGTCGCCTATGCGGAGCGTGCCCGCGGGCTCGACCGAGGGGACCCACCAGCCGAACGGGGTCTCGCTGATCGAGGCGACGGCGCCCTCGGCCGTGGCGGGGTCCCAGAACTCGACGTCGCAACCGTGCTCGGCCCCGTACAGCAGGGTGCGCCCGCCGGTCACGAGCGGCCGGTAGATCCGGACGCCCTTGACGACGATCGGCGGCTCGGAGTCCTCGGCCGGCCCGGCGGCCTCCACCGCGTTCGGCGCGACACCCGCCTCCGCAGCCTCGGCCGCCGCACGGGCAGCCGCCTCGGCCAGCGCGCGGACATGGGCCTCGGCCTCCAGCTCGGCGACGGCCTCCGGCAGGCTCTCGGCGAGGACGGTCGCCAGCGTCACGTCGTGGCCGAGGAGGTCGGCGTACACCGCCTGCCCGCCGAAGTGCTTGCTGCAGAGTGCGAGGACGTCGGCCCGCCGGCCGGGCCAGACGGCGACGCGCTGCCGTATCCGGCCGTCCGGCACCGGGGAGAACGGCACGTCGGCGTCCTCCAGGGCGTCCGCGATCTCGCGGAAGTTCAGCAGGAACGCGTCACCGGAGAGCACATCGTCCCGGACCTCGGCGATGAGGTCACCGTGCCGCACCAGCCGGTCGTTCTCGGCCAGCAGTTCGTCCTCCCGCACACGCAGCGGGTCGACCGGGGGCTCGACCGGCGGCGGAACGGGCGCCGGCAGGATCCGCGCGGCCACCAGGAAACGGTGGGCCCTGCGCTTGGCGCCGCGAATGATCCGTCGGGGGGGACGGGCGTGGGACATCGGTGCTCCATGCATTGATCGCCACACCCCCGCCATGGCAACAGAGCGGCCGGGGAGAGGCGGCCGCCGCAGCCGCTCCGCACCCGGCGCGGGGGATGTCCTGACGGACCACCGGTGACAGCGGAGTGAACTGCGGGGATCATCACACACCCGTTCGGGCGCCACGGTCAACCGCCCCTACCTGGGAATTTCCCAAGCATTCAGGGGGTGTATCGAGGGCGAACCGGTGCCCGGGGGGCTGCGGTGGACCGTCGAAACGGTTCCCCCGCGGCCCCCCGGCGGCCGGTGCCGGAACTCAGCCCAGCAGGGCGTCGGCCGCGCGCTCCGCGGCCTTGCCGTCCTCCAGGTCCGTGTACGTGTCACGGAACGCCGCGTACGCGTCGGCGTGCTCCGCCGCGACCCGGTCGACCCGGCCGAGCGCCTCGACGACCGCCTCGGAGGTGGCCAGCAGCGGACCGGGGGCGGTCGCCTCGAAGTCGAAGCTGAAGCCGCGCAGGTTGTCCCGGTAGTGCTCCAGGTCGTAGGTGAAGAAGAGCATCGGCCGGCCGGTGTTCGCGAAGTCGAACATGACCGACGAGTAGTCGGTGACCAGTACGTCCGCGACCAGCAGCAGTTCGGCGACGTCGGGGTAGGTGGAGACGTCCCAGACGTAGCCGTCGCCCGCCTCGGCGACCTGACCGCACACCATGTCGTGGGCGCGCACCAGCAGCACCTGGTCGTCGCCGAGCGCGGCCTTCGCCGCCGCCAGGTCCAGCCGCAGGTCGAACTGGTAGCCGTCCTGCGGACGGCGCCGGTCCTCGCGGTAGGTCGGCGCGTACAGCACGACCTTCTTGCCCTCGGGCAGGCCGAGCCGCTCGCGCACCCGCTCGGCGGTCTTCTCCCGGTCCGCCGCGAACAGCAGGTCGTTGCGCGGGTAGCCGGACTCGACGATCTCGCCCTCGAACCGGAAGGCGCGCCGCAGCACCTGGGTCGACCAGCGGTTCGGCGACAGCAGCAGGTTCCACTGCGGCACCTCGCGGTCGAGGTGCTTCAGGTACTCCGCGTCGGTGAACCAGACCTTCTCGAAGTCGTGGCCGATCCGCTTCAGCGGGGTGCCGTGCCAGGTCTGCAGCACCTTCTGGCCGTCGCGGCGGACGAAGAAGTCGGGCAGGTGCGTGCCGGTGACGACGTACCGGGCGGTGGCCAGCGCCTCGAACCACTCCGGGCTCCACTGCCGGACCGCCTCGGCGGTCTGCGGCAGGTCGGCCTGCAGGTCGTCCGAGGTCCACAGGTGGCGCACCGGGGTGTTGCGCCGGACGAGCTCCTCGTGGATCGCCCGGGCCGAGTCCGCGTACCGGCTGCCGAGCGGACCGATGTACAGCACCGCGTCGGTCAGCGGGCGGCGCTGCAGCTCGGGGAAGGCGTGCCGGTGCTTGCGCTGGGTGTAGCCGCTGCGCTCCTCCGGCAGCAGCGCCTGGTGCGCCTCCAACGACAGGCCGTCGTGGCCGCGCCGCTCCAGGGTGATCCGCTTGCCGCGGGCCTCGACCTCCAGCGGCAGCGCGCCGTGGCAGGCCTGGGCGAGCAGCGCCGGCGGGAACAGGGCGTCGGCGGCGGCGCCGACCGGACGGAAGAACACCTGCCAGGTGCCCATGGCGAGCGGCACCTGGCCGGCGAACGAGGCGGTCGGCACGGCCGGCAGCGCGGCCTTGAACCGGCCGTCGGTGATCTCCACCGGGTACTGGTGCTCCTCCTCCCGCCAGCTGTGCCGGATCACCAGCTCGTAGCGGTGCGTGCCGCCGAGCGGGAAGGAGCCGCCGACCAGGAAGCCCTCGGTGCCGCTGGCCGCGGTGATCGACTCGATCACCGGCTGCAGCACCTGGTCGACGAACTGGAGGTAGCCGCTGGGGGAGGGCTTGGTGTAGAGCGTCCGGGTGTCCCCGTCGATCGGCTGGTCGAGCTGCTCGGGGGCGGCGCGGTCGTCCAGCACGACGGGCACGGTGGTGCCGTCGGCCAGCTCCAGCTCGGTGTCCCAGCGGTCGCGCAGCCGCTCCGAGGAGGCCGGGTCCAGCGCGGCCCAGGCCTCGCGGACGGCGGTCAGCTCGGCGATCGGGAAGACCGCGGTGAAGGGCACCTCGCGGCCGGCCGGGGCGCCCAGCTCCAGCGGGAAGTGCAGGTCGCGGTCGGACTCGACGTGCTTCAGGCGCAGCCGGGCCCCCGCCAGGTCGAGCCCGGACACGGCGAGGCCGACCACCGTCACGCTGCCGCCGGAGGCGCTCACCTCGGCGGCCCGCACCCGGACCCGCTCGACGCGCAGGTTGAGGTGGTTGTCCTTGAACCAGGGCACGATCCGCACGTCCTGGTCCACCCACTGGACCGGCGGGTACTCGGCGGAGTCGCTCCAGCCGCCGGAGATCCGGCCCTTGTAGACGCCGCCCTTGCCGACACCGGCCACCAGGACGCGCCAGGAGCCCTCGCGCCACTCGCCGCGGTGCTTGAAGCGCTTGGCGTCGACGGTGGCGGTGAAACCGGCCCAGTCACAGCTGTACAGGTCGTGCGGCGAGCTGGCGGTGGCCTCCGGGCTGTACTGCGCCTTGGCGGGCACGGCCAGCACCCGGCGGCCCTTGGCCTCGCGGAGCACCAGCACCCGGACCATGTCGGTGCGGTGCTCGACGCCGAGGTGCTCGGGGAAGGCGTGGCCGTTCAGCCGCAGCTTGCCGTCCGTCCAGGTGGCGTCGTAGAGCCGGCTGCGCATGACGAGCGCGTTGTCCAGCCGCAGCACGTCGGCGGGCACGCTCTTGCGGCCGCCGCGCAGGAAGGGGTAGTCGGCGTAGGCGCGCAGCAGGCCGCGGGCCGGGGCGGCGCCGTTGCTGTCCTTCTCGAAGCGCATCTGCTCGACGAGCTCGTCCATCCGGCCCTGCAGGGTCAGGTGGTACTTCAGCCGCAGCGGGGCGCGGAGCTTGCGGATCTGCTCGGGGCCGATGGCGCGCAGCAGCCGGCCGACGCACTCCTGGTAGGCGTCCCGGTAACCCTGGTCGCCGTCCAGGACGGACCAGAAGAACATCGGGATCTCCTCGACGAGGTTGTTCTCGTCGTAGCTGCGCAGGTAGCGCTTGAACTTCGGGTCGGTCTGCTTCAGCAGCCAGGCCCGGACGAGCTCCATCGAGGCCACCCGGTCGATGAGGCCCTTGGGGTTGGTCTTCATCTGCGTGATCGACATCTCGCCGACCTCGCGCTCGCGCCAGTGGTAGATCGGCTCGGAGAGCACGTCGACGCTGGTCGCCAGGTAGTGGTGGGGCACGCTCACCGGGGCGTCCTCGTACAGGATGCCCTCGGGGTAGAGGATGTCCGCGCCGTCGAAGAAGCTGCGGCGGTACACCTTGTTCCACGCGGTGCGGTCGGTGACCAGCGTGGGGATCTCGGTGATGTGCGTCCGCAGCCGGGTCTCCTTGAACGGCTTGCGGTGGCCGCCCGACTGGTAGTAGCCGACGGCCCGGAAGCGCTGCACGTTGCCGGTGCAGAAGTCCGAGCCGGTCTCGTCGAGGGTGCCGATCATCAGCTCGTACGCGCTCGGCGGCAGCGTGTCGTCGCTGTCGACGAAGGCGAGGAACTCGGTGCCGTCGGCGATGTGCCGGTAGCCGGTGTTGCGGGCCGCGCCGAGGCCCTTGTTCTCCTGCTTGACCAGGCGGAACCGGCCGTCCTTGGCGGCGTAGGCCTCGGCGATCGCGGCGCTGCCGTCCTTGGAACCGTCGTCGACCATGACGCATTCCAGGTCGGTGAAGGTCTGGGCGGCGATGGAGTCCAGGCACTCCTCGAGGTAGCGCTCGACGTTGTAGATCGGGACGACGACGGAGAGTCGAGGGGCCATCGGGCTTGCGGGCCTTTCATCGGGGGCGTCGGGCCGCGGGTGAATCGGCACAGATGTACGGCGATCCTACCGTCCGCGGCCGGGGCGCCCCCGGCGCGGCCCGCTCAGGGGACGAGTCCCACGAGCACGTACTCGTTGTACTTGAAGACCTTCCCGGCCGCCTCGGGGAGCGGGAAGGAGTACGACCGGTCGACCACCAGCCCGAACTCCTCCGCGAGCGCGCGCAGCCCGGCGAAGTCCACGAACCGCACGTGCGTCGGGTCCGAGCGGTACCCGGCCGACTGCGGCGTGATCAGCACGACCCTGCCGCCGGAGCGGATGCTCGGCAGGTAGCTCGCCATGAGCTCCCGGCAGGTCTCCAGGTCGAGGTGCTCCAGCACGTGCGCGACCAGCATGCTGTCGAAGGCGCCCGGCCGGGAGAGCTCCGGGTCGGCGTCGAACTCGGCGGCGGTGTACGCCTCCAGGCCGCGGGCCCGGGCGGTGGCCACCGAGGTCTCGTTGTGGTCCACGCCGACGCTGTCCGGGCCGCAGTTCTGCAGGTTCCGCCCGACACCGCAGCCCACGTCCAGCACCCGGCCGAGGCCGAGCCGGCGCAGGTTCCAGCGGTAGGGCGCCTGGGTGGGCAGCAGCCGCTTGATGCCGGACTGCTCCAGGGTCACCAGACGCTCCGTGTAGGAGGCGTCGGCGGTGGCGCCGCCGGTGGGGGAACCGGCCTCGGTCGGCTCGCGGTCTTCGGGCATGGTCGGCCTCTTGGGGGATCGGGCGGTGCGCGGGCGGCGAACACCCGTGCGCGCGGGGGGCGACCCGATCGTACGGCCACGGGCCCGGGCACGTCCGGCCGGACGGGGGGTGCGCGCGCCGGGCCGCGGCGGCTACTCTGCCGCTGGCCGCGCGCCGGTTCCGGGGCGAGACCCGTCCGGAGATCACGGTCGACTGAGCGCCCCCTTAGAATGAGCTGCAAATGCCCCGCTTCAGCGTGATCGTCCCCGTCTACCAGGTCGAGGAGTACCTGGCCGAGTGTCTCGACTCGGTGCTGTCCCAGTCGTGCGCGGACTTCGAGCTCCTCGCCGTCGACGACCGCTCACCGGACGGCTGCGGGGCGATGCTGGACGAGGCCGCCGGACGGGACGCCCGCATCCGGGTGCTCCACCTCGACGAGAACGTCGGCCTCGGCCGCGCCCGCAACGCCGGCCTCGCCGTCGCCACCGGCGACTACGTGATCTTCCTGGACAGCGACGACACGCTCACCCCCGGCCTGCTGCAGGCGATCGACGATCGGCTGACGGCCTGCGAGGACCCGGACATCCTGGTCTACGACTACGCGCGCACCTACTGGGACGGCCGCGTGGCGCGCTCCAACTCCGCGCCGCTGTTCGCCCGTTCCGGCCCCGACGTGTTCGACCTCGACGGCCGCCCGGACCTCCTCGACCTGCTCATGGTGGTCTGGAACAAGGCCTACCGCCGCGACTGGATCGCCGCCGAGGGCCTCACCTTCCCCGCCGGGTACTACGAGGACACCCCGTGGACCTTCCCGGCGCTGCTCGCTGCCGCGCGGATGACGATGCTCGACCGGGTCGGCGTCCACTACCGCCAGCGCAAGCAGGGCGGCAACATACTCGCCACCGTCAGCCGGAAGCACTTCGACATCTTCGACCAGTACGACCTGGTCTTCGCCTTCCTCGACCGGCGCCCCGACCTCGACCGCTGGCGGCCGGTGGTCTTCGCCCGGATGGTGCACCACCTCAACACCGTGGTCAGCCGCCCGGACCGGGTGCCGCCCGGCGACCGCCGCGAGTTCTTCCGCCGCGCCGCCCGGCACTGCGCCCGGCTCCGCCCGACCGGCTACCGGCCCGCCGCCGGCGCCGAGGGCGTGCGCACCGAACTGCTCAGCCACGGCCACTACCTCACCTACCAGAGCGTCCGCGCGCTCGCCCGGACCCGGCAGCTCGCCGCCCGCGCCGCCCGCCGGGCCAGGCGCGCCGCCAGCATCCGCGACGTCACCCCGGCGCAGGCCCGCCCCGCGTCCCCGCCGGCCGCCGCCCCGCAGCCCGCGGCCCGGCCCGACGGCACCGCCTCCGACGTCGGTACGTCCACCGGCTCCTGACCGCCCGTCCGCTGCCCTCCGCGGTACGCGGGGCGGCGCTGTAGGCCACCCAGGGACAGCCCGCCCGGCGCGCCGATGTGCTCGGTCGCCCGGGTCGCCGATCACGGTATACAGGATCGGTCGTCGCTCGTTCAGGTGATCCCGATGGGGTGGGCCCGTGGACTTCCTCACCCGTCTCCCGGTCGTCGGACCGCTGGTGGCCCGCCTGATGCGCAGCCGCGCCTGGCAGGCCTACCAGCTGTTCACCGACACCCAGGGCAACCGGCTGGCGGGCGCGGTGACCTTCTTCGGCTTCCTCGCGCTCTTCCCGCTGCTCACCGTGGGCCTGGCGATCGCCGCCGCCACCCTCTCGCAGTCCCGGGTCGACGAGCTCCAGAAGGACATCGCCGACCAGGCCTCCGGCCTCTCCGACGCGATCGACCTGAACTCCCTGGTGGACAACGCGGCCACGGTCGGCGTGATCAGCGGCGTCCTGCTGCTGATCTCCGGACTGGGCTGGGTGGAGACCATGCGCGGCTCGATCCGTGCGATCTGGCGGCTGCCCCAGGATCCGGGCAAGGTCCTCGTCCGCAAGGCCTGGGACTGCGTGGTGCTGCTCGGCCTCGGCGTGGTCTGCCTGCTCTCGCTCGGCGCCTCGGCCGGCGCCACCACCCTCGCCCGGCGGCTCGCCGACGCGATCGGGCTCGGCGGCGGCGCCGGCCGCGCGGTCCTGACCGTGGCCGGCTTCGTCATCGCCGTCGGCGCCGACCTGCTGCTCTTCGCCTACCTCCTGGCGCCCTTCCCGCGGATCACCGACCAGACCCGCCGTGCCCTGTTCGGCGGTGCGCTGATCGGTGCGGTCGGCTTCGAGGTGCTCAAGGTGGCGCTCTCCTCCTACCTGGGCTCGGTCGCCGGCCGCAGCATCTACGGCGCCTTCGGCGTCCCGGTCGCCCTGCTGCTGTGGATCGACTTCGTCGCCCGGCTGCTGCTGTACTGCGCCGCCTGGACCGCCCTCGCCGACCCGGCTGCCGCCCGGATGCGCGCACACGAACAGGGCCGCAGGCTGATCGAAGCGTCAGCCGAGAAGTGAGATCGCGCCCCTGTCGGGCACACTCGGACGTGACTAGGATCACGTCCTACGTCTCATCCGGTTCTCATCCGGCTGTCGTCCGGCACACCCCCGCCGGCGGGAGCCACGCATTGCGACACCCCGTCCGCCGCACCCCTGGAGCACCACGTGACCAGCGCAGACACCGCCACCGCCGCCCCCGTCCCGCGCACGCCGGACGACGTGCCCGGTTGGTTCTGGAAGGCGGACCAGGAGATCTTCGGCTGGCTGCTGAGCCGCCAGACCGCCGCCGGCACCAGCGGCGACCTGCTGGAGCTCGGCGCCTACCTCGGCCGCAGCGCCGTCGTCCTCGGCCGGTACCTGCAGCCCGGCGAGACCTTCACGGTCTGCGACCTCTTCGACTCCGACGCCCCCGACGCGGAGAACTCGGCCGAGATGGACATGTCCTACCGCAAGTCACTCACCCGGCAGGCCTTCGAGACCAACTACCTCGCCTTCCACGAGGAACTGCCGGTGATCGTCCAGGCCCCCACCTCGGTCCTCGCCGACGGCCGCGTTCCGGCCGGCTCCTGCCGCTTCGTCCACGTCGACGCCTCGCACCTGTACGAGCACGTGGCGGGCGACGCGCTGGTCGCCCGGGACGTCCTCGCCAAGGACGGCGTGGTCGCCTTCGACGACTACCGCGCCCCGCACACCCCCGGCGTGGCCGCCGCCGTCTGGGAGGCGGTCTTCAACCTCGGCCTCAAGCCGGTCTGCCTCACCCCGGAGAAGTTCTACGGCACCTGGGGCGACGCCGCGGCCGTCCAGAAGGACCTGCTGGCCCGCGACTGGCGCGGCGAGGGCTTCCGGATGGACGACGAGCAGATCGCCGGCCACACCTGCTACCGGCTCGCCTTCGACGGCCCCCAGCCGAACGGCGCCCCGCAGGTCCGTCCGGCCGCACCGCAGCGCTCCACGGCGCGGCGGATCGCCATCGACGTCCTGCCGCCGTTCGCCACCCGGGCCGCCCGCAGGGCCATGCGCGCCGCCCGCGCCCGCGGCGTCCGCTGACCTCCTCGGCCCCGGCCCCGGCGCGGCGACCCGCGGCCGAGGCCGCTCGCCGGCCGGCTCAGCGCCGCCGGGTCGCCGTCGCGGAGACCGCCCAACGGCGCAGGGCGGGCCGCAGCGACAGCCGCCCGGCCCGGTCCCGGCGCAGCCGCAGGGCCGCCGCCAGCGCGGCCGCCGCGCACAGCCCCGCGGCCAGCATCCCCACCGTGCCGCCCGTCCGCCGGGCGTGCTCCGCCTGCTGCTCGGCCGCCGGGGCGGCCATCGGTGGCGCGGCCGGCACCGACCGCGGCGGGCTCGGCGCGGCGGAGGGCACGGTGTCCGGCACCGGATTGGGCTTCGGCTCGGCCGTCGGGGCCACCTGCACCGCCGAGGTGTCCTCGGCCAGCTCGCCCACCGGGCTCACCCGGTCGGCGGCGGAGAACCCCCAGTCGAGCAGGGCCGCCGCCTCGTCGTACACCTTCTGGTAGGTCGACGTGTGCATCACCGTGACGAGCAGCAGCCGGCCGTCCCGTTCGGCCGCCCCGGTGAAGGTCGACCCGGCGTTGGTCGTGTAGCCGTTCTTCACCCCGATCAGGCCCGGGTACCTGCCCAGCAGCCGGTCGGTGTTCGCGATCCCGAAGCTCCCGCGCTGCCCGGTGTTCCGGTCCACCGCGCCGGGGAACTGCGCGTCCCGGGTCGAGCAGTACGACCGGAAGTCCGGATTGCGCAGCCCCGCGCGGGCGAACAGCGTCAGGTCGTACGCCGAGGAGACCTGGCCGTCCTGGTCGTAGCCGTCCGGGGTGACCACATGGGTGTCGTGCGCCTGCAGCGCGTCCGCCCGCGCCTGCATCTGGGTGACGGTGCGCTCGATGCCGCCGTTCATGTGGGCCAGCACGTGCACCGCGTCGTTGCCCGAGCTCAGGAAGACACCGCGCCACAGGTCCTCCACCTTGTAGTCGAGGTCCTCCTTGATCCCGACCAGGCTGCTGCCCGCCCCCAGCCCGGTCAGCTCCTCCGGGGCGACCCGGTGCACGGCCTCCCGGTCCAGCTTGGGCAGCACCGTGTCGGCGAACAGCATCTTCAGCGTGGACGCCGGCGGCAGCGTGGCGTGCGCGTTGTACGAGGCCAGCACCTCGCCCGAGGTGCCGTCCGCGACCAGCCAGGACCGGGCGGTGAGACCGCCGGGCAGGTCCGGCGCACCGGACTCCGGGGCGACCTGCACCCCCGGCCGGGCCAGCCGCTCGCCGCCGACCACCTCCGCGGCGGCCCGCGGCCGGGCGGCCGCGGCCGAGGCCGGAGCGAGGGCGAACAGGCCGGCGGCGGATGCGGCGGCACATCGGAGCGCGAGGTGACGGTCGATCAGCATTTCCGGAACGTACCCGCACGGCCCCGCCCCGCCGACCCGTCGTCGCCGACTCCCCCCGAACGGATGCGCCCGGCCGGGCTGCGCATACTGGACGTGCAGCAGCTCCGACGCCCGTGAAGGACCCTTGATGAAGCTCAGCCGCCGTACCTCCTGGTTCCTCGCCGCCTTCGGCGTGTGGTCCCTGATCATCTGGACGACCTTCGTGAAGAACCTCTGGAAGGACTCCGGCGGCCAGGCCTTCGTGAACGGCGACCACGCGCAGCCGACCGCCTTCTTCTGGGTCCACCTGCTGCTCGCCGTCACCTCCCTCGTCCTCGGCATCGCCGTCGGCGCCGTCGGCGTCCGCGGCCTGCGCGGTCCGCGCGCCCGCACCGCCGACTGACGGCCCCCGCGCCGCAGCAACGCCAGAGGGCCCGTCCGGACGAACCGGACGGGCCCTCTGGCGTTGCCGCCTCGGATCAGAAGCGGCGGGTGACCAGCGCGCGCTTCACCTCGGCGATCGCCTTGGTGACCTCGATGCCGCGCGGGCAGGCCTCCGAGCAGTTGAAGGTGGTGCGGCAGCGCCACACGCCCTCACGGT
Source organism: Kitasatospora sp. NPDC085879 (assembly GCF_040686255.1). NCBI lineage: Bacteria > Bacillati > Actinomycetota > Actinomycetes > Kitasatosporales > Streptomycetaceae > Kitasatospora > Kitasatospora sp. NPDC085879. Next base: position 6,119 of record NZ_JBFBJZ010000022.1, on the reverse strand, counting down.
CGTTGAGGACCTCCAGCCGCTGCTCCGCACCCTCGTCGCGCGAGTCGAAGATGAAGCGGTGCGCGTTCACGATCGCGGCCGGGCCGAAGTACTGGCCGTCGTTCCAGAACACCGGGCAGGACGACGTGCACGCGGCGCACAGGATGCACTTGGTGGTGTCGTCGAAGCGCTCGCGCTCCTCCTGGGACTGCAGGCGCTCGCGCGTCGGGTCGTTCCCCTTGGTGATGAGGAACGGCATGACGTCCTTGTACGCCTGGAAGAACGGGTCCATGTCGACGATCAGGTCCTTCAGGACCGCGAGGCCCTTGATGGGCTCGACCGTGATCGGCTTCTCCGGGTTGACGTCCTTGATCAGGGTCTTGCACGCCAGCCGGTTGCGGCCGTTGATCCGCATGGCGTCCGAGCCGCAGATGCCGTGGGCGCACGAGCGGCGGTACGTCAGGGTGCCGTCCAGCTCCCACTTGACCTTGTTGAGGGCGTCCAGGACGCGCTCCTTCGGGTCCATCAGCAGCTGGTAGTCCACCCACACCGGGTCCGGGTGCTCCTCCGGGTTGAACCGGCGGATCCGCAGGGTGACGTTGATCAGCGCGGTCGCGCCGGCCTCGGCGGCGTCCAGAGCGGCCGAGTGCTTCTCCAGGGTCGGAGTGCTCATCAGTACTTACGCTCCATCGGCTGGTAGCGGGTCTGCACGACCGGCTTGTAGTCGAGGCGGACGGAGGTGCTGCCGTCGGCGGCCTCCTCGCGGTACGCCATGGTGTGCTGCATGAACTTCACGTCGTCGCGGGTCGGGAAGTCCTCGCGGTAGTGACCGCCGCGGGACTCCTCGCGGGCCAGCGCCGAGACGACCGTGACCTCGGCCAGGTCGAGCAGGTTGCCCAGCTCGATGGCCTCCAGCAGGTCGGTGTTGAAGCGCTCGCCCTTGTCCTGGATCGCGACGTTCTTGTACCGCTCGCGCAGGGCGGCGATGTCGGCGACGGCCTGCTTGAGGGTGTCGCCGGTGCGGTACACGGACGCGTTGGCGTCCATGCTCTCCTGCATCTCCTTGCGGATCTGCGCCACCGACTCGGTGCCGGTCGACTCGCGCAGCGCGTCGACCAGGTCCTGCACCAGCGCGGCCGGGTTCTCCGGCAGCGGCACGAACTCGTTGTTCGCGGCGAACTCGGCGGCGGCGAGGCCCGCGCGGCGGCCGAACACGTTGATGTCCAGCAGCGAGTTGGTGCCCAGACGGTTGGCGCCGTGCACGGAGACACAGGCGACCTCGCCGGCGGCGTACAGGCCGGGGACGATCTCGGTGTTGTTCTTCAGCACCTCGCCCTCGACGTTGGTCGGGATGCCGCCCATGCCGTAGTGCGCGGTGGGCTGGATCGGGATCGGGTCCGTGTAGGGCTCGATGCCGAGGTAGGTGCGCGCGAACTCGGTGATGTCCGGCAGCTTGGCGTCCAGCTGCTCCGGCGGAAGGTGCGTCAGGTCCAGGTAGACGTGGTCGCCCTCCGGACCGCAGCCGCGGCCCTCGCGGATCTCGCTGTAGATCGCGCGGGAGCAGACGTCGCGGGAGGCGAGGTCCTTCATGACCGGCGCGTAGCGCTCCATGAAGCGCTCGCCGTCCTTGTTGCGCAGGATGCCGCCCTCACCGCGGGCGCCCTCGGTGAGCAGGATGCCCATGCGCCAGATGCCCGTCGGGTGGAACTGGAAGAACTCCATGTCCTCCAGCGGCAGGCCCCGGCGGTAGGCGACGGCCTGGCCGTCACCGGTCAGGGTGTGTGCGTTCGAGGTGACCTTGAACATCTTGCCGGTGCCGCCGGAGGCGAAGACGACCGCCTTGGCCTGGAAGACGTGGATCTCACCGGTGGCCAGCTCGTACGCGACGACGCCGGCCGTGCGGCCCTCGTTGACCAGCAGGTCGAGGACGTAGAACTCGTTGAAGAACTCGACGCCGTGCTTGACGCAGTTCTGGAACAGCGTCTGGAGGATCATGTGGCCGGTGCGGTCGGCCGCGTAGCACGAGCGGCGGACCGGGGCCTCGCCGTGGTTGCGCGAGTGGCCGCCGAAGCGGCGCTGGTCGATCCGGCCCTGCTCGGTGCGGGAGAAGGGGAGACCCATCTTCTCCAGGTCGAGGACCGCGTCGATGGCCTCCTTGCACATGATCTCCGCGGCGTCCTGGTCGACCAGGTAGTCACCGCCCTTGACCGTGTCGAAGGTGTGCCACTCCCAGTTGTCCTCCTCGACGTTGGCGAGGGCGGCGCACATGCCGCCCTGGGCCGCGCCGGTGTGGGACCGGGTGGGGTAGAGCTTGGTCAGCACCGCGGTGCGGCTGCGCTGCGTCGACTCGATGGCCGCGCGCATGCCCGCGCCGCCGGCGCCGACGATGACCGTGTCGTACTGGTGAATCTGCATGGGGGTAAGCGCCTCTGGCTCTGCCGATTAGATGTTCGGGTCGAAGGTGAAGATCACCAGGGTGCCGAGCAGCACGGTGAACACCGCGGCGGCGCCCATGAGGGTCTTCAGCCAGAGCCGAGTGGAGTCCTTCTCGGCGTAGTCGTTGATGACCGTCCGCATGCCGTTGGCGCCGTGGAGCATCGCCAGCCACAGCATCAGCAGGTCCCAGCCCTGCCAGAACGGCGAGGCCCAGCGGCCCGCCACGAAGGCGAAACCGATCTTGGAGACGCCGCCGTCCAGCACCAGCATGATCAGCAGGTGACCGAGGATCAGGAAGACCAGCACCACGCCGGAGAGGCGCATGAACAGCCACGCCAGCATCTCGAAGTTGGTGCGGGTGCGGCGCGGGGTCGTCCTGGTGCGCGTGCGGGCCGGCTCGACGACGAACGCGTCGGCGGGGTTGCCGGTGCCGAGGCCCTGGCCGGTGTGGGCCTGGGCGGCGGGAACGACCAGAGTCTCGGAGATCTCGTTGGCCATCGCGGATCAGCCCCCGAACCAGGTGCGAAGAGTGTGCTGCAGAATCGGGTAGAAGGCGCCCGCCATCAGGACGACCCAGACACCCACGACGGACCAGAGCAGCTGCTTCTGGTACTTGGCGCCCTTCGACCAGAAGTCGACCGCCACGACCCGCAGGCCGTTCAGCGCGTGGAACAGGATGGCGGCGGTGAGGCCGTACTCCATCAGGTTCACGATGGGGTTCTTGTACGTCTCGATGACGGTGTCGTAGTCCTGCGGGGACACACGGACCAGCGCGGTGTCGAGGACGTGCGCGAAAAGGAAGAAGAAGATGAGGACGCCGGTGACTCGGTGAGCCACCCAGCTCCACATGCCTTCCCGGCCGCGGTACAGCGTTCCAGCCGGCACGGAAAACCCTCCGGAAGCGATTGGGGGCTCGGCCGGCTTCGGTGTCGGTCAGCCCGGCCGGGTACGGTCCACCGGCCGCGAGCATCCTATCGACGCGCTGTCGGGAAACGCCTCCGGGGGGCTCAGGTGTGATCAATCAGGCACTCACGGCCTAACGGCCCCGGGAACCATGACAGGCTGTGCCCGAGCGGTCGCACTGCGGTGTGCGGGCCGTCCGATGCCGCATGCCCGCGCCCACCCGAAGGACCGCCGTGCCCCTCCGCCCGACCGCCCTGCTGTGCTGCGCCGCGCTGCTGGCGGCCGCCGGCTGCACCACCGTCTCCGCCTCCGCGGACCGGGCGGCGAGGCCGGCCGAGCGGGCCCTGGACACCGCCGGGCTGCGGGCCGCCGCGGTCACCGGCGCCGACCTCGGCGCGGGCTGGACGGTCACCGTGATGACCCCGGAACCGGGGAGCACCGCACCTCAGGCGGCACGCGAGCTCGCCGACGTGCCGGCCTGCCAGCCCGTGCTCGACGCGCTCGCCCCCGCCAAGGGCCGCACCGGCCCGGTCGCGGAGACCGATCTGAGCGCGGCCCGGGCCGGCCGCCCCCGGGACACCGTCTACGCCGGGCTGCTCGCCTTCGAGCCGGGCGGCGCGGAGCGCGTCCGCAGCGCGCTGGACCTGCTGCTGACCCGCTGCACGGTCTTCCACTCCTCCACCCCGGCGGCCGCCCAGGGCCGCGGGAGCGCCGGCCGGGGCGGTCCGGCCAAACCGGTGTCCGTCCGGCACCGGTTGCAGCGGGCCGACGCGGCCGTCCCGGACGGCGTGGACGCGGTGACCGCATTCACCCTTACGGATGAATCGGGTGGCACCGCGCTCAGCCGCAGGGCCGTGGTCGCCCGGGTCGGGACGGCGCTCGCGCTCTTCTCCACGCTCGGCACCACGGGCGAGCCGGCCCCGGCCCCGGACGAGCGGGTCGTCCGGGCGCAGGCGGCGCGGCTGCGGGCCGCCCAGCGCTGAGCCCCGCCGCGGTGGACCGCGACGGGGCTCGAAGGTGCGACGGGGCGGGGGTCAGCGGGCGCCGGCCTCCGCGGAGTGCACGGCCACCAGGTGGGCGAGGCGCATCAGCGCTATCCGGCGCAGCTCGTCGGCGGCGATCAGGCGCTCCTCGTCCAGGTCGTTGGCGAGCCGGGTGCGGATCGACGTCAGCACGGTGTCGAGCATCTCCTCCGGGTCCACGCCCTCCAGACAGACCACGAAGACGTGGCCGAACCGCGCCTCGTACGCGGCGTGCGCCGCACGGAGCGCGGTGTGCGCGGCCTGGCTGCCGGGGGCCCGCATGCCGAGCAGTGGCTGCGGCATCCAGCTCTCGTCGGCCAGCGCCTCGGCGAGGTCGGCGGGGCGCAGGTCGTAGGAGGCCTCGCTGGCCGCGGCGAGCAGGGACTCTATGTCGGGGTAGGGCCGGTGGGCGGTGAGCCGCAGGGCCCACCGGTGGCTGCCGCAGCAGGCGAGCAGGGCCTCCTCGGCGGCGCCGGCATCGGCCTCGTTGAAGCGGTGCAGCCCGAGCAGGGACGGATCCGTCGAAGCGTCGAGGCGCTGCGGCGGGATGTCGCTGGCCAGCGGGTCCTCCTCGTGAGGGCGGGAAGGGGGTTGCTCCAGAGACGAAAGGTAGGTGCTGCCGAGTTGCGCGGCGTACCGGGAAGGAGGGAAGGGCGCCGGACGCGAAGACGTGCGACCGTGCTGTTCCATCAAGGTAGTTGAGGGCTCATCAGTTGGGGAGGGAGCGGGCAAAATTCACCCGAACGAGCTATCAAGTTGTGACGTTGACGCTCGCTCGACAGCCAGTTCCCTCCCCTTCCGGGGGCGCCTTCGGGGGCGCGCCCTCCGGGGGCACGCTCAGAGCTCGCGGTGCACCTTGTGGTTGGCCGCCTGCGCGCGCGGGCGCACCACCAGCAGGTCGATGTTGACGTGCGGCGGCCGGGTGACCGCCCAGGAGACGGTGTCCGCGACGTCCTCCGAGGTCAGCGGCTCGGCCACGCCCGCGTAGACCGCGGCGGCCTTGTCCTCGTCGCCGCGGAAGCGGGTCACCGCGAAGCCCTCGGACTTCACCATGCCCGGCGCGATCTCGATCACCCGGATCGGCTCGCCGCACAGCTCCAGCCGCAGCGTGGCCGCGATGGTGTGCGCCGCGTGCTTGGCCGCGACATAGCCGCCGCCGCCCTCGTAGGCGGCCATCGCGGCGGTGGAGGACATCACCAGCACGGTTCCGTCGCCGGTGGCCCGCAGCGCCGGCAGCAGCGCCTGGGTCACGTTGAGCACGCCGATCACGTTGACCTCGTACATCGTCCGCCAGTCGGCCGGGTCGCCGGCCTCCACGCTCTCCGCGCCGATCGCGCCGCCGGCGTTGTTCACCAGCACGTCGACCCGGCCGATCTCGGCGGCGAAGGCGTCCACGGCCGCCCGGTCGGTGACGTCCAGGGTGCGGGCGCGGCCGCCGATCTCCTTCGCGAGGGCCTCGATCCGGTCGGTGCGGCGGGCGGTCACCACCACGTCGAAGCCGTCCGCGGCCAGCCGCCGCGCGGTCGCCGCGCCGATCCCGCTGCTGGCGCCGGTGACCACGGCCACCTTCTGCTCGCTCATTGCCCCTCCCGGGGAGAAGTTCCGGTCTGCGGAACCGATCATCCCAGCCGGGCTCCGGGCGGCCGAGGGCGGTGCCCCGCCGTGGGGGGGGGGGGGGGGGGCGCCGGGGGGGGGGGGCGCGGGGGCGTAGCCCCGCCCGCCCCCGGCCGCCCCCGCCGCGGGCCCGGCCCCCCCCCCCCGCGGAGCCCCAGCCCGCCG